>CBDUFN010000384.1:0-1501 GCA_965366475.1 uncultured bacterium | reverse complement strand
ATCCGTTCTAAGGCAGTAGACACCGCTGGTCTTTTCCCGTTTAGTGCGAGACCACTTGATGTCCTTTGCCTTGTCCGTACCAGGGTCCTTTACAATGGTTATCTTGTATCCGTTTGCTACTGATCGGTAGCGTTCTTTTAGACGGCCGATTCTCTCGATGACCTTCTCGTAATTCTTGGTTCCGTATTTTTTATTCAGCGCGTTACGCGCAGTCATCAAGTCAGATTCAAGCCGGCCCTGGAACCTGCTCTTGATGCCTTCTTCTTTTTTCTCCTTATCAACCGAATGGCAGTATAGCTCGAATTCCTCCGTGTCTGGGTTGTGACATAGGCCAGCTTCAACCAGAACGTCACCCTTATCGTTTCGTTTGACCGCCGCCATGGTGACGCCCGGTGGAATTGCTTTTTTCTTTTTTCGGGAAACGACGATGTAACGGTAACCTTTGTCTCGGAGCCATTTGATATTGTCCTCACTGGCGATGCCGGCGTCCAAAATGATCATTGGCATCAATAGCGGATCCTGGCCACATTCTCCAGCCGATAGGCCCTTGATCATCTGTTCAAGCGTTTTCGGCTCGCTAATGTTGCCTTCATAGATACGGCTCTTCTTGGGAAAGCCCTGTACGTCCAGAACAAGGGCCAAGGTCACTAAAAGACAATCGCTTCGCTTCTCCTTTGACCTGCCATAGCGAGCCTTGCCGTTGAACTTGCCTGTTCCTTCAATAAACGTGTTGGTTAAGTCATACAGAATGATCTTCTCGTCCAGCCCGAACAACTGTCCCTCTGTCTGGCGCAGATGTTCCTCAATAGCCTCTTTATGCTTCAATAAAAGATCGGCGGCTTTGTAAGCACTATCCAAAGATACTCCACAAAGATCCACACCCATCAGTTCATCCAGAGCACTACGTTCCAACAGCCACTGATGAGTTGCTCTCTCAGATCCAGGAAATATCATCCGCCCGGCAATCATGCCCAAAGAAAGTGACAACTGCATTCTGGTTAAACCGAAGCTTCTCAGCTTCCGGTCCAAGCCAAGCTCCTTGATTGTCTCATACACGACATGCTCGGCGCCGACGGTGCGAACATCTTCACTATCCACGCTGTTAACGTCAACGACCTGGTAATCGGCAGGGATATCCTGTCGCT
The DNA here is from genome assembly GCA_965366475.1 of uncultured bacterium. Taxonomy (GTDB): domain Bacteria; phylum Desulfobacterota; class Desulfuromonadia; order Desulfuromonadales; family BM103; genus M0040. Next base: position 356 of record CBDUFN010000384.1, on the reverse strand, counting down.
CATCAATTGCTTCTGATCGCTGATGTGTGATTGTTCTTGCATACTTTCTTGCCAGCACCCTTAACTTTTTTGGATAGTCAAAGAGAGCACGCTGACCGGTCAGCTCTGTCTCTATGCAGTTGGCAAGGTCCTTCCACTGGTCCTCAGGCAGTTTGAAGCTGACGCCCAGATTGAGCACGTCCCTTTGCCGGGGTCCTCGCTCTGTCCGCACCGACTCAACCAATTTGTATGTGAAGTATTCCTTGCGGTTTTTCTTGTTTTTGTGCAGGACTTTTCGGATAAACATGTATCCTATATATCACCGCAATCTGTCCGATGCAAGACCTGATTAATTATTTTGTCACTACATTGAAGGC
>CBDUFN010000383.1:0-1569 GCA_965366475.1 uncultured bacterium | reverse complement strand
CTGTTGACAATAGTTTGGATAGGTGTTATCATAAGTTATTGCTTAAATGAATAGTAAGTAGAATTAACATGTATTATAGAGGGTACAGATTCATCGTGTCGTCCTAATTAGAATGTTATTCGTATTACAAGATTTAAGAAAAAAAATTAGGAGGTACACATTATGATGAATGGTACAGTAAAATGGTTTAACTCAGACAAAGGATTTGGTTTTATTACAGGAGAAGACGGCAGAGATGTTTTCGCTCACTTTTCACAAATCAACTCTGACGGTTTCAGAACTTTAGAAGAAGGCCAAGCGGTTACTTTTGAAGTAGCTCAAGGTCCTAAAGGTCCTCAAGCTGAGAATATCTCAGTAGTAAGATAGTCTTACTTGGCGTCATGTGCTTCGGCACATGGCGCTTTTTAATTTTTTGAACTCAAACAAAAAGGGTTGTTCCTGAAGAATATAATTTCTTCTGGAACAACCCTTTCTTATTTTAAGCCACTAATTTACTTTTCTTTAGTAACCTTCGAACCCATTTGATGATTTCAGCGAGTATGAGTGGAATCAAGGATAAACCAATGACTGTTCCCCACGATGCTATTGTAAGGGGAGCCACTTTGAACGCTCTAGCAGTAAATGGAATGGTTATAAGCAATGCCTGTAATCCTATACCCATTGCGATTGCTCCGAGCAATAATTTGTTGGTAAATATACCGACTTCAAAAATGGACTTATCAAAATGACGCATCGAAAGTGAGTAGAACAGTTGTGATGCAGCTAGAACAACAAATGCCATAGTTCGTCCATGCGTCATGGCTTCTGCAGAAATATCCTTAGAATTCAGAGTATAACCAGTCTCGTGGATGCCAAGGTAGAAAGCGAGCAATGTCAGACCACCAATGAGTAAGCCACCAAGTGCCGCTTTTGCCCATGCTCCTCCTGCGAAGAAACTTTCTTTGGGATCACGAGGTGCACGTTTCATGATATCTTTGTCACCCGTGTCGACACCAAGTGCTATTGCTGGAAGGGTGTCGGTGACGAGATTGATCCAGAGGATCTGGGTCGGTAAAAGTGGAATTGGCCAGAAAAACAGGATAGATGCAACAATTGCAACGACCTCACCAAGGTTGCAGGATAACAGGAAAACAACAGCCTTTCGGATATTGGTGTAAATGTTTCTGCCTTCTTCTATGGCGTGGATAATGGTTGTAAAGTTGTCATCTGTGAGAATCATGTCCGCTGCGCCTTTGGACACGTCGGTTCCAGTGATGCCCATGGCGACACCAATGTCAGCCGTTTTAAGTGATGGGGCGTCGTTGACACCATCACCGGTCATCGAGACAACGTTGCCATTGGCTTTGAACGCTTTTACGATTTTCACTTTATGCTCAGGTGAAACTCTAGCGAAAATTTTGTATTTATGAATGTTCTTTACGAAATCATCGTCAGAGAATGCGTCGATTTCCGATCCTGTGAGACACTCCTCATAACTTTCTGCCATTCCAAGAGCCCTAGCGATGGCAAAAGCTGTGGTTTTATGGTCACCGGTAATCATGATCGGGGTAATTCCAGCCGAATAAGCTT
>CBDUFN010000382.1:0-1570 GCA_965366475.1 uncultured bacterium | reverse complement strand
AAACCGTTAAACTTCTCCGGCGCGTTGTTGCAAACATCAAGGCGTGCAATTCAACTAGCGAGAGATCTTGTGCCTCATCGACCAGCACATGATCGTACCAACCAATGGCATCGGCCAACTCCAACCCCGGATTACGCAATTGCGCAAGAAGAATCAATACCCCGGCATCATCAAAAGAAATCTCGGCATGGTCTCCGTCCAAAAGCTTTCGCCCCTGCCTGCTCAACGCATCAAGGTGAGGAACTGAGCCTAAATGTCGATTCCACAGTTTCGTGTCCGCATAAAAGGCGCCGAGGTCTTCAAGAAGCGACTCCCTGCCTGTTGTAGCGACATACTCCAGCAAGGCTTCATAAATACCGGAACTTTTCTTTAGGGCGGTAAGACCACCCTCCCCCTTTGTTGTAAAGGAAACGGTAAGACCAAACGATCGCATGGCCTTCATAGCCCAGGAGTGAAAGGTTTCAACCGGCATCTGAGGGGTTAAAAGATCGACCGAGGTCTTCTTGACATAGTTGCGCAGTGATTTATTGAACATAACCACCAGACAGCGCTGCGCACGGAAAGTCTCTGGTTGGTTGAAGATCAGGTAAGAGAGTCGATGCAGCGCAACTGTCGTTTTACCGCATCCCGCACCACCGGTCAGGTAAAGGCAGCCATCACTCTTGCGTGTGATCAATGCAAACTGCTCTGGCGAAATAAGAGAAACAATATCGACCATACGATGGTCACCGCTGCTCTCTTTTTTAACAACACTGGAGTTTTGTTGGCCCGCATCGCACCAAAGCCCGTCACGTTTTTCAAAAGTACCGGTTCCAGTTTTCAGACTAAACAACTCGCGCGTCAAGATGCCATAGGCAATCTTTTGATCGATTGTTCCGCTACGTTCACGATCGCCAATATCGTCCTCGTACTCTTCGCCCTCTTCCCATTCGTAATAAAGTTTAGATATTTGAGCCTTGCGCCAATCGGTTACCACCACCCTGGAGCCGTCCATCAAGCTCTGCTTACCCAAAAGAATATGTTTACGACCAATGCGGGGGTCGTCATCATTGATCGTGACACCGGCCAAATATGGCGTCGACACTTGTTCAAAAGGTATCAGGTACTTGGCTGGGTGGTATTGGGAGAGTCGATCGATTTCAAAGGTCAGCTTGTCGATTTCACGAGGATTATTGCTGTTGAGCCGATCGGTTTTTAAAACTTTTATTTTTTGACCGTGACTACGGATCTGTTCAGTGCGGTCACGGTTGTATCGATCTGCTGCTTGGCAGATCACAACAAGACGCTGCTCTTCTTCAGAAATTGTGTCTGTTATTATGGGGTCAAGGGCTTTGGGCATAAGGCTTCTCTACGTAAAAAGCTCAAAAACGATGAGCCACAAAAGGCCTGTCGCAAAAATAGACCGGCACAATAGCTGTTTCAAATAGGAACATCAACCATCTTATTAAAGAGAAAGTTTAAAGGAAGGATTGCAAGAACTCTCATCGAAGAGAGCTAATAAGGATATTTATTTGAACTTTAATATTTCGTGAACTATTCCAATGCAAGAGACATATGAAAGCTTAGGCCC
>CBDUFN010000381.1:0-1587 GCA_965366475.1 uncultured bacterium | reverse complement strand
AATAATATCAACCTGTGCAACCATACCGGGGATAATCGGCAGTTCGTCGCCAAGTTTCGGTTTCAAGGTGCGTACCCGCACCATGTAAAAGGCATTGCCACGTTCATCAATCACGGTATCGGCACCTATCTGCTCGACTTCAGCCTCGAGACTACCATAGACCGCGTAATCATAAGCCGTGAATCTAACCTGAGCTTTCAGCCCTGGGTGTAAAAAAGCAATATCTTTCGGACTGACTTTTGCTTCCAGGATCAAGGCATCGTCGAGGGGCACGATTTCGATAATTTCCTTGCCTGGCGACACCACTGCACCCAAAGTATTAATGAGAAGGCGCTTGACTGTCCCCCTGACAGGAGACTTGACATCTGCATGCTTGACCCTGTCAGCGAGAGTTGTCTTTTCTTCGGTCAGGCTACCGAGTTTTGACTGAACTTCCGACAACTCCCGACGGACCTGGTTGAAAAAGGTCAGTTCCACTTCCTGTATCTTGCGTTTTGCCTCGTCGATGGACGCCCCGACCCGGTCAATCTTTGCCTCAACCTGGTTGCGTTCTCCACGCACCTGAGCAACCTCTCTTTCCAGACGCAAAAGCTCAACCTCTGAAACAGCTCCTGAGCCTACCAAAGGGCTGGTCACGGCAAGTTCCTGATCGATCAATTCATAGCGACGGTTCAACTGGTTAACATTTGCTTCGGCTTCCCGCAGTTCATCGTTGCGTTGTTGCAACTGTTGTCGGGCGATTCCAAGTTGAGCGTCAAGTTCACGGCGACTCGAGTTAAAAAGAGTTTGCTCTTGCGCGAGAAGCGCCTGGTCTTCTTCAATGACCTCTAAGGGAGGACGAAATGACCGCTTTTCGGAAAGGGCCATCAGTCGCTCGGATTTAGCAAGCAGAGCCAAGTACTGAGACCTATTTTCACGGAGAGACGAAACAAAACGGGTCGGGTCAATCCGCAGCAGCAACTGCCCCTCGGTTACAGTTTGACCTTCCTTAATAGCTATTTCAGAGACAACCCCACCATCAACAGCCTGGATGATTTGCAACTGTCGTGACGGGATAACTCGGCCTTCGCCGCGGGTCACTTCCTCGAGTTGGGCAAAAGTTGCCCAGATCAACAAACAGAAAAAGATCAGACCGCCGACATAGAGTAAGGCTCGAGCCCTGAGAGGCTCCTGATCGGTACGCGCAAAATCAGCATCCATCTCCCAGCGCGGTTCACGATCTTCACGAACCGGAAGAAGTGCGGTAAAAAGCCTGTCGAGGGCTTTCGAGATCATGTGGCCCTCCCGATTTTGCCGGAGCGCAACGCTTCGATTATCTGGTCACGGGGGCCGTCGGCCACCAGTTTACCGGCATCCAGAACGAGAATACGGTCAACCATTTCAAGAAGTGACGTCCTGTGAGTCACCACGACGGCGGTTTTGCCGGCAGCAAACTTGCGAAACTCCTGCTTCACCTGTTCTTCACTGGTATGGTCCATTGACCCGGTCGGCTCGTCTAGCAGTAGTATCGGTGGATCCTTGATCACTGCCCGGGCGATAGAAACACCCTGACGTTGCCCTCCGGAGAGAGAATCTCCACGTTCCCCC
>CBDUFN010000380.1:0-1614 GCA_965366475.1 uncultured bacterium | reverse complement strand
TGTGTCTACGGTATTAGAACTAATAAAAAGTTGTCTAGCAATAGATTTACTAGTATTCTTTTTTGCCACTTTTTTTGCCTCGGTTGTCGTCAATGCTGCTAGCTTGCCTGACAGTTGTTCTGGAGAGGTGACAGAGCCTTTCTCCAGCGGCTTTGTCGCAACAGATTTTGTGCGGCATAATGTTGCCGTTGGTGATGACGGTGCTCTCACTCTGCAAACGGGCGTTTCCGCAATTGACCCTGAAAATATTGTCATCCCTTTTGAACAAGAAGTCTGGGCTAGTTTTTTTTACGAGGATGCTGGCTATAAATCGACTTTAGGATGGATCTCTTATAATAGTGCTGTCGATGCAAACGGAGATTTTCTTGGATGGAAGAATATCAAGGATAGTGAAAAACATCCGCTCTTTGGAAAGGTTCAAGATGGCAGTGACGGTGGCAATGGCATTCTTGAACTGAATTTCGGGACGGTAAATTCACCAAGTTTTCGAGAGCCGACCACAGAGACTGAACTTGCTGATTTTAAAGATCTCCACGGCGAAGGGGCTTTTGTTGTTGATCGCGACGGTTTTTTGACGCCGCTTGATATGCGTAAATCTGTAGGGCGTTTTGCAGCAGGGACACAGATTGTTTTTTGGCTGGCGGCCAGTAGTTCAGGTGATTGGAGCACTGATGACCTTAGTTCTGATGATGCAGATGACATTGCCAAAAATATTCGTTATACAAAGAAGGCATGGAACCCGGATACTTTTACTGCCTGTGATTCCACTTCACCTAGAAGCTATCTTCTTGGCACTCCCAATAATGATGGAGGTCTAATCAATCCATTGGATATTGACCAAGATGGTGATCCTGGGCCAACCAACGAACAAAAGTGCTTAAATAATCCGAAAGGTTTTTTGGATGCTGGTGGGTTGTGGAGGTTGAGGCCCACAGTTGATCCCGACACAAGCGCAACTGATTATGGTGCGGGCATCTTTGATCTGGATATGTCGGGGACGTATTCCCTCCCTGTTGCAACTGATGAGAAGTTCAGTCATGTAATCGTTGCTGCTCCCGAAAATGAACCCAACCAGTGGATTCTTAGTTGGGAAGACCTCTCTGGGGGCGGTGATATGGATTACAACGATATTACTTTCCGGATTGAGAGGCAAACAGGTGGTGGTATTGTTCTGAAAGAGACAGAAGCCATCACTCCTGCGAGTACAGATGCCTTTTTTACTGCTGTCACATTTAAGGTTTACGATGAAATCCCAGGCAGCGCGTGTCTCGGAAAGTCAGATATAGAATATCTCGTTTCGATCGATGGTGGCTCAACCTGGGTTGAAATTCGTGATTGGGATGTTGTTAAAGCCTTTAGCTGGAATGGTACGACTAAAGAGCTCGGTGATAAAGTGTCCGGTTGGACACCCGGAAGCCCTGCTCTGACTTATCGCGAGGCGCGTATCGATTTCGGTTCTCTTGATATTGTCGGAAAGAATCTCCTTTGGAAGGCGAACCTGAAGAGTGATGTAGACACTTGCGTGCCAAAAATCCACGGCGTAAGCCTTTCCGGCGAGACAGTCTCCAACGGTTCTTTCTCACGTAGTGCCCCAGTTAAGCTGGTCAACATGCT
>CBDUFN010000379.1:0-1641 GCA_965366475.1 uncultured bacterium | reverse complement strand
GTTCAGGTTGCCACCGTCGATAAAGTCGAGCATGGTGTCCTGCAGAACCTCGGTGTAAACCGACAGGTTCGAGAAAGGACCTTTAGCCAGACCACCAACAACAGCGTTAGCGATGGAGCCAACACCCGACTGCAGCGGCAGCAGGTTCTCTGGCAACCGGCCACGCTTCACTTCGTGAGCGAAGAACTCCATGATGTGGCCGGCGATTGCTTCTGAGGTGTCGTCCATGTCGGCAAAGGCACGGCCCTTGTCACGGTTCTTTGACTCGACAACTGCAATAACTTTGTCGCTGTCGCAAGGAACATATGGAGTACCGATACGGCTGTCAGCAGAAGTGATCAGGAACGGTGCACGATTTGGTGGCTTGTTCTGCATGTGAATGTCGTGCATGCCTTCGAAGGAAGGTTGCCCGGTGTTGACTTCGAGGATGATCTTGTCGCAGAGGCCGATCGCTTCAGCAACGATACCGCAAGAGCTGGTCAGCGCCAAGCTGCCGTCTTCAGTGATTGCAGAAACTTCGAAGATACCGATATCGTAACGACCATTGTCTGTGTAGAAACCGTAGCTGATATCCTGAGCGAAGTGACCGAGGTGCTTGTCACCCATGCGGATTTTACCAGCATTGATGCCTTTGGCGATGTTCTTGCCGGTCTGGTAAGGCCAGCGGCGATCGATCATGTCGAGGGTTGCCCAACGGTCTTCTGTTTCAGCACCAACAGATGCGCCGATGAAGAGGTTGAACTTCAACTGACCTTGCAGGTTGTTAGCTTCGACGTGGTCAGCCAAAGCGATAGGTACCGCTTTAGGGTAACCGGCCGGAGTAAAACCGGACCATACCAGGTTCTGCCCGTTGCTGAAGAACTTGATCGTATCTTCAGGCTTCATGACTTTGTTGAGCAGGGACTTGCGACGAACGCGACTTTCTAGGGTTCCGTAATCGGACATGCTCTCTCCTCCATGATGGAATTTATCCGGGATATCTCCCGAATTTTGAATTGCTTGTCGAGAAAAAGATTAAAATTAAAACGCTGTCCTTTTGCTTCGACGATGACGTTCTCTTTAATACAGAAATTCTCAGATTTAGGGTTCATTTCATCAAACCCTAAGAAGGACAGGTCATAAGACTTGTTCTCTCGGGCAGACGGATAACAGGTATCCGTATACAAAATAGAACATTTTTATAGTATGGGGCATCCGGCAAGTCAAGTTAAAATATACAGTATGCAGTATGTATCAAGCTGTCCTCAACTGTGCGGCCTGAAACGCAAAAAGCCCATCCGGGAGGATGGGCTTTTTAATCTTTTTACAGCAATGACAGCTCAGTAATTCTTTTCGATGAATCGCTGTGCGTCGAGGATGTACTCACTGCCTACATAATCATCAAAAAGAGTGTTGAATGAAGCCACAGCCTCTTCCTTTTCGCCATTCTTCAAGTAAGCCTGACCGAGGAGGAAGTATGCTTTGTCGCGCTCATAATAGTTTGGGTACTTCTCAATAACACCTGCGAGGCGGTTGATGGATGCGTTATAAGACTCGGTGCGCAGGTAGTATTGACCAACGTGAACCTCGCTGGCAGCCAACTGATTGAGGCAGCGGTCGACGTAGATCTGTACTTCTTCTTTACGACGGTCTTCAGGGAAA
>CBDUFN010000378.1:0-1750 GCA_965366475.1 uncultured bacterium | reverse complement strand
TGACCCCAACCGGTCAGCACGAATCGCCCTGCTGGTTTATGCGGATGGAGAAAAGCGATATATCATCGCTCCTAATGAATTGAAAGTTGGGATGAAGGTCCAGAACGGGCCGGATGCTTCTCCTGAGCCGGGCAACTGCTTGCCGCTTGCGAATATTCCTGTTGGTACGTTTGTGCACGCGATTGAGATGAAGCCAGGCAAAGGCGCTCAGCTTGCTCGCTCTGCCGGAACCTACGCACAGCTTACGGCGCGTGAAGGTAAGTTTGCTATCCTCAAGCTTCCATCAAGTGAGACCAGAATGGTACCGGTAACCTGCATGGCGACGATCGGCACGACAAGTAATCCGGAGCACATGAATATTGACCTGGGTAAAGCAGGTCGCAACCGCTGGAAAGGTGTTCGTCCGAAGACGCGTGGCGTTGCCATGAACCCGGTCGATCACCCGATGGGTGGTGGTGAAGGCAAGGCATCTGGAGGTCATCCTCGTTCGCCTACTGGCGTTCCGGCCAAAGGGTACAAAACGCGCAAGAAGCGTAAGCCTTCAAACAAATACATCATCAGACGCAGAACCAAGTAAGGTCTACAGACCGACTATCGAAGAATAACGTATGGCACGTTCGCTTAAAAAAGGCCCATTTGTTTATTACAAACTTCAGCGCAAAGTTGATGCGTTGAACCAGACGGGCAAAAAGAAAGTCGTCAAGACCTGGAGCAGGGCTTCGATGATTACACCTGAGTTTGTTGGTCACACTTTTGCCGTACATAACGGTAAGCAATTTATCCCCGTGTACATAACTGAAAACATGGTGGGCCATCGTCTTGGTGAGTTTTCTCCAACGAGATCCTTCAGGGGTCATGCCGGAGAAAAACGAGATCGAAGAGGCAGGTAATTTTATACACGATGTAACCCTGAGTGTCAGGCAATGGAAGCAAGAGCAATCCGCAAACATATTAGAACCTCTCCACGCAAAATGCGGACAGTAGTTAATGTTGTCCGAGGGAGAAGTGTGCCGGAGGCATTAAACATTTTGAATTTCCTGCCCCAGCAGGTAACAGGCACCGTGAAAGGCACTATCATGTCGGCGGTCCATAATCTGATGGACAAGAATCCAGACGAACGCTTTGATGAGAACGACCTGGTCGTAAGCCTCATCAAGGTGGACGAAGGCCCAATGTTCAAACGATTCCGGCCGGCACCGCGTGGTCGTGCGCAGCGGATTCGCAAGCGTACGAGCCATTTGACAGTTGTTGTGTCGACACACGATGCAGAAGAAGAAACAGACGACTGATAATTAAATTTAGTCAGGTAAGAAATTGGGTCAAAAAACAAATCCAATCGGCTTTAGACTCGGCATTATTCGCGGCTGGGACAGTAACTGGTACGCGGAAAAAGATTTTGCCGAGAAGCTGGTCGAAGACGAAGAGATCAGGAACTATATGTCAGCTCGATTGAAACGAGCTGGCTTGAGTCGTGTCGTGGTTGAGCGAACGCCTAAGCGCGTCATTCTCACGTTGCACACGAGTCGTCCTGGTGTCGTCATCGGTCGCGGTGGTAGTGAAGTTGAGAAACTTCGCGAGGAGCTGAAGAAGCTGACCAATAAAGACATCCAGATCAATATCAACGAGATCAAAAGGCCTGAGCTTGATGCCAGCCTTGTTGCTCAGAATATTGCTCAACAGTTGGAAGGTCGTGTTTCTTTCCGGCGTGCGATGAAGCAGTCGATTACGGCAGCCATGCGCATGGGAGCCG
>CBDUFN010000377.1:0-1786 GCA_965366475.1 uncultured bacterium | reverse complement strand
ACTACGTCGACCTGTATAAGAGGTTTATCTCTTACGGGCCGGAGGTCCGCAAGAATGGTATAGGCGCCCACGGACTTACCTTCGCTGTCGATGATTTCTATGATGAGCTGAAAGAGACCTCTCCGACGGAGACGTGGGGTGGTGAAGAATATCCTTCGCTGGCGGAAGCCAAAGATGCCGCTAACGTTATTTTGACTTTGGCTCCAGAGACCAACGGCGAGATTGCTTTTCGCGCTTTTGAGGCTGAAGAGAAGAAGGTCGGCTTACCGTTGACTGACCTGGCCGTTGATAATCGCGGGGTCCGTACGACCTTTGCTGACCTTGCCGCACAACCTCGGCGCTTGCTGAACAGCCCGATCTGGAGTGGCTTGACCAACAACGGCCGTGCTTATTCTGCATACAGCCTCAATGTTGAGAAGCTGGTCCCATGGCGAACTCTGACCGGACGACAGCATTTCTACATGGATCATCAGGGTTATATTGCGGCTGGCGAACATCTCCCGACCTACAAACCGAAACCGGACCACTCAACGTTGCAGGATTTTCTGGCAACTGAAACAGATGAAAAGAGCATCATGCTTAATTATCTGACGCCACACGGCAAGTGGAGTATCCACAGCACCTACGGCGATAATCACCGTATGCTGACTCTTTCTCGTGGCTGCCATCCTTTCTGGCTTAATGACCTGGATGCGGAGCAAATTGGCGTTGTCGATAACGACTGGGTTGAAGTCTACAATGACCATGGAGTTGTCGTCACCAGAGCCGTGGTCAGTTCACGACTGCCGCGCGGAATCTCTTTCCTCTACCACTCTCCTGAGCGGACCGTTGGCGTTCCGAAGTCACCCTTGCGTGGCAACAAGAGGGCAGGCGGACATAACAGCCTGAACCGAATCCGGCTCAAGCCGAACCTGATGCTTGGTGGTTACGGTCAGTTTAGCTATGGCTGGAACTACTGGGGGCCTACTGGTGCCAACCGCGATACCTACATCATGGTGCGGAAACTCAAAGGGGAGCCGAACTGGTAAAGGAGCTATGACTATGAATATACGTGCACAGGTCTCATCAGTTTTTCACCTCGATAAATGCATTGGCTGCCATACCTGCAGCATTGCCTGCAAGAACCTCTGGACTGATCGCAAGGGCGCCGAATACATGTGGTGGAACAATGTAGAAACCAAACCGGGAACCGGTTATCCGACCAAGTGGGAAGACCAGGAACAGTACAAGGGCGGTTGGGAAAAGAATGGCGATTCACTGCAATTGAAGATCGGTAGTCGTGGGAGCTCTTTAGGGAAGATTTTCCATAACCCGAACCTGCCGACCATGGACGATTACTATGAGCCTTTTACTCATCGATATGAAGATTTGACCAATGCCCCGGCCGGCCAAGATCAACCGACCGCACGCCCGGTCTCCATGGTTACAGGTAAACCGATGAAAATTGAGGCGGGTCCCAACTGGGATGATGATCTTTCCGGTTCCAATATCTATGCCGCCAACGATCCCGGTGTGGTGAAACTCACTGAGGAAGAACAGCGTCAACTCTTTGCTATCGAGAAGATGGTGTTTTTCCATATGCCGCGCATCTGCAATCATTGCCTGAATGCCGGATGTGTTGCCAGTTGTCCTTCTGGAGCCATATACAAGCGCGGTGAAGACGGTATTGTTCTGATCAACCAGGATAAGTGTCGCGGCTGGCGGATGTGTGTTTCGGCCTGTCCTTACAAGAAGACTTACTACGGTTGGACTACCGGTAAGTCGGAAAAATGCATCCTTTGTTATC
>CBDUFN010000376.1:0-1794 GCA_965366475.1 uncultured bacterium | reverse complement strand
GAGGAGATCTTGCAACAAAAGAGCCCTGGAGGATGGCATTGAGTTATTTGCAGTCACTATATGGTGAGATTCCAGAAGGCCTGAATGCTTTTAAAGGTATCTCTTCAAGCGAGTTGCGACTGGTTTCTCAGGCAACGGAGAAGGGTATCAACGCTCCCTTGACTTCCAGTTGCGGAAGACTCTTCGATGCGGTCGCTGCTTTGATCGGTTTGAAACAAAAAGTCTCCTTCGAAGGTCAGGCAGCGATGCAGTTGGAAATGGTTGCTGATCCGTTACAGTCGCGAGCCTACCCTTACAGGTTGTCCAAGAGTGCAGGTCAAACAACTTTTGACCCCTTACCTATGATTGAGGCGATCGTCAATGATCGACTTGCTGGCTGCGGTGCCGCAGAGATGTCCGGCAGGTTTCACCTCACTCTGGCCATGATGATCGAAGAGGTCTGCTCTCAAGTTCGTGAACATTCGGGTCTTTCTTTGGTGGTTCTTTCTGGAGGGGTTTTTCAAAATTGCTTGCTCACAAAACTGGCCGTGGCTCGTCTTGAGCGGTCCGGCTTTCAGGTCCTTACCCACTCACTGGTCCCGCCGAATGATGGTGGTCTAGCTCTCGGCCAGGCTATCGTTGCAGCACATTCTTAACTCTGTCCCTGTCAAACATAGCTGCAAACAAGCCTAGGTTCCCAGCGTCGCCGAAAGTCTTAGCAGGGTTGCATCGATTTTCCGTCGTCCACTCTGGATAACCTCTTCAAGGTTTGTGTGGATAATTGAGCCGCAGGCGAGGCCGAGCATTTTTCCTGATTCACCTTTGAGCAGCGTTTCCACAGCAGTAACACCAAAACGTGCGGCCAATAATCGGTCAAAAGAAGACGGTGACCCGCCTCTCTGGTAATGACCCAAAACCATGATGCGAGTCTCAAAGCCGATGCGGTCCTTGATCTGGTCGGCGACATCCTGCGCTTTTCCCGCCCCTTCAGCAATCATGATGATCGAATTGTCCCGTCCTTCCTGAAAGCGCCTTAGTAAATGTTCACTGATTTCATCGATATTGTAAGTAGATTCTGGGATCAGAGCGTACTCTGCACCGCAGGCGATGCCTGAGACAAGAGCGAGGTAGCCACAGTTGCGCCCCATTGTTTCGACGACAAAGGTTCGATCGTGTGAGGACGCAGTGTCCTTGAGGCAGTCGACAGCGTGCAGGATATTGTTGAGGGCTGTGTCGACACCGAGCGACATATCTGTGAATGGTATGTCGTTATCGATAGATGCCGGAATAGTGATGACTGCAATACCCTTCTTTTGCAATTCGCTGGCGCCGCGAAGAGAGCCGTCTCCTCCAATAACAACCAACCCTTCAACACCCAATCCTTTCAGGTTATCTGCTGCTAAACGTCGGCCTGGTTCTTCGAACATTTCCAGGCAACGTGCACTCTGCAGGAAAGTACCTCCCAGCTGTAGCTTTCCACTCACCGACTTGGTGGTCAGGAGCTCATATTGTCTGTCGATCAGACCTTGGTAGCCCTTTTGAATACCAATCACTTCCAGGTTGTTGCTCAGGCCTGAGCGAACCACGGCACGTATTGCTGCGTTCATCCCGGAACAATCGCCACCACTGGTGAGTACTGCGATGCGTTTCATGTGGGCTCCTCTGCTTTTTTTTGTCTTATAAGGTTGCATGAAGTTAAACAGTAGAGAGTCTCTTTGTCAAAAGATGGCTTGATTAATAATGGCTTCGAATTGTAATTCTTTTCTTCTGAAATATGATACATCTAAAAAACATGATGTCTCACTCGACCGAGTG
>CBDUFN010000375.1:0-1819 GCA_965366475.1 uncultured bacterium | reverse complement strand
CTTAATTCCTAAAAACATCAACGAAAAAAGGGGTCAGATTTATTTTTAAGTCTTTTTCGGGCGTCCTGGTCCCTTATTGGAAAAGCGAATACCAAGTTTTAAGAAAATCTCTTCACGAAACCGGTCGCTCCCCGTTAACTGACCCCGTTGCAGAGATTCAAGGATAAGCTTGAGTTCATACTCAGGCACAGTCCCAATCAAAGGGGTCACCCATTAAAAGGCCCCTTGTCAAGGGATATAGGTCCCCGTAAAGGAAAAAAATACATTTTCCCCTGCATGGGTCCCCCTCTGATACTCTCCCTGCGTTTGTGATTACCCCTTTCTGCCGCACCCGATATTTCAAAGTTTTCGTGTCGGTAACGTTTTTACCGCACCAGTCACCCATCAGGATCAAGGCGAAGGCACGAAGATAATGGCTGTGGAGCGAAGAGACCTTACAGCTATCTCGTAGCGGAACAGCCATTATCTGATGTGCCGGGCCCCTGTCCGCATTTGCGGACCCAGAAAATTATTGGTGCCATACCGCGTCCAATTGTTTTTTCAAATCTCATGGTTGTGGACCAACCCCAAAATGGCTCACGGTATAGGCGGTAAAAAAGACGGTTATCACTGGTCGGAACGGCTGCCAATCAAATCTAGTGGTTGCAAGCCAACCCCTTTTTCGGTTCACCGGCCCGGCCAACTCTTACGCAAAGAGTTTTTGCTCATCGAAATCTACCTGATCCCTCATTATATAATAGGCGGCTCGTGCCAGTTTGTGCCCAAGTGCACAGTACGCCACCGCCTTGTTTGTTTTTGCTGCCTTACGATTGAAAAATGACCTGGCAAGATCATTATGACGCCGCGCATATTCAGCTGCCTCGGAGAAGGCCCAGGCCAGATACTTGTTGCCATTTTTGGTGTTGCCCTTCCCTTTCTTTTTGTCGTTACTCGTCCAGCTGGACGGTACTTTACGACAATAGGATGTAAAGTTGCCGACGTTGGCAAAACGATCCATGGTGCCGGTCTCCAACATGATTGTCAGGGAAAGAATCTTGCCAACACCCGGCATGCTCAGCAAGCATTGAAATGGCTTGCGGAGCTTCACTCTTTTGAAAACCAGGGACTCGATCCTGGTTATCTGGTCACTGAGAAAATCTATTGTCTCCTTGGACACCTCTCCACTAAGGGCTAGATCCTCTTGACCATGAAGGAGTGGCGCTACATGATTCTCACGCCGCTGCTTCATCTTGTTGGCGCTCAAACTGCTGCCGCAGTTTCGACTGATGATTCCCTGGAGGCTGTTGATTAACGATGTTCGCAACCGTACCAAGTGACCACGCTTTCTCAGCAGATCACGAAAGGCACGGTCCTCCTTGGGGTAGATATACCCTTGAGGCAGAATGCCAAGTCGAGCCATATGTGCCAACCAGAATGCGTCATGTTTGTCATTGACATGCTTGAGTCCTTTGTACTGTTGCATGGCGGCAGGATTTGCAAGTAACACCCTGTAGCCCACATCCATAAGGCAGTCCACCAGCCAGTACCAGTTATAAGTGGACTCAACCACAATGACTGAGAGTTCTTCTTTGTACGGTTCGCACTCAGCCAGAATGACGTCCGCCATGTTGGGTAACCGCTTGTGGAAGATGCGCTTGTCATCCTGGTCTAGAATCCCCACGAGACTATTGTTTGAATGCAGATCAATTCCAGCGTATAATGTTTTCATATGGCACCTCCTTTGTTCTTTTCCTCTCTTTATTATACAGCCAATGTCGACTGTAATGGGAACCTAAAAAGAGGCTTCCCAGCTAGGTGCCTTTTAGATGATTATCAAGTC
>CBDUFN010000374.1:0-1959 GCA_965366475.1 uncultured bacterium | reverse complement strand
ACGTTTCTTTTCGCCGCTTGGAACTGAAGACTTTGTCAAAAAAACCAGTCTGGTCTCTTTTAGCGCAGCAGGCTTAAACCGATTGGGTGCAGATATTATTAAGATTGCGGAATTGGAAGGTTTGGAAGCTCATGCCAAGTCGGTTTCGATCAGGTTGAAAAAAGACTAATTTTGAATTTTTTGGAGGACTCCATGGCACGGATCGCTACGATCGACCGTAGTACCAAAGAAACCAGCATCAAACTGACTCTTGATTTGGATGGTCGAGGTGACCACCAGATTGAAACCGGAGTCCCTTTCTTTGACCATATGTTGACTCAAATCGCTCGCCACGGCTTCTTTAATTTGCACCTTGATGCCAAAGGTGATCTTGAAGTTGATGCGCACCATACGGTTGAGGATGTCGGTATCTGCCTTGGCGAAGCTTTTAAGCAAGCCCTTGGTGATAAAGCTGGCATCCGTCGTTACGGTCGCGGCACCATGCCAATGCATGAATCTTTGGCTGCTGTGATTATCGATTTCTCTGGCCGGCCATTCCTCGTCTTCAATGTGCCCCTCCCAAAAGTCCAGGTGGGCAATTTTGAGTTGGAACTTGTTGAAGAGTTTTTTACCGCTTTTTGCAATCACTCGGGGGCCAATGTCCATGTGAACCTGGCTTACGGAGATAATCTCCATCACATTGTCGAAGCTGTTTTCAAGGCCTTTGCCCGTGCTCTGGATGATGCCACCCAATATGATTCGAGAGTGGAGGGTGTTCTCTCCTCCAAAGGGTCTCTTGAGTAGGAATGAATAATGATCACGATTATTGATTATGAAATGGGGAATCTGCGTAGTGTCGAAAAGGCCTTTGAAAAGCTTGGTCACGAAGCATGCGTCAGCAGTGACCCCAAAGATCTTTTAAATACGGACAAAATAGTCTTGCCTGGCGTCGGTGCTTTTCGCGACTGTATAAATAACTTGAGAGCCGGTGGCTTTGTTGAGCCTTTGCTACAACATGTTGAGTCGGGAAAGCCTTTGCTCGGCATTTGTGTCGGCATGCAGATGCTCTTTGACGAAAGTGAAGAGTTTGGTCGTCACCAGGGACTTGGTCTGGTGCCCGGCAAAGTTATTCATTTCCCAACAGACATGATAGAAGGCGACGAACGGCTCAAGGTTCCGCATATGGGCTGGAACAATATTCAGGTTCAGAAGCCTTCGCCACTTTTTGAGGGGATGGACGATGACAGTTTCGTCTACTTTGTCCACTCTTATTACTGTGCGGCTGATAACAGCGACGATGTTGCTGCGACTTGTCGTTACGGTGACGTAGAATTCTGTGCGTCTATCTGGCGAGATAACCTGATGGCGACTCAATTTCATCCGGAGAAGAGTCAGAGCATAGGCTTGAACATTTTTGACAAGTTCGGAAAACTCTAATTTTTTGTGACCAGACAGGAAGGTTTGCATGATTGTTCTACCCGCAATTGATTTAAAAGATGGCCAGTGTGTCCGTCTGGAGCAGGGCCTGATGGATAAGGATACCGTTTATTCGGATGATCCGGCAGCGATGGCTCGGCATTGGCAGGATGAAGGTGGTGAGTTCCTGCATTTGGTTGATCTTGATGGGGCTTTTGCCGGTGTACCGAAGAACCGCGAGGCTATTGAAGCGATTGTGGCTGCTGTTGATATCCCAACGGAACTCGGTGGTGGTATTCGTGATCTGGAAACGATTGAAGCCTACCTGAAGCTTGGTGTTGACCGCGTTATCCTCGGCACCGTTGCGAAGGAGAACCCCGAGTTGGTTGCTGAGGCTTGTCGGCGATTCCCAGGGCAGATCGTGGTCGGTATCGATGCCAAAGAAGGTCTCGTCGCGGTACGAGGTTGGGCTGAAGTGACAGAGAAAAAAGCCATTGATCTGGCTCGGGAGATGGAAGCTTTTGGTGTGACTGCAATCATCTATACCGATATTGCCCGCGACGG
>CBDUFN010000373.1:0-1993 GCA_965366475.1 uncultured bacterium | reverse complement strand
GCAAGGGTGTGATTCGCATAAGAAGTGCTTAGCGCAGCGCTAGCCATTTTTTGCGTCGTTTTTTGTGGCTTCAAAAAATGAAGGCGTTTGGCGGGACGCGACCCGCCGGTTTCACCTTTGTGCCGTCAAGGTATAATCGACGCTGTTCCGGTCGTTGCCGTTTGCTGAGAAAAACTATTTAAGCACAAGGTCCCACAGGAACATTCCCAACCAGAAACTCTTTATCGACAACGCACTTCAAATAATTCTTCTGATCAACAACCTTCGTAACAACGTTCCCCTCGCCAAGGATAATCAGCGATTTTTCAAAGCCTTTTCCCCAGTTGCTATCTTCAATGTCTGGTTCAAAGCAGACGATTTTGCTGATCCCTGCCTGTACGATGGCTTTCGCACATTCAATGCAGGGGTACCAGGGAATGTAGAGTGTGCAGTTTTTGGTCGAAACGCCGAGCATTGCGGCGTTATAGATGGCGTTGCGTTCGGCATGAGAGACCCACAGATATTTTTCGCCATTTTCGGCTTCGTGGCGTTCTTCGACGTCATCGTTTACGCCGCGAGGAATACCGTTGTACCCAGTTGAGCGAATCTCGTTGTCCGGGCCGACGATTACTGCGCCGACCTTTCTACCCCGATCTTTACTCCACGTTGCGATAAATTGGGCGAGAGCCATCCAGCGGACGTCCCAGTTTGAACTTGTCATCTTGCTCTCCGCAAAGTCTTTGCTTTTTGCTTTGAATTCACTTCTAGCCGCACTTCGAATCGCCGCAGTTTAGGCAGGTCAGGCAACCATCCATGATGATAACAGCTTTGGTGTAGCACTTTGCGCATAACTTGGAGTCAGCGGGAAAGTCGCCTTTGTCGTCCTCTTGTGATTGCTCTTTAAGATTGTCGTACTCGGCGCGCTTGGCCAGAATCATGTCTCTCTGAGCCGAATGCATCTTTTCATCTTTGATCAGGCCGATCATTTTCATGTGGCTTTCCAGAGCGAAGCCGATTTCGGCGACGATAGAAGGCATGAATCCTCCACCGCCCGGTTTGAAATAGCCTCCCTGAGGGTCGAAGACAGCCTTCATCTCATCGACGAGGAAGGTGACATCCCCGCCTTTTCGAAAGACTGCTGAGATGACTCGGGTCAGAGCGACCACCCATTGGAAGTGATCCATGTTTTTTGAGTTGATAAAGATTTCAAATGGCCGGCGAATTTCATGCTTGGTGCCATGGTTTAGTACCATGTCGTTGATAGTGACGTACAACGCATGCTCACTTTGAGGCGTTTTGATCTTATAGGTTGCCCCCACCAACATTTCAGGCCTCTCGACGTTTTCGTGCATGTCCTGAATCTGGTTCTGTTCTTCCAAGGCCGCTTTTTTGCGCTGCTCTTCGAGGCTGATCACTTCATATCCAACAATTTTATTTTCTATTTTTTTAGGCATCTTCATTGTCCTTAAATCACAGCTTTCCGTAGTAGCCCTCTTTGAGAGCATCGTACAGGTTGGCCGCGGAATGGGTCTCGTTGTCGTATTCGATATTTTCGTTGCCGCGCACTTCTAGCACGGTTCCATCATCCATCGTGAACTGATAGATGGTGTCTGCCAGATCCTTGTCTTTAACCAGGACACCTTGAAAGGCTTCCGGGTTGTAGCGGAAGGTCGTGCAGCCCTTCAGCCCCTGTTCGTAGGCGTATAGATAAATATCCTGGAAGTCCTCAAAAGGATAATCACTGGGGACATTGGCTGTTTTAGAGATGGAGGAATCAATCCATTTTTGTGCTGCAGCCTGAATGTCGACATGCTGCTTTGGTGTAACATCTTCTGAGGTAATAAAGTTGTCCGGTAGTTGTTCCCCCGGATTCTTGCTGTCCGGCATCGCTTGTGGATTGATCAGTTCACGATAAGCCAGAAGCTCGTAGGAGAAGACGTCGATCTTCTCTTTGCTCTTTTTGCCTTCACGGATCAGGTTGCGCGAATAATGGTGAGCAAAGCTCGGCTCTATG
>CBDUFN010000372.1:0-1997 GCA_965366475.1 uncultured bacterium | reverse complement strand
CGGTTTTGTCGAACGATTTGGCTACAGAGGGTCGCTCATCATTGTGTGATAAATCGCCATAAATATCGTCTTCGATCAGTGGAACCTGATGACTTTCGAGAATATCAACCAACCGCATCTTGTCTTCTGCCGACATTCTGCTGCCAAGGGGGTTGTTGAAATTAGTGATGACGATACATGCCTTGACGTCCCCGGCATTGTTATCAAGCGCGTATTCCAGTGCTTCCAGACTGATTCCACCACGTGGTGACGCAGGGATTTCCAAAGCTTTCAGTCCCAAGTCTTCGATCAGTGGAAGAAAATTAAAGTAGACCGGGGTCTCAATAGCCACTGTGTCGCCAGGCTTGCAGAGAACACGCAACGACAAAAAAACGGCTTCAACACAACCGGAGGTAATAACGATCTGGTCAGGACCAAGAGCACACCCGGAAAGGAGTAGTCTCTGCGCAATCTGTTTTCTTAAACGTAAGTGACCAGGAGGCAACTCGTAAGTAACAGCCTGTGCAGGAAAACGACGCGTTTCGCGTGCCAGCATGCGAGTTAACTTTTCGACAGGGAGTAATTCGAGACTGGGGAACGCAATACCGAGTTGAAGCAAATTTGGATCGAGGAAATCCTGCATCACAACTTGGTAGATTTTGGAGAGATTGACTTCAGATGGATTGATAGCGGGCCGATCCACAACGGGTTCAGCTGGAAGATCTGGAAGGCGGGCTCTCACGTAATAGCCAGATTGAGGGCGTGCTTCGAGCAGACGACGATCTTCAAGGAGGCTATAAGCTTCCTTAACCGTATTGATACTGACCTTCATCTGTTTGCTGAGATTTCTGATAGAAGGGACTTTGTCGCCTGGACGCAAAGTTCCTTGTTCAATCAGAAAATTTATTTTACCGGCAACCTTCTCATAGAGAGGTAGCCTTTCTCTGAATACGGTGTCCATAGTTACCCTCTCCTTTTTCTAACATCTTTCTACCAGTTCGCTAAATCTCGGAACAGATACAGTTGCCCCAGTCGCCAACGGACACAGTTAAAAATAAATCTATCTGTACTGGTTACAATTGTAAAGGACTGTATCTGGCACCTAAAAAACAAATGCGTTTTAATTAGACCCAACAATAAATGGTGAAAGAATATTGTGGAGGTGGATATGGAAATGCTTTTGAGTAAACAAGAACTACTCGATCTAGGAGATCAGGTAAAAGGGTTAAAAATCATTTGCTGCGGGGGAATTTGCTGGGTCACACAGAGAGGAGACACCCGAGATTACATTCTTAAAGCTGGGGAGAGCATGACATCTCAGAACAATTCTCATTTAATCGTTACCGCGACAGAAGAATGTCGTCTCAGGTTGACGAGCAGTGCATTAGAAGACAAACTAAGACAGCCCCTCAGGGACATAATAAGTTACTTTAAAAAAGATCGTGCAAGTTCTTTGATTACGAGTTTGTTGTGAGGTAGCCATGAAAACGATAGGTCTCTTAGGTGGTATGAGTTGGGAAAGTACATCAGAATATTACAAAGTGATAAACGAGGGGATAAAAGATAAGCTGGGTGGTCTACATTCTGCCAAGATAGCCCTTTACAGTATTGACTTCGATCCAATGGAAAAGCTTCAACAGCAGAAAGACTGGGAAGGGTCAGCAGAAATTCTCATTGATGCGGCCCAAAGAATTCAAGCGGCAGGAGCAGACTTTCTTCTGATTTGTACAAACACCATGCACAAGGTTGCCGACCAGGTCGAAGAAGCGCTGAAGATTCCCCTTCTACATATTGCCGACTCAACGGCAGAAATTCTCGTCGAAAAAGGAATCAAAAAGGTGGGCCTTTTGGGAACAGCTTTCACCATGGAAGAAGATTTCTACCGAGGTCGAATGAAGAAGCAATACGGCTTGGAGATTATTACTCCTGGTGAAACAGACAGAGCTTTTGTTCATAAAATGATTTATCAAGAACTTTGTTTAGGACAGGTAAAGGATAAATCCAAAATTGAGTTTCTC
>CBDUFN010000371.1:0-2032 GCA_965366475.1 uncultured bacterium | reverse complement strand
AAAACAAAAAATCCTTGATTTTGTTGATTCGGCAGGGTTTTCCGCTTTTCAAATGGAGTTGAAGAATGCCGGGCTTTCCTCCGGAGAGTTGGATGTCAGCTACCGTTCAACCCGCCAGATCATGGCTCTGGCAGCAAAGGTCTCTGGGCGTGCAGTCGGCAAGGTCGTCAACGAGGGGGCGGATCCACGTTTTCACAGCCTTGGGAGCCAGGTGGATGCTCTTGGTCGGTTGCGTCGTGCCGTAGGGGTGCTTCTTTCTCGTGAGAAGAGTAGCTTAACTGCGATCATTTGCCGTTTCAAGCATGAGGCTGAAACGGTCTATGCGGCGTTAAAAGATCTCCCCGGTGTGCGCGTACAAACGGCTGACCTCTCCTTTGAACCAGGTCTTCTCATCACGAATGCCCATCAGGTAAAAGGGTTGGAGTTCTCAGGAGTAATCCTCTGGAACCCCTCGCAAAAATCTTATCCAAATACCGAACTAGGCAAAAACCTGCTTTACGTCGCTATTACCCGAGCCAGCGATCGCCTGGCCATCTACCATCACGAACCTCTTTCACCGCTCTTTTCTGCGTAGTTTTATCTGCACGCCTTCTCGCTGAAGGTCTGTTCAAAAGTGCGCGCTTCGTTCTTTCTGCTCACATGGTTTACGTCAGCACTCGTGGTCTTACTGGACCTCAGTGATAAATGACAATTCGGAACTTTGTCTTGATCCTCTATCGACTCGGCATAATAAACCTTGTATTATTAAATCATTATGACTCGTAGAAATCCTCAGATGTGTGCATCAAACACTTCAAAGTCGTCTTCTCAAGGATTTACCTTAGTCGAGATGGTTGTCGCTATTGCTATTGCCGGAATCGCCTTATCGTCAATTTATGCCGTCTTTACCTCTCAATCTCGATCCTATGATATCCAAACCCAGATTGTTGATTTACAGCAAAGTCTTCGTTCCAGCATGCGCATAATGGAATGGGATGTGCGCCAAACGGGCTACAACCCTGGTGATTTGACAGAAGACAGAGCGAGCACTGACGGTATCGACAACAACTGCAACGGCACGACAGACGAAGTTGATAATACGACCACTTTACTTGTTGATGAGTCAGAAGCGATCGCTTTTAAAGTCGCCCTGCCAAACAAGCTGACCATATCTCAGGATCTTGACGGCGACGGTGTTGTCTGTGCAGATAATGAACGTGTCACATACGAACTGAATGGAACCACTCTGGAGAAAAACACCAGACCATTGAGTGAGAATATAGATGTTCTCAATTTTGTTTATCTTGATGAAGACGCTCAAGTTGTTACTTCGATAGATGAGATTCGCTCGGTACAAATCACCCTTGTCGGTCGGACCAAATTCCAGGATCGTAAGTATCGTAATAATCAACCTTACGTTAACCTTCAGGGCAGTGAAATCCTCTCTGCGCAAAATGATGGTTATCGTCGCAGAGTTCTGACGTCTCAGGTCTATAGTCGTAATCTAAATGAATAACTCAGGAGTTCACTATGCCTTCATCTGAAAAGTTGATGAATGCACATATGAAACGCAGCGAGAAAGGGTTTAGCCTTGTAGAAGTTCTGGTTGCGCTTTCTATCTTTATTATCGGCCTTCTTGCGGTTGCCAAGGTGTTGGATACGTCGATTCAATATACCTCGTCAGCCAGACTCCTAACTGAAGCGACGGAGATAGCACAGTACCAGATGGAAGAACTGATGAGTGCTCCTTACAACGATTTGGATCTGGATGAATCGCTGAGCCCTTATGGACCTGACAGCATTGGACATTACAGAGTCTCTTGGACTGTGCAGGACAATGTTCCGCTCTCTGCAATGAAAACGATTCAATTGACTGTGGCATGGAAGGATCAAGGGGAAAGCAAAAGCCTCTCCGTTGATTTCCTGAAGCAATGAGCTTTAAAACCTTTCGCTATTCGTTAGGCAAAGGTAACGGACCATCTTATGACACGACACGCTTTACATAGAGACAATGAGCGCGGCTCGGTACTCATTGTTTGCCTGTTAATTCTCT
>CBDUFN010000370.1:0-2033 GCA_965366475.1 uncultured bacterium | reverse complement strand
GCCAGTTTTATCGACCAAACCGGCATCCTGAGCCACAGCAATCAGCGCAGCCAAGCCACTGCCACAAAGGCCCTGCGGTCGTCCACCACCCAAAACAGTCAACTGCAGTCGATCATCAACCAACTCAACATTGGACACAGCACCATCAGCAGCGATCATTCCGGTATTGACGTTACCTCCCTCAAAAGCCGGGCCGGCGGCAGCAGAGGTCACCCACCAACAGCGACCATCCCATAACGCAAGCTCTGCATTCGTACCGATGTCAATGAGCAAGGTCCCAGGCGAGACATCCTTTAAAGCGTACAAACAGGCCACCAGGTCGCCGCCGACAAATCCAGAAACCAAGGGGAACAGTTCCAAGGACAATTGAGAGTCAAGACCGAGAGCCTTTCCGGAGAGAAGCATAAAATCTTTCTGCGGCGGCTTATGCGGTGGGTAGAGCAATGAGGAGACAGAACGTCTCTGCAACAAGCAAGAGATGCCGGGGTTCCCCGCAACCGCAACAGTGATGAGATCATCAGTCGCACGCCCTGCGCTCGCGAAAAGTTCTTTAAGTAAGGCCTCCAGGCCATCGGTCAGAAGTCGCTGCAAATTTGCACCTTCTCCATCATGTGCTTTTTGCAGACGCGTAAGGATATCGGTGCCAAACTCTCTTTGTGGATTAGCGATTTTAATTTCGGACAAGGGTTCACCACCCTCACCGAGCAAACGTCCGGCAAGGGTGGTCGTACCGAGATCGATGGCGGCAGAACATTTCATTGTTGAGTAGCTCGTTGCATGGACATCTAAAGGTCACTGCGCGTTGATAAAGACACGGGGAACACGTTTACTGATATTACAGAAAACTTCATAAGTGATTGAACCAACTTTGTCGGCCCATTCCTCAGCCGTGATCATGTCGTCGCCATCTCGACCAAGCAAAGTGACTGAGTCTCCAACCTGCACATCGGGAAGGTCGGTCACATCAACAAGAATCCAGTCCATACAGACCGTCCCGGCAACAGGAGCCCTGCGTCCATGAATCAAAACTTCGCCGCGATTCGTCAAGAGGCGATTGTAGCCATCGGCATAGCCAACCGGAATGGCTGCCACTCGCGAAGGCCTTGACGTCACAAAACGATGACCGTAAGAAACACCTGCACCGGCAGGCATCTCTTTAAGCTGAGCCACTTGACTGACAAAACGCATCACTTGCTCTTGCTGTAAACTTTCGGCAAAAGGCCCACCGGTCAACCCTCCATAGAGAGAGATTCCCGGCCTGACCAGATTACACCCCTTCAGTTCGCGACTGTAAATACTGGCGCTATTAGAGATATGACGATAGCGAGGATTGAACCCTGCGGCTTCGACACAGTTCACGACCGCGGCAAAAGAATCGCACTGTGAATCGGACAATGGCTGCTCTGGTTCATCGGCCATAGCCAGGTGGCTCATAATGCCAGTCATCTTCAAGTTATTTAGATCTTTCAGGGCAGGCAAAACTTCCGCAAGTCTTTCAACCCGGAAGCCAAGCCGACCCATACCGGTATCAACTTTCAGGTGATAATCAATCGTACGACCGGCATCACCGGCCACGCGGTTCAGTCGACGGGCGCAGTCAATATCATAGAGGGCAGGCGTCAATTGGTATTGCAGGACATCTTTTTCCTGACCACAAAAGATACTCCCAAGAAGAAGAATCGGTTTCTCGATGCCAAGCTTACGCAGTTCGATAGCCTCTTCGGCAAGAGCAACGCCAAACAGATCAGCACCGACAGCGGCGAGTGCCGGGGCAACCGAGCTGACACCGTGCCCATAGGCGTTTGCTTTCACCACAGCGAGGACGTGACAGCGGTCACCAACGGTGCGCTGAACATTCTGAAAATTGTGCCGGAGTGCGGCAAGGTCAATTTCGACCCGGGTTGGACGAGAAACAGACATGGGAGCTCCAGATATTGAAAAGAACCGATATTAAAGCATGCGGCTTTAACAGCTGTAAAGTCAGAAACTTGAGGGACGGGGGACGGGGGACGGGGGACGGGGGACGGGGGACG
>CBDUFN010000369.1:0-2037 GCA_965366475.1 uncultured bacterium | reverse complement strand
ACCCTGACCGATGAATTGATACAGAATCTTCATGGAAAACTGATAAAGGCGATGCAAAAGACGTTCGGAGCAGAGCTTCGTTAAAAAATCAGTTGCTTAGCGTATTCTTGATGTGTTATAAAAACCTGAAAATTCGCGTAGATATCAATTAGGAGGTGGATTTAAATGACTAAGGCGGACCTAGTCGAAAATGTGTATCTGAAGACCGGTTTCTCCAAAAAAGAATCCGCAGAGATCGTCGAAATGGTTTTTGATATTATGAAGACCACGCTTGAAGACGGTGACAAGATTAAGATAGCCGGATTTGGAAACTTCGTTGTCAAAGATAAAGCTACGCGCCGTGGTCGTAATCCCCAAACTGGTGATGAGATTGAAATCTCTTCTCGCCGGATTCTGACCTTCAAGCCGAGCCAAGTCTTAAAAGCTGCTATCAACGATTCGGAGTAGTAACCCAGGGCCTCTCCGCCTTCTTCAGGAGTTCGGCGCATGGATTTTCAGATTCCTGAAAAACTCTATTATAAGATCGGTGAGGTTGCCAAATACACCGGCATTAAAACTCATGTTCTCCGTTACTGGGAGACTGAGTTTAAAGCTATCAAACCAAACAAGAGTCGCTCTAATCAGCGCCTCTATCGCAAGCAGGATGTCGAACTAATCCTGCGTCTCAAAGACCTCCTCTATAATCAGGGCTTTACAATAGCTGGTGCACGCAAGAAATTGCGCGAGAAGCCAGCAAAAAAGATTATAGAGTCCATTGAAACTGTAAGCCTTGAAGTAGATAAGCCAACATCTGCTGCTAAGAAAACTTTGACGCCTGACCCTTCAGATCAACTGGCGTTGCCACTTGCCGCTTCTTATGATCCTAAAATTCTCAAGGAAATTCGTCAGGATATCCTCAGTCTTAAGAAAAGCCTGGAAGAGAAGCCTTGAGGCATCACACACACTTCCTGATTTATTCTGAAATAACTTTGTGCTGATTTTACTCACTAATGACGATGGTATTCACTCTTCAGGCCTGCAAGCACTTGCTGATCAATTGCAATGTCTTGGCAGGATTGTCGTCGTTGCTCCAGACCGAGAGAGAAGCGCTGTTGGTCATGCTTTAACTTTGCACGCACCTTTGCGAGCAGAAGAAATTACCAAAGACCGCTGGGCTGTTAGTGGTACTCCAACAGATGCAGTTAATCTTGGCATTCATGGTCTCTTGAAAGAAAAGCCTGATTTGCTGATTTCTGGTATCAACAAGGGCAGTAATATGGGTGATGATATTACCTATTCTGGAACGGTTGCTGCTGCGATGGAAGGAACTCTGATGGGTGTTCCGGCTATTGCAGTGTCTCTTGCCTCTAATGATTTCAGCTACGATAATTTCTCTAATGCTGTAAGCGTTGTCAAAAAATTAGCGAAAACCGTTCTTGACCATGGTTTGCCGGCAGACACTTTCATTAATGTTAATGTCCCAGATAAAAAGCCAGTCGGGATCAAATTGACAAGACAGGGCAAACGCATTTATGGAGATGCTGTTGTTCAGAATTGTGATCCGAGAGGTCGATCTTACTATTGGATCGGAGCTGGTGAGCTTGGATTCCAAAGTTTGGAAGGGACAGATTTCCATGCTGTTCAAAATGGTTATGTGTCAGTAACGCCACTTCATCTTGATCTAACAAATTATGCTGCGATGGACCGTCTTCGCCAATGGAAGTTGGAAGGTGCTCCTTTTTCAGATGGTGAAGTAGGGTCTTGATGATGAAGGATTACACGATCTCGCGTCGGCGTATGGTTGAGGAGCAAGTTGTTGCTCGTGGCGTTACAGATCCGCGTGTTATAGAAGCGATGCTCAAAGTTCCTCGCCATAAGTTTGTTGAAGACGCCTTGGCTGGAAAATCCTACCAGGATGCACCTTTACCGATAGGCGAGAAGCAAACAATTTCGCAGCCATATATGGTTGCTGTTATGAGTGAAGCTTTGATGTTGAATGGTTCAGAGACGGTCCTTGAGGTTGGTACGGGATCTGGATATCAAGCCGCTGTGCTTGCT
>CBDUFN010000368.1:0-2043 GCA_965366475.1 uncultured bacterium | reverse complement strand
AAAAGTCACGATTTACAGTAAAGGCCAACAACAATCTGAACCGATTATTATTAATCCTCCCGCGACAGTTTTTTGAATCACCTAGGGATATTTAGTGTGCGAGGTGTGTAGAATAAAAGCCGACATGGACAGTCTGATCAAGTCCCGATTACTACATGTCATGAGCCAAAGAAAGAACAAGCAAACGCTACCATTGACGCATACTTTGTTGAGGCCTATGGCTTTCAAACGTTCAAATTAAAGGTGATTCAAGGAATGCGCTCGAACAGTAAAATTCAAGACCATTGCAAGGAGGCAGCGCTTCTAAGTTAAACATTCACGAAAAAAGTCCTGATTTCGATGTCCTTTTTCAGGGCTCTTTTGCATCAACCCATAGAGCCGCGTTGCCCGCAAATCACAAGCCAGCATCTGTTCTGCTAAACGACACAAGTCAGTCTGACCACCGTAAAAGCGCCTCAATGCCGCCTGCCCTCTCGCCGGATCAGAAATCATCGGCAAAGAACGTTTCTTGCGCGATTTTGCCAAGATCTTTCGTCCCTGCTCCGTTGCGCCCAAAACACGTAAGTAGAGTGGCCCGCAGTCCAGATAAGAGGCCATTTCAGAACGTGTGATTTGCAACAGAACATAGCTCAAGATTCTTTGAATTCGAGTCTGTGTCCACTGGCGAGACTTAATTGCGTCAACCAGGTCAGGATAAGAAGTCGCTGTCATCGACGCATCAACTAACCTCTGTCCCAAGCCTTCCTCAACCTGATAAATTTCAGACAAGCTTTCCATCTCCTGTAAGAGAAAAGCCTGTAGAGCGTCAAAAACCCGGTCATAATTCAAGGAGCGCTCCCCAGCCAAGGCACTCTTCAAGATCTCACAACAGGAAGATGGGATCAGATCGTCAACACCACTCTTCTCGCCGATTAATTTGCGAATTCCTGTCGCACTGGCGATCGGCCCAACAATATCCGTACTATGATAAGCAGCGCCAAGACGTTTAAGAGTGAAGGGCTGTATTTCACTGGTTGTCGTCTGTAATGCTTTCAGATACTCAATACCAAGAATATTGTTGGGTGACGCAAGCATCTCCTTCGACAGAGAAGGTTCCATTTCGGCGAGAACTTCGGCACGAGCGACAGGATAACTGACGCCAGTCCTTAAAAGCTTTTGTGTCGCAGATGTTATCGTGGCTGACTGTTCAACCAGGAGGCGTGAAACCGTTTGCAAAGGTTCTATCTTCCCCGTCTCACTCCCGAAACAGAGCGCATCGACAACCCCAAGGCCATTCAACGTCTGGATCGCCCCTTGAGCAAAGTAAGGCGCGCTGTTACAGGCGAAAGGAAAAGGAAGTTCCAACACCAGGTCAACACCGGCCGCCAACGCCATCTCGGAGCGGACCCACTTATCAACTAAGGCTGGTTCTCCCCGTTGCAGAAAGTGGCCACTCATAACCGCGACACTGGCATCAGCGTCGGCCAAGCGTAGGCTTTCCTGCAAATGATACAGGTGACCATTATGGAAGGGGTTGTATTCAGTGATCAGACCGACTATACGCACGGATGTTCCTGTCAGAAATGGCTATGTTTTTATCTCACCTCAAGTGAGAGGGATTTTCGACAAACAGACGTTCAACTTTTTTACACTTTTAGCCAAAGGTTCTGTTTTCCTGTTCCATCACCCGGATGAACGTGGTTCGCTTAGATAACTCTCGCAGAGCAGAAGCGCCAACGTAAGTACATGTCGAGCGAAGCCCTCCCAGGATGTCATTCACCGTGTCCTCGAGAGGCCCACGATAAGGCACTTCCACCGTCTTACCTTCCGAGGCTCTATAATTGGCAACCATACCAGCATGCTTTTTCATCGCTGTCTCGGAACTCATACCGTAGTAAAGCTTGTACTGCTGACCGGCGCGTTCCACCAACTGACCACCACTCTCATCGTGGCCGGCAAACATACCGCCGAGCATGACAAAGTCGGCTCCACCACCAAAGGCTTTGGCGACATCTCCGGCACAGACACAACCACCATCGGAGATAATTCTCCCGCCAAGACCAT
>CBDUFN010000367.1:0-2054 GCA_965366475.1 uncultured bacterium | reverse complement strand
GCACCCTTGATGCCTCGATTATAGAATCAGCAGACACGTGAAAAATTCGGGCTAAGCAAAATATTCTTAACGTTTATTTTTGTACGAATGTGTACGGACTCAGGCCTAACCTGCATATTTCATGAAAAAAGAGGGCGAAACCTCATAAATCCTTTATAATTCAGTCGACTAAAACGAAAATAAAGGGAGGTCTCGCCATGACAAAATGTAACACAACTCAGCTCTCTTTCACAACGTGTAAACGTCGTCGTGTACAAGCCGATTTTTCAGGAGGTGCCATCACCAGCGATGGTGGTATCGTCTTGTTGCGTGAGATGGATCTCCGGCTCAATTTAACCAGTACGATTGCTCAGAAGTTATCAGACAAAAGAGACACAAAGAAAATTTTCCACGACAAACTCAGCCTTCTCCGTCAACGAGTCTATGGTATTTGCCTTGGCTACGAGGATCTTAACGATCATGAATCACTCCGAACAGACCCTCTTTTACAAACTGCATTGAATAAAGACCAGCACTTGGCTAGTCCACCAACGTTATGTCGCTTTGAAAATACCATGGACCGGGAAGACGCCGTCGCCATTCATAAGGTTCTTATTGAGGAATTCATCTCATCTTTCTCCAAACCACCCAAAGAATTGGTTCTTGATTTTGATGCTACAGATGATGCCGTTCACGGCAAACAGGAAGGACGATTTTTCCATGGTTATTATGATCGCTACTGCTTTCTGCCTTTGTATGTATTTTGTGGGGACCAACTCCTTGTGAGTTACCTTCGCCGAAGTAAAATTGATGGTGCAAAACATGCCTGGGCTATTCTGTCCCTTTTGGTTAAGCGACTTCGAAGAGCTTGGCCTAAAGTGCATATTGTTTTTCGAGGAGATAGTGGGTTTTGTCGATGGCGAATGTTGTCTTGGTGTGACAAAAACAATGTCGGTTATATTGTGGGTTTGAGCAAAAACAAACGTCTCAATCAGATGTCTGCACCTCTACATAATCTTGCGAAATTTAGATTTGAGGAAAGCGGCATCAAACAACGTCTGTTTTGCTCTATAGACTATGCGGCAGCGACATGGGATCGCGTTCGCCGTGTTATCGTTAAAGCCGAATACTCCTGGCGAGGAATTAATCCCCGTTACGTTGTGACCAACCTCTCTGGTGATGGACAGGATTTGTATGACAATATGTACTGCGCCCGTGGAGATATGGAAAATCGAATCAAGGAACAGCAACTTGGCCTGTTCGCTGATCGTACCAGCTGTCAGAAATGGTGGCCAAATCAATTCCGTCTACTCTTGTCCTCGATTGCATACGTGATATTGGAAAGTATTCGACGTTTGTATCTTGATAAAACAGAATTCGCCTCTTACCAAGTCACTACTATACGCTTAAAGCTTTTGAAAATAGGAGCTGTTGTTATTCGTAACACCAGGAGAATACGTGTGTTGATGAGTGGCAGTTATCCCTATCAACAACTCTTTGCCAATGTTGCTCGTTTGCTTGCCCCTGGATAGATATTGCATGAGCGCTGCCCCGGCGTGTTGACAAAATATGGGGGAAAGGGGGAGGTGTCTCCAGATGACACAAAATCCCCCTTCATGAAGAGGTTTCCTGAATAAAATGTGATCTTAAAACTACTTTTCACCATTCTTAACATGAACCTGAAGGTTCATGAAATATGCAGGCTAGTACGACTGCTTTCTCTCTATTCCAAGTTTTTTCATGCGAAAACGAAGGGTACTCGGATTCATCTGTAAAATCTCAGCGGCACCACCCAGGCCGTCTATTTTTCCACCAACCTGATTCAACACAGAGCGGATGTGCTTTTTCATCATTGCGTCCAGCGATAAGTTCCCCGTAGAACCTTGAATATCAAGACTACTCACATCGTCTGCGTGATTACCTGTTAATGTTGGAAAATGTAAATAATCACCTTTTGAAACAAGAAGAGCTCGTTCAACTATATTCTGCAATTCACGCACATTACCCGGCCAGTCGTAGTTTTTTAGACGTGCAAACTCATGCTCTTCAATACGAGGAATTTTCGACAAATTCAT
>CBDUFN010000366.1:0-2074 GCA_965366475.1 uncultured bacterium | reverse complement strand
CCGACATTTTGAGATCGCGTGGCTACGATCCCGTTTGGAAAGACTGGGATGGCGCATTTTTACAAAAAGAAACCGGTTAGCATTCCCCTCATACGTTAAGCCTCACAAGTTTAAGGAGTCATGCCAACATGGTCGACTTCCCCCTTTACCTGATTACTGACCGCAAACAGGTTGCCAACGGAAACACTCTTTATTCCGTTATTGAGGCCGCTTTACGTGGCGGTGTAAGTGCCGTGCAACTACGTGAAAAAGACCTTTCAACCAAAGAGCTCCTCCCTTTGGCTAAAGAGCTAAGAGCCCTGACCACCAGCTACGGTGCTCGCCTCTTCATCAATGACAATATCGACGTAGCTCTCTCTGTCAAAGCTGACGGAGTTCATCTCGGTGGGCATTCCAGAGCAACGGATATCGTCCGTAAAGAAGTTGGAAACCATCTTCTGATCGGAGTTTCAACGCACAGTAAAGAAGACATTCTGCTTGCAGCAGAACAAGGGGCGGACTTCGTCACCTTCGGCCCGGTTTACGCAACACCTTCTAAAGCAAGATATGGTGAGCCACAAGGAGTAGAGAAGTTAGCCGAAGCCTGTTTAGTGAGTAGAATTCCGGTCTTCGCGCTTGGGGGCATCACTCTCGAAAGGGTCAAAGAAGTTGAACAAGCCGGAGCTGCGGGAGTTGCTTTGATAGCAGCAATTATTGCCAGCACAAATCCACAGGCAGCAGCGGAAGCCTTCATCGCTTGTGGTTAACTTGATATTAAGTAGAATAGAAGTGAGCATACACAAGTAAAAGACTCCAACACCTGCGGGCCATTTCATGGAAATAACCCTCACCCTCCTGATCCTTCTGATCGCCATCCTCCTCTTTGCAACTGAATGGATACGCATGGATCTGGTCAGCCTCATGGTTCTTCTGGCCGTGGCTCTGACTGGGCTGGTTACACCAGAAGAAGCCTTTTCTGGTTTCAGCAACCCAGCTGTAATAACCGTTGCAGGCATGTTTGTGCTCGGCGCCGGAATATCCTATACCGGGGCAATCTCCACCCTTGGAGAACAACTAATCCGGATGACTGGACACAACCAAACGCTGATGATCGTTGCGATCATGGGTGTCGTCGCCTTCTTCTCGGCCTTTATCAATAATATCGGCGCAACTGCGGTCATGATGCCAATCGTCATCTCGATGGCACGTAGAGCCAAACTGTCACCCAGCAAGCTTCTGATTCCACTCGCCTTCGGGTCGTTGCTCGGCGGAGTCTGCACTTTGATCGGCACCCCGCCCAACATACTCATCAACACCCTGCTGCAACAATACACCGGAGAAGGTTTTCGGATGTTTGACTTCACACCATTAGGACTGATCTTGCTCGCCAGTGGTATCGGTTACATGGCCTTTTTTGGCTACAAACTTTTACCACAACGTAAATCAGGAACTCTGACAGAAGCTTACCAGGTTAAAGAATACATAACCGAAGTGGAAATCCTAGACGGCTCGCCATTACACGGCAAAACCATCAGCCAAAGTCACCTTGAGCGTGAACTCAACATGAAAGTGCGCGCCCTTTTGCGCAACCGGCAAAAGTACCCACAGCCTAAACGCAATCGTAAGTTGTTAGCCGGCGACATTCTTTTTCTCGAAGGTGATCCAGAAGGAATTCTCAAGGTCAGAAAAGAAAAAGGGCTGTCTGTGGTTCCCGAACGGGACAACCCCTTACCAGGAAAATCTGAGAAGAAAATTGTGGTCGTTGAAGCCTCTCTGACCACAACCAGCGACATGGTTGGAAAAACCTTACGGCAAGAGCGCTTTGCAGACACCCATGGTTTAACTGTGTTGGCAATCTGGCGCAGTGGTGCACCAGTGGTTCGTAAAGTTGATCACGTGACTTTGCGATTTGGTGATGTTTTACTCCTTCAAGGACCCGAGGAAAAGGTCCGCCACCTCGGCCAGGGGCATGGTTTTCTGGTTCTTGGTGGGGTTGATCCCGTCTCATATAGGCCACGACGAGCCCCCATCGCAGTGGCGACCATTTTCGGTGTCATTCTTTTAAGCGTTACCGGAACAGTGCCCATTGTTCTTG
>CBDUFN010000365.1:0-2079 GCA_965366475.1 uncultured bacterium | reverse complement strand
ATTTATATTCTGGCCCCGTTTTTTTGTTTCTTGGCTTTTGTCTTTTGACCCCGCGTTTCTCGTGCCGCGGCACTCGTACCGTTGAAAAGCGGCAAGACGCTTTTCAACCTGTCGCCATACCTAGCAGCTCCGTGATATGAACGACCTCCTGCTTAAGGCCTGCCTGTTTAAGTCCCCAGGCCAATTGAAGGTGGCAGCCAGGGTTGGCAGTGATGAGTAGCTCGGCTCCTGTCTCCTGAATATTTTCCAACTTGCGATCGAGAATCTGCTGACTCTCGCCGGTGTATTTGAGGCTGAAGGTTGCCGCACTGCCGCAGCACCAGCTTGCTTCGTTCAGCTCTCGATAGTCGATACCGGGAATCGCCTTGATCAGGTCGCGAGGTTGCTTGCTAATATTCTGAGCATGGCAGAGGTGGCATGGCTCGTGGTAGGTGACGGTCTTGTTGATCGGCTTGAGATTTTCGGTACGCAAACCCTGCTCGGCGAGGAATTCGCTGATGTCTTTGATCTTGCTGCGAAAGTTCTTTAGCTTTTCATGATCACCAGACTCCTCGAGAAGTTCTTCGTAATCTTTGAGCGCAGCTCCACAGCCCGCACAGTCGGTAACGATGGCATCGACATCAAGAGCCATGAAGAGGTCGAGGTTATGTTGCGCCAGGCTGCGAGTGGTGTCGCGGTCGCCTTCGTTGAGGTGTGGAGCACCGCAACATTTCTGCTCTTTCGGTGTAATCACCTCAAAGCCCTGATGGGTTAAAACCTTTACGGTCTGCCGTGATACTTCCGGGTACATCAGCGTCATTATACACCCCAGGAAGAAGGCCACTCTGCCTCGCGGCTCTCCTACGGCAGGAACCACGTCCGGTAATTGTGGGCGAAGCGGAGGGTGTAATTCGGGGATCATGCCTTCTGCTTTGTCAATCCATTCTGGCCCCATCTTGAGAATATGTGAGTGGCGTATCAACCACTGGATGCCAAGTTTTTGATAAAGTCTGGCCGGGAGCATCGAAGTTTCGAGCAGGTCTGGTGATGTCAGCATGCGTTTTAAGACGAAGTCGCGGAACTTGCGTACCGCACCTGTTAAGGGAAACGCTTCCTGGGCCTGGTTACGACACGCCTCCATAACTTGCCCGGCGTGGACGCCCGAAGGGCAGGCGGTGGAGCAGGCCCGGCAATCAAGGCAGAAATAGGACTCCTCTTTCAGGGCTGCCGTGAAATCGAGTTGTTCGTCGGCGACGGCTTTGGCCAAGGCCACTCGGCCGCGTGGAGAGGAGCGCTCCCGCCCCGTCAGGACGTAGGTTGGGCAGGTCGGCAGGCAGAAGCCGCAGCGCATACACTGCAGCATGCCATCATAGTTTGGCTCGTCTGCAAGGGGGAATTTGCCGAGACATTGTTTTTCAGCCACGGCCAACCTCCGTAACATCTGTGAAGATTTTGCCAGGGTTCAGCAACCCACCGGGATCGAAGCCCTGCTTAATCCGACGCATGACCTCTACGCCGCCGGCTCCAATCTGGCGTTCAAGGTAGTCTTTCTTTGCCAGTCCGATGCCGTGTTCTCCAGAAACGGTGCCACCCCAGGCCAGAACCTTTTCGTAAAGGTCATGGTAGAAGGCGTGGGCTCTTTCCATTTCCTCGCGGTTGCGCTCGTCGCAGAGAACGGTCGGGTGCAGGTTGCCGTCGCCTGCGTGACCAAAAGTGCCAACCTTGAGGTTGTACTTTTCGCCCAGGCGTTCGATTTCATCAAAGGTTTCAGCCAGACGACTGCGGGGAACCGTTGCATCCTCGAGCAGGGTGGTCGGTGAAACGCGTGCCAACGCCGAAAGGGCAGTGCGACGCGCTGCGGCCAGTTGTGCGGCATGTTCGGAATCTGCCGCTTCCTGAATCTCGGCAGCGCCGACTCTCTGTAAAACCTCTTTAACGCCGTCTGCTTCATCGGCAACAACGGCAGGATGTCCATCAACTTCAATCAGCAGCAGTGCCGCCATTTCCAGAGGCAGACCGATGTTGGCGTAACCTTCGACACATCTTATGGTGGCATTGTCCATGATCTCGAGAGTCGAGGGGATAATCTTAGCTGCGATA
>CBDUFN010000364.1:0-2102 GCA_965366475.1 uncultured bacterium | reverse complement strand
CGGTCATGCCTCTCTTTCCACGACACAGAAGTATACCCAAGTCAGCGTCGACCAGTTAATGTCTGTCTACGATAAAGCCCATCCCCGCAGCAAGAAAAAACCTTGATATTTCAAGTGAATGGCTTGTATCGTGCAAGTTATCATATGTTTTATAATCCCTGCAGTTTTGATTCTGAAAAAAAATCCGAAAGCTGTGTAGTCAAAACAGTAACTTGCCCATCAATTGCACTTGGAGTGGGGTTTTGAGAGTTGTCTATGTCATCTGGTCAATTAGCGGCTACGAGCCTGCAAAACACTGAAATAAACCGATCTGGCGACTTCGACCCTCTTCTGGAATGTCTGCTCGTGATCGCTGCCTGCCAAGGTGTTTCTCTGAGCCACGAATCGGCTGTGGCCGGGTTGCCTCTGGAAAATGGCCTGATGACACCCGCTCTTCTTGATCGGGCCGCCCGCAGAGGAGGCCTGACCAGCAGGCTTGTCAGGCAGTCTCTTGCTCGATTGAACAAGGCTCTTTTCCCTGCCATCTTGCTGCTCAAAGATCAAAAAGCCTGTGTGTTGCTCGATCTGGACCCTACGCAACAGGTGGCTGGTGTGGTTTTTCCGGAGCTCGGGGATGCGCGAGTCGACGTTCCTCTTGTCGATCTGGTAGATCAGTTCAGTGGCCATGTGATCTATCTCCAGCCCAAATTTCGTTTCGACGCCCGGGCTCCAGAGGTTGCACAGGTACGCCGAAGGCATTGGTTCTGGAGTGTCCTCGTTGAAAACACGTCTCTCTACAGGGATGTTCTTGTCGCTGCTTTTTTTATCAGCCTGTTCGCACTTGCCATGCCTCTGTTCATCCGTAACGTCTATGATCGTGTGGTTCCCAACCATGCGGTGCATACGCTCTGGGTTCTGGCTACTGGCGTGGCGATTATAATCCTGGGGGATCTTCTCCTCCGGGTGATGCGCAGTTATTTCCTTGACCTGGCCAGTAAGCGGGTCGATGTGAAACTCTCGGCTTACATCATGGAGAGAGTCCTCGGTACACGTCTGGAACACCGCCCTCTCTCGGCAGGATCTTTTGCCTCAAACCTGCGGTCCTTCGAGACGGTTCGTGATTTTATTACCTCGACAACCATTACGGCTTTTATCGATCTGCCGTTTGCGCTGATTTTTATTCTGGTTATTGGCATGATCGCCTGGCAGATGACGATCCCCATTATTTTCGGTATGCTGATTGTGTTGATTGCCGGACTGTCGGTGCAGGGCAAGATGCATGAGCTTTCAGAAACAACCTACCGTGCTGCTGCACAACGTAACGCAACACTGATTGAAAGCTTGGTTGGCTTAGAGACAGTCAAGGCTCTGGGAGCTGAAGGTAAGATGCAGGATCGTTGGGAACAGAGCGTCGGTTTCCTGGCCCAGATCTCGACTCGTCTTCGACTCTTGTCTGCAGCTATTCTTAATATGGCTCTATGGGTATCGCAATCAGTCAACGTGGTGATTATCATTATCGGCGTTTACCTCTTGGTCGATAATCAGTTGACTCTTGGCGGCCTGATTGCCTGTTCAATGCTCTCTTCCCGGGCTTTGGCACCAATCAGTCAGGTTGCTGGCCTGCTGACCCAGTATCACCACGCAACAACCGCTTTCTCCTCGTTGGGGAAGATTCTTGACCAACCGGTCGAGCGTCCGGATGAGTCGAACTTTCTCACCCGGCAAACCCTGCAGGGCGACATCGAATTCAAGAACGTTTGCTTTAACTATCCTGAACAGGAATTCTCTGTTTTAAGTGATATCTCTTTCCGCATTAAGGCGGGCGAGAAAGTCGCCATTCTGGGCAGGGTCGGTTCCGGGAAAACAACGTTGTTGAAATTGATGTTGGGTCTTTACCAGCCGTGTGGGGGCGCAGTGCATGTCGACGATATCGATCTGCGTCAACTCGACCCTGCCGAGTTGAGACGCTTTACCGGATATGTCTCCCAGGAATCAACTCTTTTTTACGGTACGTTGCGTGACAATTTGACCATAGCCATGCCGTCGGCAGACGATGCCTCAATTGTTGAGGCAGCTCGTGCCGGGGCGCTGATTGAGTTTGTCAACAACCACCCGCAGGGCTT
>CBDUFN010000363.1:0-2179 GCA_965366475.1 uncultured bacterium | reverse complement strand
AAGTGAAGGCACTTTGCTGGATCTCGGTACCGGAAACGGAGTCATCCCTTTGGTTCTGGCTCGTCAAAGAAAAGCTCAGAGCATTATAGGCGTTGATTGTCAGGCTGCAATGGTTGAAAGGGCGCAAAGGAATGCTGTGCTCAATGGCTTTGAAGATACAATAACCTTTTTACACGAGGATATCAGAACACTTCCCGTTGGGCTCTCTCAAGAAAGTTTTGATGCAGTTGTTACGAACCCACCGTACCGAGCTATTGCTGCTGGAAGGGTCTCGCCGGTAAATGAGAGGGCGATTGCCCGGCATGAGCTTACTGGAACTCTGGTAGATTTTTTAAGAGCCGCGGCATTTCTTCTGAAGGATGGAGGTCGGTTTTTTATTGTTTATTTGGCGGACCGAATGGCTGAACTTCTGGTTGAAATGCGTTCCTTCCGTTTGGAACCAAAACGCTTGCGTATGGTTCACCCACGTTTCGGAATGCCCGCCAGGATGGTGTTGGTGGAAGGCCGTAAAAAAGGTAAGGTCGGGATGGTTATAGAGACACCAATTATTGTCTATGATGAAGCCGGCCGGGATTACACCGAAGAAGTTTTGGCCATGTATGGAATGAATGAAACGCGGGACGGGGTACGTGGAACGTAATAAGCATAAGAACTACACGGTGTCACTTCCAGCCTTCAAATTCCTCATCTGTTTTACCAGAAACCTTTCCATCTCATCGCGCAATTCGGGGTCTTCTATTCTGGTTAGCGTTGCCTTGATTTCCTGTTTTTCATTGTCATCCAATTGCACCATGCGCCAGGCCGGTGGCGGAGCTACAGTTTTTTCGGCGCGAACATGAACCTTGCCGCGTTTGAGAAATAAGTCCTTGATGGTCGCTTTACCAAGCTCAGCGTTTAACTGAGCGAGGATTTTCGGTTTCATCAGTTGAAGCTGTTGCATCCATGTAGGTTGGTCAACGTTGACTTCGAGGATTCCTTCACGGATTCTGATTGGTCGAGTACGGGCAGCGATTTGTGGTCCGACGACCTCTTCCCAAACAATCAGGGCGCGGTACTGTTGCAGGCGTTCGTCGAGGCCAAAACCTTTAAGAAGTTTAGAAACCAGATCTCCTGCATTGGCGGCTTGTTTTAATTTCGCTCTTCGTGGTTTTCTCACAACTTTCTCCGCCGATAAAGACGACTGCC
The DNA here is from genome assembly GCA_965366475.1 of uncultured bacterium. Lineage (GTDB taxonomy): Bacteria > Desulfobacterota > Desulfuromonadia > Desulfuromonadales > BM103 > M0040. Next base: position 994 of record CBDUFN010000363.1, on the reverse strand, counting down.
TATCATTTGACCGGCAACGGCAAGAGCTATGGAGAAAGGAATGACTTGCCATCCGATGTTGCTTGAGATGCGTAAACCGATAATAAAAGGGACGGAAAGGTGGATGTAGACGAACCAACGCACTGAGTATTTCGGAGAGCCCATGCGGAAATAGCCGAGAGGGATGTTGCTAAGAGCAGCAAAGGCCAGAAGGCTGATTAGTGCGATGTTAACTTCTATGTTCAAGAGAGGTCCTTGTGAAGCAGGGACGGTCCTTCTATGGAACTGTCCTCGTGCGTTAATTGTTTACCATGCTAGTCAGTTTATGCTTTGGCTTTCGGTAAAGTCAAATGGTTAAGATGCTTTCTTTGTGCATAGTTTGTCCTTTTTTTGCCATACATTTCATTCATTGTGTTTTTACCATTCATTGACACTCAAAAGACCTCAGTGTTAAAGTTCTTCGGTTAACCATCTTTTCTAACGAGGCTCTACTATGGATCAGAAACAACAGCTATTGCTCGATGCCACCAGGCGGCTGATCCGGCGTGGGGCTTTTCCAAACCTTGCGAAACTTCTTGCCAAGTCTCATCCTGCTGATATCGCCCATCTCTTCCGCTACCTTGATCTTAAGGAGCAACGGATTCTCTTCAATCTGATTGAAGATGCCGAGAAGAGAGCCAACGTTCTGGCTGAACTTGATCATTCCATTGGCGCCCAGCTTCTTGAGCAGCTTGATAAAGAGACGATCACTGAAGTTCTGCAGGAAATGTCTTCAGATGATGCTGCCGATATCATCGGTAATATGCCGGATGAATTGGCGGATGAAATCCTCAATATTATGCACGATGAGGATTCCGAAGACATTGAGCACCTTCTTCAGTACGAAGAGGATACAGCCGGCGGTATCATGTCGACTGAGATTTTTGCTCTTGATGAAGATCTCGTTGTTAAGGATGCAATAGAAGCGATTCAGCAGGCTGGCGATGTGGAGATGGTTTTTTACCTCTACGTGGTC
>CBDUFN010000362.1:0-2253 GCA_965366475.1 uncultured bacterium | reverse complement strand
ATAATCAAAAGCTCCTTTTGTCCGTCTTGTTGAGCCCAGAATAAACAAAAACCCGGGTCAAAAACATGACCCGGGTCAAATACCTGATAAATATTGTCAGAATTACGGAGTAATTATTTTGCCTTCTCAGCTTCTAGCTCAGCCAGACGCTCCTTCATGGCTTTTTCCTTCTGATGACGTTGCGTGATGTCTCGCATAATGGCCGCAACCCCGAGAGGATTATTGTCGTTGTCAGTCAACATCACGATAGAGAATTCGGTTGAGAGCCTCGCGCCATTCTGGTGCAACGCCGGAACAGACAGCATTTCGGTTCCATAACGCGTTTCGCCGGTATCCATCGTTTTGTGGTAACCATCCCAATGCCGTTGCCGAAGTTTCTCTGGGATAATCAGGTCAAGCGACTGACCAATCGCTTGTGCAGCAGAGAACCCAAAAATTCGCTCTGCGCCAAAATTCCATAAACGAATGATTCCTTCACGGTCCGCAAACAGGATTGCGTCCGGAGCCTGACTTAAGATTTCTGCAGAGAGCTGATTCTGATCCATTGAATTGACTCCTTAGTTTTAAGGGTTCTGAATATAAGCGTTCTTGCGAGTATAAAACCACCAGTTGAGGACCAGGCAGATAAAGTAAAAAACCGCAAAACCGTACAAAGCATTTTCCGGAGTGGTCGCCTTGATCTGCTCACCAAAGACCTTGGGAATGATAAAAGCGCCGTAGGCTGCAATTGCCGACGTCCAGCCCAAAACGGGCCCTGCCTGCTCAGCATTGAAGATCATCGCGACTGAACGAAAAGTCGAACCGTTACCCACTCCGGTCGCAGCAAAGAGGATGATAAAGAGGATCAAAAACGGCACAAAGACTGTTTCTGGTGTTGCAGAGCCGTAGGCTGCCTTCATGAAGTATGCACAACCCAATGCAGAGACAATCATCACAATGGAAACCCACTGGGTGACGATGGCACCACCCAATTTATCGGCGATCTTGCCGCCAACCGGACGAATTAACGCGCCAATAAATGGTCCCATCCAAGCGAACATCAGAGCACTTGGCCCGTTAGGGTTAACCGTATTGTGGGTCATGACACCATCGACCATGATATGCGAAAAACCGAAGATAACCTTGATCGACAGGGCAAAAGCCGCCGAATATCCAATGAAGGAGCCAAAGGTCATGGTGTAAATAACAGTCATGGCCCAGGTGTGTTTATTGTTGAAAATCTTGTACTGACGTTCGAGATTTTCACGTAAACCACCCTTGGTCAGGTACTTCATACCGAAAACCGTGGCGGCAATCACCAGTGGCAAGACGATCCACTTACTCAAAAGACCTAGTCCGATCGGCGGTGGCAGCATCAGGTACAGACCGGCCACGGACGTGACGAAAGCGATCAACAGCAGTCCGGTAATCATAACAAAAGAGATACCGGTCGAAGGCAAGTTGTGGGTAACTGTTTTGGTTTTGATATTGTTCATGCCGAAGAAGCCGGCAAAGGCCAGAGGGACCAGTAGAATCAGCCAGATATAGCCGGCATTATGGATGTAGGTCTCGGTCCCGGCCGGGATCTTACCGATCAAGGTACCGCTGGTGTTGATCAGGGTTTGTGACTTGCCGCCGAACAAACCAAAAGTCATCGACAGCGGAATCAGAATCTGCATAGTGGTGACGCCGAAGTTCCCCAAACCGGCATTCAAGCCTAGCGAGGTCCCCTGAACCTTTTTCGGGAAGAAGAAGCTGATGTTTGACATCGAGGAGGCGAAGTTGCCGCCGCCGAACCCGGAGAGTAAAGCTAGCAGGTAGTAAACCTCAATCGGGGTGTTTATGTTCTGCAACGCGATACCAGTACCGACCGCAGGGATCATCAGCAAGGCAGTGGTAAAGAAGATGGTGTTACGTCCGCCAGCGATGCGGATCAGGAAGGAGCTCGGTATCCGCAGAGTTGCACCAGTCAGGCCGGCGATGGCTGACAACGTGAACAATTGAGACTGGCTGAAGGGATAGCCCAGGTTGATCATCTGTACTGTGATGATCCCCCAATAGAGCCAGACAGCAAATCCACACAACAGACTTGGAATTGAAATCCAGAGATTTCTGGTCGCTATCTTTTTCCCTGTGGCGTTCCAAAATTCTTCATCTTCAACATCCCATTTATCAAGATTAATCGACATTTACTGGCTCCTTGTCATCATCCTCAAATAGAGTTGTTTTATCTTCTTCAATTCTCTTCATATCTTCAGGGTGTTTTTCTCTCAT
>CBDUFN010000361.1:0-2255 GCA_965366475.1 uncultured bacterium | reverse complement strand
CAAATTTGGTGATCTGTTGCCGGAAGAATCCGCTGCAGTTTGTGCCAAATGTCACACCGATGGCAAATTGATGGACTGGACTCACGGCGAACACGCTCTGAGTGACGTTTCCTGTAACGATTGCCACGCGATCCATGGCGGCGAAAAATCCGCTCTCAAACAGCAGGATCCTGAGCTCTGTTACACCTGTCATCAGGAACAGCAGGCCAAAGCCAACGTCCCTTCTCATCACCCGATTAAAGAAGGCAAGATGACTTGTGGCGATTGCCACAACCCTCATGGTGAGCTTCAGACTGAAGAGCAGGCACGTGATCTTTGTCTTACCTGCCACGCTCGCTACCGCGGCCCATTCGTCTTTGAGCATGCTCCTGTCGAAGAAGATTGCAGCACTTGCCACGATCCACATGGTACAGTTGCCAACAATCTGCTGATGCAGAACGAGCCTTTCCTCTGCCTGCAGTGCCACGAGAATCACTTCCATGCAACACGCGTTGGCGCAACGAAAGATGTCAACGACACTTTCAGCTATGACGGTAATGCACTTGAGTCTCTACGCACAAGCGATCCTACAGCTTACAGCGCTATCATTGCTGGCAGCATGACACCAGCTCAGGCAGCAGCAGCATATCCTGCTTATGCTGCAGACCTGGTCGTTCCTTACACCAACCAGTTTGGTGAAAAAGGCTGGGCAATGGGCTTCAATACTAAATGCACGGTATGTCACAGTGTCGTACACGGTTCGGACAAGCCTTCGCAAACGGTGCCTGTTATTGACACCAATGGCGATGGTTTCCCTGACGGTGGCGCCGGCCTGACCCGTTAACACGTACAGATAAAGGAGAAGTAAATGTTTATTACATACAAACACCTTCTCGCTTTGTCGTTGGCCATCTGCTTAATCCCAGGCGCAGTCTGGGCAGCTGATGGTGGTGCGGTAGTGACCGGATCAATTGAAGCCGGTGCAGCACACATCGATTTAGATGACGACAAATCGCGAGTTAATGAATACCCACTTTATCAAGACGAAAGTGGCACAACAGGCTACGGCAAAATGGATCTAAACATCCAGAATGGCGGAGCTAATTTCGAGGTTGACGCTGACTTTGCTGGCAGCGAAAACCAGGACATCAAAACTTCCTTCGACGTAAATCGTGTCATCAAGGGCTCTATTGATTTTCAAAGCATGGAGCACCTGAAAGATCATGACCAACTGGACTACATGGATGCAGCCGTATCTCGTGGTGGTATGGATCCAGTTGCAACAACTCCGAAAGCAATCACTTCGGTGACCCCGAACGTCGTTCCAGCATTTATTCTTTTTGATAGTGCCGGAAATCCAATCTACGGCGCCAAGGACAAAACTGCTTTTGCTGGCGTAGCAAGCCCAGGGGACTACATTGTCCAAACGGGTGGTGCCAGCCTTTACGGAGAAGACTTGACTCCAGGTGCAGACTTTACTGTAACTCGTAAAGAACTGGATGCCGGTGTTGAATTTACACACCCAGCGCTTCCCAACCTGACCTTTGATGTCAATTTCCGCAAGGAAAGCAGAGAAGGAACGGAGCAGGCTATCAGCATGAGTAAATGTGCCGGTTGCCACGTTACAGGTGAAGTTAAGGACATCGATGAATCAACTGAAGATATCAGCGCTGGCGTCACCGGCAAATTCGGTCTTGTGACTCTTCGCTACGAGCTCTCCAGAAGTGAATTCAGAAACGATGCAGACAGCCCAACCACAGTCTATGATCCGGTCATCAAGCCTGGTCAGCCTATCGACAACAAAACCTTCGACAACCGCATGTCTTACGACTATGACGATGGTGCCCTGCCTTACGATACGGCTCCTGAATCAGAGAAGAACTCTCACCTGCTGAAAGCGCGGGTTGACCTGCCAAGAGATACGTCTCTCGTCGGTAGTTACCTGACCAGCACAACAGAAAGTGACAAGAGTTCTGAAGCGGGTATTTTTTCACTCAGCAAGTCCAGCTTGACCACAGACTATGATGGTTATGGGTTACGCGCCGTCACCAAACTGACGGATCGTCTCAAGCTGAGCGCCAAGATCAAGATGGAAGAGATCGACAGCGACGACGTGGAAATCACCTACAATCCTATTACGTCACCGACCGCACCTGCTGCTGGCCTTACCTTTTCGGCTCCAGCGGTCACCGAGTATTCCACTCTTAGGGAATCCTCAGCGTCTCGCGACAACATGAAGGCGAATCTCGATCTCACCTATCGTCTGGCCAGAAGAA
>CBDUFN010000360.1:0-2264 GCA_965366475.1 uncultured bacterium | reverse complement strand
AGACTCAGAATCCATCTGACTCTTAACTGGAAACACTCTTTTCAACCTTACAAGATAAGAACCGGCTGGTCTCGTCCCGCCAGACGCCTTCATTTTTTGAAGCCACAAAAGACGAAGCAAAAAATGGCTGGCGCTGCGCTTAGCATTTCCTTATCGAACCATTCAGTGACTTTAAGATACCAAAAGTCATAACTAGAAACTTTACGGCCATAACGAGAACGAGACCCCACTCACGGGCCTCGTTCTTGTTGTTAACAACCAATCTTTTTATCGATTTAGAAGAAGACCGTTAATTACTCCGATAAGTGAAAATAAAAAGGCACGCAACTAAAGGCGCGCATTTTGGGTTTCCTGGACAAAAAGCATGGAATTTGCGTGACGCGACCTGCAGGTTATCTACAACCTATCTCATAACATCCACATCACAAACAGTAGATCTTAGTTTTCAGCTTGCCTCTTCATTCCTGAACATCTGCTGCAAAATCAACCCCACCACAATCAAAACCAAACCATAAAAAGTAAAAGCTAGAATCTCTTCACCGACCAGGAAATGAATCAGCACGAGAGAGATAAAGGGTGAGATAAAAATCAAGCTGCTGATCCGAGCGGTACTGGCGGTATATTTCAAAGCCTGTAACCAAAGAAAAAACGAGATCCCCATCTCAAAACAACCGATATAAGCAGCGCCCAGAAAACCAGTCATATCAGGCGCCTTCATTTCAGTAAATAATATGCAATAAATCAGGATGAGTGGCAAAGCGCAGAGAAAATTCATAAAAAGACCGGCTAAAGGTGGCCGGCTGTCTTTGACATTAAATATCCAGTAGAGAGCCCAAACTATTGTGCTGCCTAGGGCAAGAGCAACACCAATGGGATCGGTAAAATTTAACCCCAGAAGATCGCCTCTCGTGGAAATCACCAGGACACCAGAGTAGCTGACAAGAATAGCGACAACGTCTCGCAGGGAAAGTTTCTGTTTGAGAAGCGGAACAGCAAGAATCGATAAGGTAATCGCCCAGGTATAGTTAAGAGGCTGGGCTTCCTGCGCTGGCAAAAGATCAAAAGCCTTAAAAAGAATCAGATAGTAAAGGAATGGATTGAGGATCCCAAGGCCGACAGAATGAAGGAATTCCTGGCGATTCTTCGGTAACGCTAACCCAAGCTCCTGCCGACAAAAAAGAATACTACCGAGAAGTACTACCGAAATCAGATTTGCATAGAGGAGCAGGTGCGCAGGAGACAAGGTTCTGAGCGAAAGCTTAAACGCTGAAGCGACCGTGGACCAGATCAGTACTGCTCCAAGTGCATAGAGATATGCTTTGCGTTGATTGACCATCAGGTCAACCTCCAAATTCTGCCGCTGATTTCGGTGTTGCACGACCCCCAAGAGAGAGCACCGCCAAACCAGAGAAGATTAAGGCAATACCCACAAAGGATAGTGTATTGAGTTGTTCCCCAAGTACGAGCAAACCTAAAAGACCCGCTGTTAATGGTTCGGCCAATGTCAGTGTGACAGCAGTCGCCACGGGGACACGCTTGAGGCCTCTAGCAAAAAGCCAATACGCAAGAGCAGCAGTCACCAAACCAAGATGCAGAACGACAGCAAAACCTCTCGGGTTCGCCAACCAGGAGAATTCGCGACCAATCAGCAAAGGCATGAGCATCAGTGCTCCAATACAAAACACGACAGCAATCACTGCATTCGCCTCATGCGTTTCCAACAACCCCTTGATAACAAGGGTATAGGCTGCATATGCGACACCAGCCCCAATAGCGAGCGCGACACCGGTCAAATCAATCACAACATCACCCCCACTACTCAGAGTGAGAACAACACAACCAATAATCGCGAGCCCTGTTGCAACAAACCAACTGCGTCCAGGTTTTTCACCTCGAAAAAGATAACCTAAGAGACCACCGGCCACCGGCGCGCTTCCTATCCCAACGATTGTACCTATAGCGACACCCGTCTTGGCAACACCCGCAAAGAAGAACGCTTGGTAAAGTGCGGTGAACAATGCAGCGGCCAGTGTTGTCTTGAGTGGCCACCCCTTCAAGTGAGACACACCACCGGTAACCAGCACAATCAGCAGCATGGCAACGCCGCCGAGTGCCAAGCGTAACGTTCCTATGACCATCGGATCGAAACCAGCAGGAGCAAAAGCCTGCGTTGTTCCTGTGGTGCCCCACAGCATGGCTGCCATCAGGACAAACCAGACTCCTGAGCGGTTATCATTTTCCTGCATCAAATGACTCCAGAGATT
>CBDUFN010000359.1:0-2291 GCA_965366475.1 uncultured bacterium | reverse complement strand
TATGAAAGCTATTCCTGTGGGAAAACCTTGTCTCGCATGTCACGGAGATCAAGTCAATGATGACATAAAAGCTAAACTGGATGAGCTATATCCAGAAGACCGTGCAACTGGTTTTTCTGTGGGGGACATCATCGGAGCCTTTAGCATCACTCAAGATTAGTTTCTTGTTGGGTATGGATCATAGCGATATCCGTAAGGATTAAACCGCTATAGAGTATCAAAAAATTCGGGAACAGGGGGTCTTGTCATCCCGACCAGTAGTTACATGAGAGCGACCTTCTCGAGGTCGCTCTTATTTTTTTGTTTTGCGGTTCACCTTCGGTCCAGTTGGACTTCCTAAGTGACAACTTATTGTGTTCTGAAATGTAGTGTTTGAGTCTTCCGGGGTACGGTTTCGACTCCAGTGAGTTTCGGGGCTAAGATGTTTTTGAGTGGAGGGATTCACCGTAATCCTGCAAATATAAACGTATTGTTATTTGATGTCTCTAATGATATTTTGCGCCCTGCCTCAATGAGTACCTTTACCCAAAAAAAGGAGAAACAAACATGCGCAAGACGTTAATTCTTAGCTCAATCATTTTCCTCATGCTGTTTTTTACCGACGCCTTTGCAAGCGAATATTCAATCATCAGCAACCCTGAGTTAAAAGGGTTGGTAGATGCCGACTCGCATAACTTTTTGCTGGTCGATTCACGGAACCCAGAGGAGTATCGCGAGGCCCATATCCCTGGAGCCATCAATATTCCGGAAAAGTACTTTGCGAAACTTGCAGGGCGACTGCCTGCCGATAAAAATATGCAATTAATTTTCTACTGCAACGGCGTCAAGTGCGGCAAAAGCAAGAAGTCGGCAAAGAAGGCCAGCCAAATCGGATACACAAACATTTTTGTCTTTGCTGAAGGGATGCCCGTATGGGAGGAACTTGGTTATTCTTTCTACAAAAGTGGTGACTACGAGAAACGTATCGAGACGACAAAGATCAGTCCTGTCGAGCTACGGGAGCTCGCGACTCTTCATCCTGAGACACTACAAATTGTTGACGTTAGAGATGCTGAGGAGTTTGCCGAAGGTCATCTTCCAGAAGCCATCAATTGCCCATTAAGCACTTTTGCCGCAACGTCTGAGATACTGGACAAAGAGAAAAAAGTGGTCGTTTACTGCAATTCTGGAGGCCGTAGCTACAGCGCATACAGAAAGTTGATGAAACTTGGCTACAAAAACATTGCCCAAGCGCTCATTGCTGACTGGAAGGAGGCTGGGTTGCCCATTGAAACAGGCCCACTTTAAAGGACGACCCTCAAGACAATTTTCAAAAGGGTAATAGATCCAAACCTAAAACATTCAGCCATAGAGCCCCAGCCATCGCCGGCTGGGGCTTTTCCTTTTCCCACAACCCTGACTCTCAAAGGGTCACCTCAGGACCCAAACAAGACCGGAATCGTCGGCCAGGATTCCAACAAAACAGAACAACCAGCACACTAGCCCAAAGAAGACCCAACTCTACAGCCAAACAAACAGTCTGGATTCTTATCCTTACAAAAGACACCGAACAAGTCAGTTATGGGCACAAAAAGTATGTATGCTAAGATAATGGTTCATAACGCTTGTCTTTGGTTTTGCAATTAAGGGCTTGATGAAACGTAAAGGAGAACATTGAAATGCTTAAAAAAGTAACCCTGAGTCTGGTTGTTGTTGTTTCAATATTTTTGTTATCAGAAACCGTTTTGATGGCACAGGACAGCGGCTCCTCTGAGAAAGACAATCAGCAACAGAAACAATCTCCATTTCTAATCGCAAATGAACTCCCACACTTGACCAAACTGTTAATTCAGCAATGGGACAATCCCAAGTTACAACTTTCCGAGGAGCAGAAAAAGCAGTTGCTTGCTGTCAGAGAAGAAACTATGGCTGGCGTAAAAAACCTTGCCCCCCAAATCCCCCCTTTTCAGAAACAAGTAACAGAAGGAATCTTTGATGGAAAAACACCTGCAGAATTGAGTCCTGCAGTTCAGGCCATCTCTAAGTTGAAAGCTGAGGCTACAATGATCCACCTGAAATGCATCTATGATACAAGCAAGATTTTAAGCCAGCAACAGCTTGATCTATTGTTGCAACTATAAAAGACCCTAGTGACATACCCGCTTCACGTTACCTTAAAGACATCGGAAGCAGAAGGTCACAAGTTCAAGCGTTGTCATCCAGACCAGTATTTCATGTGAGCGACCTTCTCGAGGTCGCTCTTTTCTTTCGAGCTCCGTTCCTTTTTGGTGACACTCTTAGCATTCTGCCTT
>CBDUFN010000358.1:0-2317 GCA_965366475.1 uncultured bacterium | reverse complement strand
ATTTTTCAAGTTCAATGAGATTAACGTCTTCAATACCAAGGAACTTGCGAGCAAGAAAATCAACATTTTCAGGAGACGTTTTAGTGAGCCAAAGCTGACCATCAGCAACAGACGAAGCAGTCGATGCGAACGGTTTAAGAGCAGAAACAGCAACAGCGGTATCACGTTGTTCAGATCTATTTTGGTCTTGCCAGAAACCTTCAACATTTTGATTCGCTAAAAGCCAACTGACACCCTCATTCACATGCGGGTTATCGTGATTAAGAAAAGTGGGGTTGATGACACCGGGATTATTTTCAGCATCCATCGTGCTGACCAGGTCCGTCTGTATTAGAGTCGAACCATCGGTCAAAACAGAAAACCGTTTCGACCATTCAACTTGAAGTTGTTTAAGTTTCTGCAACTTAAGTTTCGACTCTGGACTCTCAGGGATCCAAGTCTCAGGATTAACCAGAAGAATAAAGGCCATCCGAAAAGTTTTTTCGGGATCAGCCTCAGGAAATCGTTCCCCCATAGTTGTAATGATTTGATCTATTGTAATCAGTTGCTTTCTGCCCGGAATTGTTACGCCGACCTCTGGCAAGCGACGTCGGTCGATTCCTGGACTGTCAATATAGGACAAAGGAGGCACCTGATCCTTTGAAGAGACTCCCATCAGATAAAGATCCAGTGGACTGAATAGTCTGCCTACCGAACTGCCAGAAAGGCCTTGTTCAGGAATGACCGTTGTAAAGGTACCGTCACCATTGTCTTGCCAATGGTTGCCGTAAAGGGAAGAACCTTGCGAATCAAGAAGAAAGCTCCAGTGAGCATCACCGAGCCCAAGGAGAGCATCGCTTTCTAAGATATCTTCACTAAAGGAGAGATAAGCCCCCCATCGGTGCATCATCTCATGGGTTAATGTCTGCAATGTCTTTTCGAAAGCTGGATCACTCGGTTCAAGGACATGACGGTTTATATTCCCCATATCGATCAACCCTTCCAGACGATTTAAAAACATGCCATCTGCGGAATAAAGATTGGTCGAATCATATATTTCAAGACCTATCCCATCGACATCATTTTTTGTTGGATTGAAGAACGCTTTAACTGTTGGAGCAGGCATGGGGAAATCGAAGTCTGAAAAGACCACAAGGAAATCGTATTCATCTCCATGATGACTGAAAAACTCCCGACTAACATCTTGTCGCGGCAAAAGGTTAGCATCGCCATTTGCATCAAGAGCCGCATAATCGCCGGAAGCTTCCATGACGACGATGTTATCAAAGTCACCAAGGGAGTTAACTGAGAGAGCAAAGACAGGAACAGGAAGAACAAGCAGGATAGATACGAAAAACAGGAACAGCGCAAGGAAGCGCTCAAGCAACGAACGTCGCAGAAACTTCATAAACCCCTCCATTTAATACAACATGCCAATAGGCAGAGTGTCGCAAGGCGACATAAGATTTGATATCTTTAATCTACTGGCCAGTGAAATGCAAGGGTTTTATAATCAGTAAGGACTAGTCCTGCTGAAAAATGCGGCGAAACTGTAAAATTAAAACAGACAATAAAACGTTCATCACAGAGGCACAGAGAACACTGAAGAAACAAAAATATCTATAATCAGATTTCAGTTTATTCCTGTGTTCTCTGTGCCTCTGTGGTAATATTTAGCTTTGAATCAGCAACAAATTCATTAATTATGACAGTTTCAACGTGCTACAAAAATTCAATGACTTCAAGAGGAGACCAATGGGCAGGTATCTTAATTATATTATCGCGCTTCTGATTTTGATTATTGTTACAGCGGTCTGCTCTAACTTTTTCTACAAAAAGGGAAAGGAAGACACCTGGAAGGTAGCACAGCAACTCGTGCCACTTCAAAAAGATGAGATCTATCTCTGCGTTGAAAGAACTGATAACAAAGGTGTCAGCTTTTTAACCGTTCAGGAGATAAGCAAAGCGTCCAAAGACAAAACTCTCGATCAAAGAGAGTTGCGATTCAGATTGAAGTTGGCTTTGAGTGGATCAAATTTACAGGAATACAACGACAAATACAGAAATGGTAAAAAAGGTTTTTAGTTACTAGCGACACAAAAAAACAACAAAGGCACCGCCTCAAGGAGGCAGGCTTCAGCATATTAACAACCCCCACATGATCCTCAAGTGGGGGTTGTTTTTTTCCACAAGCTTCAGTTTTTTTTTGAATTATTTGTCGTCTAAGCGCAATAGAACGTTAATCTGTTGCGCTTAGTTATTCATGCAGGTCTAAAAGAAAAATCGGCGGTTCGCGTACCGCCTGACGCCATACTTATTGCCTGGCAGCAAAAGTATG
>CBDUFN010000357.1:0-2325 GCA_965366475.1 uncultured bacterium | reverse complement strand
TTTTACGAATTCCATCTCTGTCAAACCAAGACTCAATTACGGCACGGTAACCTGCATTTTTAATGCTTTATCTTCGTTCAATTATTTCTTTAAACTTTTACTTCACCCCTGCCGCATAACCCTTAAATCGCTTCAACCTGAAATAAGTTTCCCGCTCGCGCTCGGCGAGATATTGCGCCATCGAGTGAATATCCACACGCAGTTCCGGTGCAACGCGCTCCTCGAGAATTCGAATCCGACGAGTCAAACGCACTAACTCTTCTGCTAACCTCCTGAATTTTCCCTCGAAACTTGCGAGAGACAACATTTCTTCAACAATCCCCTCAAACTTATGAATCGCCTCATCGAGCCAGGGCGAGCTAGCAAACATGTCGTAAGGTCGCTCATCAAAAGTGCGAGCAACGGTTTCATGCATAGTCAGATCACGGAAACGTAGGCCGAGCAGGTTGCCCTCGGCGACCTCTACGGCAATTTTGCGGCGACTACTTACCGCCAACGCATCCACCGCTAAAGAACCTTCGCGGGCCTTACTCACCTGCAGAGCATCAATCGCTAGCGCATAGGCCTTGCTCACTTCTTCACGAGACTGCATCAGTGGCTTGGTAATCTTTAGAAACTCCTTTATCAGCGCCTGCCGCCGGCCCTTGAGAATCGTGGTGCAATTGAGCACGGCATGCAAACGATCCTTGAGCAGAAGGAGATTGGTACGGGTTGGTTGGATCATCGCGCCACCTCTTGGAATTCATCGAGGATGTCTTTTGCTTTATCAAGAGTGTCGTCAATGGTGCGACGATCTTTGCCCTGGTTGATAAAACCACCTTCAAAACGATCGGCAAAATCAAGAAATCGGCGATCTTCTTCAAGCATGCCATCACGGCCGACAACAGCCTCAAGACGGCGCAGATCACAGCCCTTAGCGTAGCTCCGATACAACTGGTTGGACAGTTCACGATGGTTGGGTCGTGTTTGCCCCTTGCCAATACCGTGCTGCATCAAGCGAGAAAGGCTGGGTAATGCATCAATCGGTGGATAAACCCCTTTCTGGTGCAGTTCACGAGAGAGCACCAGCTGCCCTTCGGTAATGTAGCCGGTCAGGTCTGGAATCGGGTGAGTGATATCATCTTCCGGCATAGTGACGGTGGGCAAAAGGGTAACCGAGCCCTTGCGCCCATGAATACGCCCCGCCCGCTCATAAAGGGACGCCAGGTCGGAATACATATGGCCAGGGTACCCGCGTCGCCCAGGCAGTTCTTCACGTGCCGTGGAAATCTCACGTAAAGCATCGCAATAGTTGGTCATGTCGGTAATGATCACCAAGACATCCATTTCCTGGCGAAACGCCAGATCTTCGGCAACCGTTAAGGCAAGTCGCGGAGCCAGAAGACGCTCAACCACCGGATCGTCAGCCAGATTGACAAAGGCTACGAAACGACTCTGCATATGCTCAAGGGTTTGTCGATAGAATTGGTACTCAAAATGTGTCAGACCAAGGGCAACAAAAACCAGAACGAAAGGCCCTCCATCGGGAAGGCGCGACTGTCTCAGGAGTTGATCCGTCATGTCACGCGCAGGTAAACCGGCGCAGGTGAAGATCGGAAGCTTTTGGCCTTTGACCAAAGTATTCAGGCCATCAATAGCCGAGAAGCCTGTTTCGATAAACTCTTCCGGATGAGCGCGCGCAACAGGATTGATCGGCGCCCCAACGACCGGCACGTAAAACTCCGGAATAAACATCGGCAAACCATCAAGGGGTCGAAAAGATCCGTCAAAGACTCGCCCCAAAGTTCCTTTACCAAGAGGGGCACGCATCACGGCATCACTGAAACTGACCGTTGTATTACGTGTATCAAGCCCCTGAGTACCACCAAAGACCTGAACCAACACCTGATCTCCAAAGATTTTGAGGACCTCACCGGTCAGTAATCGTCCGTCGGGGGACTCAATCTTAACCAATTCGCCCAGCTTGGCGGCAAACACCCGGTCCAAAAAGAGTAAGGGTCCGCGAACAGCACTGACAGAGCGATACTGATGTTCAGAGAGACGCATCGCTGGCCTCCTTAAGTAAATCGTCGAGCAAGCCACCAGCATCCACGGCAACGGCAAGTCGGTCGTGCTCCGCAATCAATTCGCGGATGTGTTCAATGGTATTCTGTGGTGTAGCATAGGCATCATCTGTGAAACTGTTCTGACAGAGAAAATCGAGACGAATTTTTTCTGCGGTACGCATTAAGAGTCGATCGGCATCCTGCAATCCTTCCATACCAACCACTTCGGCCACTTCACGCAAGGCATTTTCTCGTTGCAGAATATCGCGACAGCGAGACT
>CBDUFN010000356.1:0-2346 GCA_965366475.1 uncultured bacterium | reverse complement strand
TAGAGTTCTGACTTATGTAAGTCAAAATCTGAGATGTGAGTTCTGTCATTCTAAAGTCAAAATCTGGGACAGTCCCCTAAAAACGGGGACAGTCCCTGAAACGGGCTCAGTCCCTGAAACAGAGACAGAAACGGGGACAGTCCCTTGAAAATAATAAACCATATCCGACTCGTCAAGGGGAATCCGGAACGAGGAACAAGGGGCGCGAAAGCTTACAAAACTGATGATTCATGCTGGGCATTTACAGAAGTTCGGTTATATTTTCTAAGTGATAACAAAGGAGACCATATGAACGATGCCAACAAAGAAATGACTCTCGAAATCGGCGATCAAGCACCTGACTTCAGCGTGTCATCGACACAAGGGAAGATAGTGCTCAGTCAGCTGATTGAGCAGGGCCCGGTGGTACTCGCCCTCTACCCCAAAGATTTCACCCCTGGTTGAACTATCGAAATGAAGGCTTTCCAAAGTGATATTTCTGACTTTGCAAAGCTTGACGCCCAGGTTCTGGGCGTAAGTGCCGACACACTTGAGACTCACCAAGAATTCGCTGCAGAGCTCAACCTCAGCTTTCCGTTACTCGTCGATGACGGTTCGATCAGCGCGCAATACGGCAACGGGCGCATCACTTACCTGATCGACCGAACCGCTGTGATCAGAATGATATGCGAAGGGATGCCCGACAATGCCACCCTGGCCGCTGAGATCGGCAAGCTGTAATCGATCGCAGCATACGGAGAGAACAAGTCGTAGCAAACAGAGCGACGGCACGTGCTGACTGACAGCAAGCGAACCGGTTTGTTGAGTTAGCACGTGCCAGGCCCTTAACAACAAAAACCGCGCGACGGCGTATAGAATCAAACGCCCCCCCAAAGCTTCTCCCTCACTCCCTCACTCCCTCACTCCCTACCTTCTCCCTTCTCCCTCCCTTTGAATTCTTAGCAAACGGCCATGCGACATATTTTGTCACGCACTCTACAGATACTAAGAATCAAAGAGGTCTCACAATCAGAAGTGCAGAAAAGGAAGGTGTTTATGCAAACTCAATGGGAATCATTTATGGAAACAGTTTTGAACACGGCCTCCGGGTTTGCCATTTCGTGGCTTGTAACAACCTGGATTTTACCAATGTATGGATTTGCGGTGTCAGCGAGTCAAGGCTTTCAGATCACCTGTATTTTTACTGTTATCTCGATCCTGCGTTCTTACGTGTGGCGGCGAACATTCAATTTGATTGCTTTGCGGCGTTAAGGTTAGGGGCGTGGGACGTGGGACGCGAAAAATCAAATAAATACGGCAAATTCGTTGTTGAGTGTGTAGCAAGAAGTGCACAACTTACTGATGGACAGCTCTTACTTCGAAACGGCTAGCATCTTTCTGATCACAGATTTAAAAACACATTGTCACGTTGTTCAAGTCTTTGTTATGGCCGACAAACGCCCTTTTGACAGCCACCTTTCAGTTGATATGCTTTAAGTATGTTAAAGCGTACATGAGTATCCTGATTGTCTTGATGACCTTCGCAGCAGGGTTCACGGTTATGATCCGCCAGTCTGCGCTAGAACGTGAAGGTTCGGAAAGATAAACATCTTTGTAGGAGGTGAGCTTATGAGTGACCATGCGAAATTGTTTGAAGAGGGTTTGTTCAAGGGGCTTGCTCCAGATGAAACACTGGCCTTTCTACGTCGATGTAAAGAGAAGAGCTATCCTGATGGCTCCAATCTGTTCATGGAACAGGGTGAAGCGACCACGCTTTATCTAATTCTGGACGGGGGTATTGAATTGAACTTCGAGATGCCTCAACGTGAGAATGCTGACACCACCATCGCATCACTGAAGCCAGGTGAAGCTGTTGGCTGGTCTGCGCTTGTGGAACCTCACCAATATCGACTCTCCGGGTATTGCAGAGGCAAGACCAGGCTCCTCGAAATCGACCGGGACAGCCTGCTTTCACTCTTTGAGACAAATTATCATCTGGCCTATATTTTCATGCGCAATATTGCCGTTCTTACCGGAAAAAGGTTGAACCATGTGCAAGACAAGCTGGCCAAAGTTTTGGCCAGCGAAGCAGTCGCCGGCTGGTAACGTCCAGTCGTGTTCCTCTGCGAAGAATGGCAGTCCCAATAGAGAGGGTACAAGCAGACAGGAAAGGCGTGGCAGAACTTTCTCTGCCATGAGAACAATTCATGAAATAAAATCAGGGGCTGGTTTATAGAAACCGGCCCCTGCTAGCAACGTAACTGTCATTTGAATCGATAGGAGGTTCCCCTATTCCCAGTGATCTCCACTGCGTCGACGCAGTTCAATATCGAGTGATTCCACCCGCCCCCGGTCGCTAATAAAATA
>CBDUFN010000355.1:0-2353 GCA_965366475.1 uncultured bacterium | reverse complement strand
GCCAAGGAGAATCAGGGAGGCCGTTAGGAACGCCATCATTGTCCATGTCATAAAGTTTTACACTGGCACCAACAACAAAGGATGCAGGGACAGTCATCCCCAATTCGGTATAAGCACTTACTACTTCAGCATAGGTCTTAACGGTAAGATCATCGACATAACCACGACAGATGTCTTCATCATCGCAGACGTCATCAAGATCACTGTCATAACAGTTGAGAGGCTCATTCCAGGCATCAAATTCAAGGTAGTTCAGGTAGTTGCCAATGGCATAGGTTGTGCCATTGGGAGCGGTATTACAATCACCGGCCTTAATGTTTGGGAAAGAATCCGTACCACTGGATGCATAAGTACCGACAAAGAGAAGCTTATTACGAATGTCATCACTTACGCCGGGGCTACATGAGGCCCCGACCCAATCTTCAAAAGCATAACTATCATTATCTAGTTCCAGCAGGGCAAATTCGCCGGTGTTCTTCGCCGAATAAACGTCCCACGGTTCGCGACCAGAAACTCGTGGATATTCAACACTCGGATTGTATTTCGAACCGACAGCGACATTTTCTGTTGCTTGACTGTTATCAATCAGGAAGAGAACTTTTGGACGAGGTTTTTCGGCAGGAGCACCAAGATAAATAGCCGCATCACCAACAAAGCTGTCAGATGCGGCAAAAGTAGCAAAAGGGAAACCTGGCCCGAAGAAAAGGGTAAAAACCAGGACACTGCTCAGAACTTTTTTGCCAAAGGCTTTTCGACGGATAAAAAAATGCGCGAATTTCGCAAACGACTTCACTTCCCACCTCCTGTGTTACCAACCAAACCGACACTCGCCTGCAAGCGATCCATAAAGATTTTCAACAGATCATACTGAAAACAAAAAAGCTCGAATTCTTAACCGAATTCGAGCTCTCTCAAGCATCAAGAAATACTCGCTCTTCGGCAACCCGGCGGTCCAAATTCAGAACCCGTGGTTTTGCGCCCCTGCATTACTGCAGGTTTGCCTGTTCGGAGCAAAGTGACTATTTAGCCTCGTGACTATATCAAACAATAATTAGAGCGTCATTATGTTTATAAACTGCAGGTCAAGTTATAAACGTTAAAGATGAATGAAATCCAAATTTGTGGGAACCATTTTAGCTTAGGGAACTGGAACCTTTTATCAATACATTATGAACTTCTTATCCATATTCTTAGACGGTTTATTCGAAGCACCGCCAATGACAACAGGTGAGTAAATAAAAAGCAAACTTGTGAATCAAACAAACGGCATATTGCTTTTTCTTTCAGGCAGTTAAGCATGCCTGTCTCTGCAAAAAACTTAATCAACCCTACAGAAATCAACGAAGAGATAATAAACAACAAGTCATGACAACAGACGCGAAGCCGAGGGATTTGCCAGAGCCACAGTTCTGTGAAGTGACGTGTAAAATCATTACAATGGCAGCGGCCTCTGTCCAAAGAAAGGGCCCGTCTCCGAGAAGTTTTTTAGAGGAGCAATGTGCCGCGGGAAAACATAACTGGCAGGCAGCGCTCCGTTACGGGTTGGATCACTTCCCAAAACAAACTCCAAATGGTTGGTTAATCCGTCAAAATCAGTATCGATATCAGCATCGAGGGAATCAAATGGGTCGAAGCCATAACGTAGTTCCCATTGATCTGACATACCATCATTGTCATCATCAAGATCGCAGAGGTCTCCGAGACCATCTATTTCCCAATCAGCTTGATCTGGATTGGCAATATTGGGGCAGTTGTCGAAGGAATCGCTAACACCGTCGCCATCAGTATCCGGGCTGAGTGGTGTTGCGCAAACACTATTGCTGGAGGCAGACGAACAGGAGGAATAAAGAGTGCTGATTTTATAGCAGTACGGCGTATTAGCTGCCAGGCCGATATCAGTAAAAGTGTTTATTAAGCCTACTTCGTCTACCCATTGAGATTTCCCTGATTGGTCATAGTTGATGCGATAACCGACAACCATCGGATCAATCAAATGCTCTTCACTCCAAGACAAACTAACCTGATTTATCTCCGGAATTGCCGACAGCAAGGAGGGCACAGGAGCAACACAGGGCGGCGGACCATTGATCGAATTCGAAGTCATCAATACCGGAACAATACCGGGGACCGGCCCATAAGTCGGAGCTGTTGCGCCAAGGCCATGGTTGTGCTTCCAGAGGTTCCAAATCGTATCCCCCCACGCCTTCATTTGAGAGAAAAACGGATCAGATTGGATAAGGTACGTTTCTGTACCACCCGCTGGGTTTTTGCCATTTTCATCAAGAGTCAGGCTACTGGCGTTGCCATTGATTTCATCGCGCAGAAAGCTGACGTACTCCATTGAAGTGCCCTG
>CBDUFN010000354.1:0-2356 GCA_965366475.1 uncultured bacterium | reverse complement strand
TTAACCGGTGACATGTACATTAACGTTCTGCCGAACCCCTCCCCTTTGCCTCAAAACGTTATTAATGATAATATTGGTCATCTTTACAAATACACGTGTCGAGTTGTGTCTTGTCTCGATGACGTTTTTCTTATCAGGAATCCAATAATGCGCAACAACAACTGCTCTAACGCCTTGTGTAATCACACGCATGGCAACCTTGATAAATGCAATCATTCATCGATCACCGATCTCCAACATGAACTTTTTAACGAAGGTGTGGTTTCGCGTAAGCTCCTCGACGCCGTGCCTAACCCTCTCCTGATCATCAATGAGAATTGGCAGGTTGTTTACGCCAACCCGGCAGTGCGTAAAATGATCGACAACGATGGTGAGACACCTGTTGTTGGCCTTTCAGAAGGAGAAGCGTTTCACTGCGTACATGCTCGTCATAGCGTTCTCGAAGCCGGCAAGCACGAGTGTTGCCGGATCTGCGGCATTGCCAAGGTGCTGTCAATCTCTCTTAAAGGGAAGGCAGCCAGTGAAGATTGCCGTTTGGCTTGCGAACTGACCGGCGCAGCGGCGAATCTGGATCTGCGGGTTTGGGCAACGCCGCTGGAATTTCATGGTGAGCGCTTTTCCATCCTCAGCATGATCGACATCAGCGACAAGTATAAACGCGAGATGCTTGAGAATGTCTGTTTTCATGACCTTCTCAATACCCTCTCCAGCATCAAAGGCTTTCTCAGCATCATGAATGAAGGGGCCTTCGAAGACCAGGCAGAGATTTGTGCGATGCTCGAACGTACCACGCAAAACTCGATCGATGAAATCATCGCCTTGCGTATGCTTGAGCAATCGGCACGTGATGATCTGGAAGTGAGACCGGAAGTTCTGGAGACGATCAACTGCCTGGAGGAGATCTTCAAAACTGTGCAGCGCCATCAAGCCGCGTCCGGCAAGACTCTGCGCATGGACAACTCTGAATCCATCACCTTTACCAGCGACCCTCGCCTGCTGCGCAGAATTATTACCAACATGCTGATCAACGCCCTGGAGGCTTCACCGCCTGGCGGTACGGTCACTCTCGGCTGTGAGACAGAGAGTTCAGCGGTGCGCATATGGGTCCACAACGATCAGTTGATTCCGCGAGATATTCAGAATCAGATCTTTCATCGGACCATTTCAAGCAAGGGACTAGGTCGTGGAAGTGGCACCTACAGCATCAAACTGCTGAGTGAGTTGATCTGCGGTGAGGCTTATTTCACCAGTACGGAAAAAGACGGGACAGTTTTCTCTTTATTGCTGGAATGTAAACAGAAACCTTGAAGGAAGGGCCTGACAACGAGCGCCAGACCCACTTCAAAGCCACCTTTTGCAGCAGCAATCTAGCGCAGCGTTGCCGCCAGATACTCTACGAAGCGTTGCCACGATTTAGAGTCGGCGTCTTCATGATAACGCGGCGACCCGAATACTGTAAACGCATGAGGAGCTCCGCTGTAAGTGATCATCTCGTGGGCGACACCTTGTTGTTCGAGCTCAGAAGCAAGGTCGGCGAAATCCTGCAGGGTGATGTTACTATCTGCACTGCCGTGCATGATGAGAAGCTTGCCCTTGGTCATTGTGTAATCCTGTCCTTCGGGTGTGCTCAAGCCGCCATGGAAGGTTGCAAAGCCTTTCAGGTTAGCACCGGAGCGAGCCTGTTCGAGCACGGCGGCCCCACCAAAACAGTAGCCCATCGACACGGCGTTAGTGACATCCCCGCCCTGCTCTTTGGCTGCATCCAGAGCACCCTGCATCAACGCCCGCAACTTTGCCCGATCCTTGTACAAAGCCCCGGTATGTTGACGCTTATCGACCACCTCGGTCGGTCGCACGCCCTTGCCGAACAAGTCGGCGGCAAACACTGTGTAACCTAAATCGACAAGCATCTCCGCTCGTTTGACTTCATAATCGGTTAACCCATCCCAGTCGTGAACCAGCAGGACCAGGGGCGCACCTTCTTTACTGCTGCTGTAATATCCTTCGTAGTTCTTGCCATCAACCTGGTAATCCACCTTGACACCGGCGGCAGAGGCACTGCTTGCAAAAACAAGGGCACAGAGGAATGTCACTATCGTTTTCATCGTCATCTCCATGAAGAGGGTTTAGATTAATGGCTCATGAAAGGGCTCAACCAGAAAACTCATGAACCAGCTTTTTGACTGTCTCCTTGGCATCACCAAAGATCATGCGGGTATTTTGTTTGTAAAAGAGCGGGTTATCGAGTCCGGCAAAACCGGACGCCATGGAACGTTTCAGCACAAACACGGTGCGGGCATAATCGGCATTAATGATCGGCATTCCGTAGATCGGGCTGCTCTCATTTTCACGGGCC
>CBDUFN010000353.1:0-2376 GCA_965366475.1 uncultured bacterium | reverse complement strand
CCAGTGATTGTCCCTTGCGAAATCGGCAATCCTTGATAGCCCAAGTCTGTGCATAAACGATTGGTTGGGGTGGAAAAAAGAAACTTGCCCAGCAACACTTCCACCCACACCGAAATGCCAACAGAATTTTTTGGATACAAACGTGGTGCCGGAGGTGCTGCTATGACGCCCGGCAACTTATCTCGTTCACACTGACAGGGTTTGTATTGTTTTCGTCTAATCTTGCGGATGTATGCACTTACCTGAACTTCAACTATCTTAGAATCCTCTGTCTTAAAAAACTCAGGACGTGCACAACCGCAAATCGTACAATATTTTTCTTCTGAGGCAACATCCTTTATCTCCTCGATCACCGGCAGATTTGGACGTGGTGTCCGTCCATGACCTTTGGATCCTGGCTGCTGTCCCTTGTTGCGAGTTGAGGATGATCGTTTATTGGGGCCGCCATCCTTACGAGCATTCTTTTCGCTTTTCTTGCCGAAAAGACGCTGCTTGAGATTTATAATCTCTGCCTTGGCTTGCTGAAGTTCATGCTTTAGTGCTAATTCCCGTTTTACCGCACGAGAATGTTGTACCTTCCAGTAACTACCATGCCACTTCAGATCATCGTGCTCTTTCTGGGTCAGCACGACTGTTTTTTCTTGGTGTGTGGAACCCCGGTTTACGTTTGGTTGCGTGCCAGAATAATTTTGGAGATGCAGAACATTATTCATGTTTTACATCTTAACAAAAAAAATCGGTTGTGTCCCGTACTTTTTTCAATTAATTGTATCCGAAGAACGGGGTGCCCGAATGTTTACGGTCGGGCCCAATGCCATTAACTTAAATGTAACCTGCTGAAATAAAATAACTTATTTTTATCAGCCCCTTCCGTTCCCACCTTTTCCCGCAACACCCCCGCCACTCGATTCTTCGCAGGTCTATTTTTAGCTTGACAAACGTCAGTTTTATTGCTGTAATACTGTTATTTACCGACGTATATTTTCGTTTTCACCTCCGGGAGCATCCTGTTATGGAAAAAGAGGATCTCAAACAAGTAATCCTTCAAATCTTTGAGCTTCAGCTTGAATACCAGCTTAGAGCAATCCGGCAGCTTCAAGGAAAACCTGACGACGAACCTATCATTACCTCTCGGCGGGGAAGAAGACGTCAGTCTCTGGTTGATTTGTGCCTAAAAATACTGACTGATGAAGGCAAACCTCTGCATGTCAATGAACTAACACAACTATTGCGGCAACGCTTCGGACGGCTCACTGACCGCGACACGCTGTCCAGTGCCTTGGGCAAAAAAGCCCGACAAGGCATTCTGTTGCGTCAGTGCGCTCCGGCCACTTTCACTCTCATCGATTCAAAGGAGGATCATCATGAAAAAACCTGATCTACAGATGCTGGCACAATGGCTCGATCCGGCCGTTGTAGCGGCCCTGGAAACTCGACGTCGAATGAAAAAAGAATGGCAACGGCGTCGTAAGTTGGCAACTCTGCAAACTGTGTGGCTGATGTTGGCCGTTTCATTGGATACCCAACGATCCAGTTTGCATGACATCCTGCGACTGGCTACCGGACAGCTTGGCATCCAATTCTCTGTTTCCGTGGCCGCTTTCTGTAAAGCGCGGGCACGTTTTTCCCCTCAGCTCCCTATCATGGTTGTATGGCGCATTGGTATCGCGCTTGCTAACTGCCTGCAACCATCAACGCCACCGTTGGCATGGGTTACGTCCAATTGCCGCCGACAAGACCACCCTGGCTCTACCCGAGTCGCCATCTCTTTATAAACGCTTCGGCGCACATAAGGGCCAGCAAGGCCTGGGCCCGATTGCAGTCGAGTTCTGCTGTCTGTTTGACTTGGTCAGCCGGGCGCCGTTACGGTTCGTCTTCGACAAGGTCTGCACCTCTGAGCACAAACTCATTCTCAAGCTTATCCGAACGCTTAAAAAGGGCGATCTGCTCCTGATCGATTCAGGCTTCTACTACTGCGCTACCTTCATCAAAATCCTGGCCCGAAAGGCCCATTTTCTCATTCCCGCTAAATCAAACAATCGCCCTAAAGTCTTGCGTACTCTTGGCCAGTCAGATTATCTATGCCAAATCAAAGACTCCCACGACCATACAACTCTTATCGTCCGAGTGCTTTTCGTTTATCGAAAGGGCTTTCGCCGACGCCGCCTGGTTACCTCCTTGTTGGACCCGATTGTGTATCCGGCTTCAGAACTGGCAAAGCTTTATCACATGCGATGGGATATCGAAACGTTCTACCGTGATTTCAAACACACCATGAAGGCTACCTGCTGGCATTGTCGTACGCCAACCACCTTCCATCAGGAACTACTGGTGCATATGATCGTTGTGTGCCTGATCCGCATCGCCATGCTCGAA
>CBDUFN010000352.1:0-2380 GCA_965366475.1 uncultured bacterium | reverse complement strand
ATCATCGTTCATGCCGAGGCACATCGAGCATCCCGGTTCCCGCCACTCAAAACCTGCCTGCAAAAAGATTTTATCCAAACCTTCTGCCTCGGCTTGCTGCTTAACCAATCCTGAACCAGGGACAACCAGAGCGCGTTGGATATTATCAGCGACCTTGTGACCATCAACAATTGCCGCAGCGGCTCGCAAATCCTCAATGCGACCATTGGTACATGAACCGATAAAAATCGTATCAGGGTAAATCTCTGTGATCGGGGTATTTGCAGACAAGCCCATATAAACGAGAGCGGCCTGCATCCCTTCACGTTTCACCGGGTCAGTTTCTTTAGCAGGGTCTGGCACGCTCCCATCAACAGCAACCACCATCTCAGGTGATGTTCCCCAAGTGACCTGAGGTTGTATCGTTGCAGCATCAAGATGAACGATCTGATCGTAATGGGCGCCCTCGTCACTCTTTAAAGTTCTCCAAAGCGCTTCTGCTTGGGTCCACTCTTCGGCTTTAGGTGTATAAGGACGACCTTTAACATAGTTGATCGTCGTATCATCGACGGCAATCAGACCAGCTCTTGCCCCAGCTTCGATCGACATGTTGCAGACAGACATACGCCCTTCCATCGACAACGCCTGAATGGCTTCACCAGCAAATTCGATCACATAACCGGTGCCACCGGCCGTGCCGATCTTACCAATAATCGCCAGCATAATATCTTTTGCCGTAACTCCTGAACCAACCTGACCATCCACACTAACCAGCATGTTCTGGGCTTTTTTCTGGATAATGCATTGCGTGGCAAGAACGTGTTCAACTTCAGAGGTGCCAATACCGAAGGCAAGGGAGCCCAAAGCACCATGGGTTGACGTATGCGAGTCACCACAGACGATCGTCATACCGGGAAGAGTCACACCCTGCTCAGGGCCTATGATGTGCACAATGCCCTGTCGGATGTCGTTCATGGCAAATTCAGTGATATTGAATTCGGCACAGTTCGCATCAAGCGTTTCAACCTGAAGCTTCGACAAAGGGTCTGCGATCCCTTTCGTTCGGTCCGTTGTAGGAACATTATGGTCCGGTACGGCAATGTTGGCATCTGCCCGCCACGGTTTGCGACCCGCCAAACGAAGGCCCTCGAAAGCTTGCGGAGACGTGACTTCATGAACCAGGTGGCGATCGATATATAGAAGACAAGTTCCATCATCATCACAGCGAACCACGTGGCGTTCCCAGAGTTTGTCGTAAAGGGTTTTTGTACTCATGGCTTTCTTTCTTTAAGTTAAAGAGTCCTTTGCCTATAAAAACAATCAGAACTGTAATTATGAGGCATACTCTTTGGATGTCAATGCGGAAGCTAAATATCAGTTATCATTCTACTTATTTTTAACACAGAACAATTAAAACTAGAACTGTTATATTTCGATATTCATCGTTATTCTTGATCAATACCCGACAAAGAGAAAGGGCCCCCTAAGCGGAGGCCCTTTGCAATATCTTTCAGCGACAATCTTCTGTGATGCTATTTTGGCTCAACAGGATATTTTTTACTTTCCCATTCATGCCATCCGCCTTTGAGAGCAAACACTTGTGTAAAACCTTTTGCCATTAATTGTTGTGCCACACGGGCACTGGTATATTCGTTACCTCAGGCGCAATAGAGAACAATCTTGCTCTCTTTGGAATAGTTACTGGCCCATTGGTCTACACGACCAGGGTCAACACGCACTGCATCGACAACTTTCACAGCAGAACCAACCCAATCTCTATTGGAACGAACGTCAAGAACCAGGAGCGCGTCTTCCCCCAGATGAGACTTGAGTTCATCTGTAGAAATCCGCGGTACCGATGCTGCAACCACAACAAAGCTTGAGGCAAAGAGAAAAAGTATGGTCAGGAATGACAAATGAAGTACAAAACGTTTTTTGAACATTAGTTTTACCCCCTTTCATTCTAAATCTTAGAATTTGTTGATTACTTTAACAGCTTTCGCCAATAAAAGACAAGTTTTGTCATAATTACTCTTTTTCTAGATTCTCTCTCAATAACTCTCGACACTCAAGCAATAGCTGAATATGTCTCTTCTCCTCTCGACAAACCGCGTCTATGAGCGCGCCAGCCTTGCCACGAAAGAGAGGTTTGACTTCGGCAAAATAAAGAAGGGTGTTCTTTTCAAATTGCAACGCCCTGGAAATTAATTCCTCCGGAGTCAAGACGTCATCGAATTGCAGAGATTGAGCAATTTCCCTGATCAGCAACTGGATAAATTTGCCGTATTCACCGAGCAGCTCCTCCCCTTCTGTAGACTTGCCGGTATAAACTTCATAGAGGTCAGAATAAATCGCACAATGCTTACGCTCCTCGGCGGCCAACATAGCAAACGACTCTTTC
>CBDUFN010000351.1:0-2382 GCA_965366475.1 uncultured bacterium | reverse complement strand
GCACCCACGGAGGGGTGTCCGAGCGGCCGAAGGTGACAGACTCGAAATCTGTTGTACGTTTACGCGTACCGTGGGTTCAAATCCCACCCCCTCCGCCATATTGCAAAGGCCCAGTCAAAACTGACTGGGCCTTTGATTCTTTAAACGGTACAAAAAAAAGGGCCTCAAAACATCGAGACCCTGGAGGCAAC
This sequence comes from uncultured bacterium, assembly GCA_965366475.1. Lineage (GTDB taxonomy): Bacteria > Desulfobacterota > Desulfuromonadia > Desulfuromonadales > BM103 > M0040. The sequence continues at coordinate 2,191 of CBDUFN010000351.1, read as the reverse complement.
TCTTATAACGAAGACATGAATGTTTTGGGCGCTGTTTTCAACCCGTGTCCAATTTGCGTTATCCCAGTGTGGTAGTGCCCTTTTAACAGGTCAGGATCCTGTATGAGAGCTCTGGGGTCTGCAACATTCAATCATTGGGCAGCTCAAGGAGGCGTTTGAGCTTGATGCTTCATGACCTTTCGTTGAGTATTATGGTTCGTACTATAAAGGTTGAGGTGTGACAGGAATGTGGGGAAATTGTGAAAAAAGCGTGAAAAGACATTTTTCTTAGTTTAACCTTATTCTCTATGAGAAGAGCTGTTGCAAAGTTGTCGGTTTCCTTTATTCTTAATGAGTCTGTCTATTTACCCTCATAATGTGAGCCAATAATTCTTATGGAAACATTGAAAAATCATTTTGATGCCATCGTTATTGGAAGTGGCCCTGGTGGTGAGGGCGCTTCTATCAAACTGGCTAAAGCGGGTAAGTCGGTTGCCATCGTTGAAAGCCACTCCCTTGTAGGGGGCGGCTGCACACACATGGGTACGATTCCGAGTAAGACTCTCATTCACGTTGTCCGGCAGTATTCCGAAGAGAAAAAAAGTCGCTTGTTTGATCGTGTGCATCATCCTGTGAAAGTCACCTCTGATGATCTTATGGCTGCGGTTAAAGATGTGGTGGCACAACAAGTTCGTGATCGAGAAGGTTTTTATGTCCGTAACAGGGTTGAAGTCATCGAAGGTTTTGCACGTTTTGTAACCCCAAACAGCATTGATGTCTCGGATGAATCAGGCCTCCCTCGCCGGTATACGGCGGACCATTTCGTGATCGCTGCAGGGTCTCACCCGTATCGACCAGAAGATGTTGATTTTAACACTTCACGTGTTGTTGATAGCGATACGATCCTGCAAATGAAAGAACTTCCCGGCACTTTAACGGTCTACGGGGCCGGCGTTGTCGGTTGTGAGTATGCTTCGGTTTTTTCTGATCTTGGCGTGAGGGTCAATCTGATTAACACCCGTGAACGTCTGCTTGAATATCTCGACGAAGAGATAAGTAACGCTTTGAGTTATCACATGCGTGATGAACAAGGTGTTTTGATTCGCCAGAATGAAGAGTATGACCGAGTCGAAGTCAATTCCGAGGGCGTCGTTTTGCATCTGAAGACGGGCAAGGTCATTAAGTCGGACATGTTGTTGTGGGCGAACGGCCGGACGGGCAATTCCGCAGGGATGGATCTCGAGGCTATTGGTATAGAAGTGGATCATCGTGGCAACATCCCCGTGAATGAGGCCTATCAAACTGCTTCTCCAAATATTTATGCCGTAGGTGATATCGTCGGTTTTCCCAACCTTGCAAGTGCTGCTTATGACCAGGGTCGTTTTGCCGGGACCCATATCGCAGAAGGATACTGTGACGAACGCTTGGTTCGGGATATACCGACCGGAATCTACACGTCCCCAGAAATAAGTTGCCTCGGTGGAACGGAACGTGAATTGACCGAGCAGCGTATTCCTTATGAGGTCGGTCACTCTTTCTTCCGTAACCTTGCTCGAGGACAAATTACTGCTCACAAAGCGGGTATGCTCAAACTCCTTTTTCATCGTGAAACCTTGGAGATCCTTGGCATCCACTGCTTCGGTCATAACGCATCGGAAATTCTTCACATTGGACAGGCAATCATGGCTCAGCCAGCGCCAAACAACAACATCAAGTATTTTATTAATACGACTTTCAATTATCCCACCATGGCAGAAGCTTACCGGGTTGCCGCGTTGAATGGATACAACCGACTGTAGACACGTTTTTTGAATTAATGCGATGATCTTTACCGCATTGTTCTGCCGGCTTCTTGCTTGCCTTTTGAGTTTGGTTTGCTTACTATCTCCGAGCACGTTTCAGGGTCAATTCAACACCGTTTCTGGTAATCATCCGACCCGTCCATTCCAGGGAGTCAAATTGATGTTTCATCGTTCTCCAGCTGCACTTTGCGGCAGGGATTTTTTTGTCGTTAAGTTCTCGAACAGGGTAGCCTCATGAGTTTGAATTCTCTCAATCCCCAACAGTTAGAAGCGGTCTTACATACAGAAGGTCCACTGCTACTGCTGGCCGGCGCCGGTTCGGGTAAAACAAATGTCGTTACTCACCGTGTCGCCCATCTGGTCGGTTCTAAGTGTATCGATCCGGAGCGCGTTCTGGCCGTTACTTTTAC
>CBDUFN010000350.1:0-2418 GCA_965366475.1 uncultured bacterium | reverse complement strand
ATTGCCGATTATTTGGTCCGCAAAGGGCTGCCATTCCGCAATGCACACGAAGTGGTTGGCAAAACTGTGCGTTACTGCGTGGAGAACCAAAAAGATATTCCGGATTTAACCTTGGCTGAATTCCAGCAATTCTCCTCTGATATAGATAGCGATATTTTCGATTACGTCACCCTGGAAGCCTCGGTGAATGCTCGCAAGGCGACTGGCGGCACAGCACGTTCCGCCGTTGAGAAAGAACTCGTCCTCGCCCGTCTTGCGCTGAAGGAAAGTTAAGTATGAAACAATTCAGGTCCAAACGATTTTCCACGTCCGCCGGTATGCGTAGCGCGATCCTGATTACAATCAGCCTCTTCTTGCTAGCAGGGCTTACCGCCTGTGGTAAGAAAGGTCCGGTCAGGCCAAAGATTGCTCGACTGGTCGAAGCTCCGACAGATGTCACACTCCAGCAACAGGGCAATCTGTTCGTGCTCGGCTGGACGATCCCAACAGAGAACCATAATGGTAGCGCAGAGGATCTCACTGGGTTTCGTATCAAGCGATTGAGTTACGACGTAACCGATGGTTGTCCAACTTGCCGCGACCCACAACAAGAGATCGCTGATCTTGGGATCAAAGATCCATCTCCGGGGCAACGGATCGGAAATCGAATCTACTGGCGCGATCTGGATATTCGTCAGGGCATTGGCTACAGCTACGCTATCGTACCCATCACCCTTGGCAACATTGAAGCACCGTTTACAACGATTCACCTTGACGCACTACAACCTCCAGCATCTCCAACCGACCTGAAGGTTGTTGCGGGAGACACTCAAGTGACACTCGACTGGACGGCGCCCAAACTTTCGGAAGGAATGCAGTTGCTCGGTTATAATCTTTATCGTCGTCAGGCGAAGCGATCTTTCCCGATCGTCCCAGTCAATACAGAGCCTTTGCAAAAAACTCACCTGCTTGATCGCGGACTCGACAACGGCAGAGCTTATGAATATCGTGTTAGTGCTCTGGTTCGTATTAATACCAGACAGTTGGAAAGCATGGCCACCCCTGGAGCGCTGATCACTCCACAGAAAGGCCGCTGATACAGCCTTTACATGAAACTACTGCTATGTTACCTAGGTGGCTTAATACCGTAATTCAGTACAATTTTTATATACATTAGGGCCTTTCGGACGATTATTACCGACAGGTTTAGAGACTTAAGGAGAAAATCATGTTCAGTGGATCCATGGTAGCGATCGTCACCCCATTTGACAGCCAGGGCCAATTTGAAGAAGAGACTTACCGTCAGTTGATCGATTTCCAGATCAAGAACGGTACCGATGTCATCGTCCCTTGCGGCACCACCGGAGAATCGGCAACCCTTGACGTTGACGAGCATGAGTACGTCATCAAGGTTTGCATTGACCAGGTCAACAAGCGTGTACCGGTCGTCGCTGGTACCGGTGCAAACAATACGGCCGAAGCGATCCACCTGTCGAACAAAGCAAAAAGCATGGGCGCAGACGGCTTGCTGCTCGTCTGCCCTTACTACAACAAGCCTTCTCAGGAAGGGATCTTTCAGCATTACAAGTTGCTTGCCGAAGAGGTTGCTCTACCCCAGATTCTCTACAACGTACCGGGCCGTACTGGCGTTAACATGACCTCTGCGACAACTGTCCGTCTGGCTGAGTTCGACAACATCGTTGCGATCAAGGAAGCCTCCGGCAGCCTGACTCAGGTCTCGGAGATTCTGGCAAAAGCCGGCGAAAAGATCGACGTCATCTCCGGTGACGACTTTCTCACCTTCCCGATGATGTGCTGCGGCGCCAAGGGGGTTATTTCAGTCTCCGCCAATGCCATTCCAAAGCAGGTCAAAGATATGGTCGAAGCAGTTCTGAACGCCGACTACATGATGGCTCGCAAGCTGCACCTCGAAATGCTCGATTTTCACAACGCCATGTTTATTGAATCAAACCCGGTCCCTGTCAAGAAGACCTTGGAACTGATGGGTAAAATGCAGGCAAACGTCCGGCTTCCGCTAGTCGACATGAGCGATGAAACGCTTGAGACGTTAAAAGCCGTTCTGAAAAAATACAAACTGATTTAAAAGGTCTTCTTTTTTCAGTCTTCGCAGAAGATTGATGTGAGGAGAATCATTTTGTGTCAAATTTAGGAAGGCGAGTAAGGAACCGTTCAGGCGAAGCAACAATGCGTCTAGCATGCTCATCACGCCGCCTGACGCCGAATTGTCGCAAAAGAAACTCTTCCACGGGAGTATAGAATGATTAAAGTTGCTGTTACAGGGGCCGCCGGGCGTATGGGCGGCCGTATCATTACCCTGGTGACTGAAGCTGAAGGGCTGGAAGTTGCAGGCGCAGTTGAAATGGCCGGACATGACAGACTTGGAGACGATGCAGGTTACGTGGCCGGTTGCGGTGATCT
>CBDUFN010000349.1:0-2455 GCA_965366475.1 uncultured bacterium | reverse complement strand
CTTCTTAAGGGCGCTTCGGATTTCTCTCGTTTTGTCTGTCATGATGATCTTGAAACCAACCCTGCCTATCTAAATGCTGCATTGCAATACCTTGCTTATCAGAAAGGCTTGGTCATCTCGGTGTTGATGCCCTATAGCGATCGTTTGCGAGATATCTCTGACTGGTTCCGGCAGCTATGGGCGGAGAGCTTGGGGAAAAAATACGGTACTGACGGTTCTTTGCGACATATCGGACCAACACCGGTCAATGCGCTTGGCACGACAGACCAGCACTCACAGGTTCAACTCTATATGGAGGGCCCTTTCGACAAGGTTGTCACCTTTATTGCCCTTGATGAATTCGACTCTGACCTGGCTTTTCCTGAGTATGCAGCGTCTCCAGAAATGACATACCTTGCCGGACATTCTCTTGGCGAATTGATCGGTGTCGAACAGCAGGCAACAGCCGCAGCTTTAACGAGGAATAAAAGGGCGAATTGCACCCTTCGGATTCCAAAAGTAACACCTGAGACTGTTGGCGCTCTTCTTCTCATGTTCGAAGTACAAACGCTCTTTGCCGGATATCTCTTTGATGTTGATCCTCTTGACCAACCCGGAGTGGAGGAGGGTAAATTGTTCACGTATGCGTTGATGGGTCGTCAGGGGTATGATGAAAAAATTGCAGAGTACAAGGCGATAACCGACGGCCTTGCAGCCAAAGTTATTTCATGTGAATAGACTTCTATTCTGCTGATTTTTAAAAGAAAACTTATCTTTAGCGCTGGGTTTGTTTGCTTGACAGGTCCGGAGCTTTTTGACTATTATCAAAGCTTGTGTATTTTGTTATCTATTTGAATGGGAAAGCCCTTGGCCAGTAAAGACAAACTCCTCGCAAATGCCCAGAAATTCATTTCTAAGGGACAACTCCCAAAAGCTATTGGTGAGTATAAAAAGCTTGTTGATGCTTATCCCAATGACGTGCGCAATCGGCAGAAGTATGCTGAAATACTTAGCCGTGATAAACGCAATGAAGACGCTCTAACTGAATATGAGGTTGTTGCCAAGCACTACACGGAGACAGGCTTTTATCTCAAGGCGATAGCTGTCTTCAAGCAAATGCAGAAGATCGATCCCTCCTTGGTTGATATTTATCACCGTCTTGCAGAATTGAACGAAAAGCAAGGTTTGGTTGGTAATGCCCTGACTGAATATCGCAACCTGGTTTCGTTTTACGAAAAAAATGAAATGTATCAGGATGCGATTTCCGTTTTGGAGAAAATGTCGACGCTGGATCCTGAAAACCTTAACTTTACAGCAAAAATTGCAGAATGTTATAAAGCCTCTGGGCTAAATGAGGAAGCACTCGAACGATTTAAGGCGATTATTGAGCCTCTCGATCAAAATGGAGAGCACATTAAAGTCGTCAAACTGTATGAGCGGTTCCTGGACATCTGCCCTGAAGATGCATCTTCAAGACTTCCTTTGGCTCGAGCCTTTCTCAATACCGGATCTGCCGTAAAAGCCATCCAGATACTAAAAGGTTTACTCAAGCAAACGCCAGAATCTCCCGATGTTAATCGCTGTCTAACTGATGCATATGTTGCGAATCAAGATTTTGATAATGCTCGTTTGACTCTCAAGCACCTTTTGAAATTGTCTGGAGATGATTTAGATTTACGTGAGTATTACGTGCGTCTTTGTATCGATTCCGGCCAAGTTGAGAATGCCAAAGATCACTTGGAAGAATGGAAGGACGATTTCTTTCAGGCCGAACGCGTTCCAACTTTGCAGAAATATTATGAAGAGGTCAAAACTCTTCTTCCTGATGATTCTGCTGTAACTGATACCTTGGCTGTTATTTATGAAACAGTTGGTGACACGACAAAGCTCGATGATCTTGATTCTACCGTTAGTTCTGCGGTAACCGTTGACGTTACGTCTGAATTCTCTCACCTTGATGAAGCAAATGATGATGTAGAAACTTTAGATATGGTAGGAGAAGAAGCTCCTGCTGATATCGAAGTTCCTTCTTTAGATGCTGCTGATGATTTAAAAGATCTTCCTGCAGAGAAAACCGCAGCTGTTGGTCTTGAACTTGACCTCGACCTTGATTTAGAACTTGATGTTTCTGACCCGTCTTTGGATGAAGCTGTTTCTTCTTCTGAGGAAGTGATCATAGAGGACATTGTCGCTTCATCGAAAGTAGATGAGGATGTTGACGTTGAGGTAGAGATAGACCTTGACGACATGGACGATCTCGATCTTGATTTTGATGACGAGTTTGCTGCCTTCGAAGAGACTCCTCCTCAAGAAGAAATTCAGGCCGAAGAAGAAATTCAAGCCGAAGAAGAAATTCAAGCCGAAGAAGAAATTCAGGCTGAAGAAGAAATTCAAGCCGAAGAAGAAATTCAGGCTGAGGAGGAAATTCAGGCTGAGGAGGAAATTCAGGCTGAGGAGGAAATTCAGGCTGAGGAGG
>CBDUFN010000348.1:0-2457 GCA_965366475.1 uncultured bacterium | reverse complement strand
AGCTACATAGAAAACGTGCATGTTAAAATCGGCCAGCAGGTTGCTGAAAACGACCTGCTCCTGACTCTCGACACGCGCGAACTACGCCTCGAAGAATCCGCCGCTGTTGCCAACCAAGTTCGCTACATGGGTGAGGTCGAGAAAGCCCGTGCCTTCGGTACTTTGATCGACATGAAAATAGCTCAAGCCCAAACCAATCAGGCCCAGGCCCAGATCAATCTGATCCAGCATCGTCTCGCACAGAGCCAACTGCGCGTGCCGATCTCCGGAATCGTTGTAGAAGGTGATCTGGAACAGCTGCGCGGGGCTCCGGTTAGTAAAGGCGACATCCTATTTAAAGTGGCCCGGCATGAAAAGCTGTTCGTTGAAATCAAGATTGACGAACAGGATATCCATGAAGTCTCAAAGGGCCAATCCGGCGAGCTTGCCTTCGTTAGCCGCCCGAACCTGAAAGCCCCTGTCCGCATCGACCAGATCGATCCGGTGGCGCTCTCCGAAGATGCGGGCAATGTCTTTATCGCACGTGGTATGGAGCTACAAAAGGTAGAGTCATGGTGGCGCCCGGGAATGAGTGGGATCGCCAAGATTGACGTCGGTACGCGTAACATCCTCTGGATTGCCACCCATCGAACAATTGATTTTTTCCAGATGTTGATGTGGTGGTGAACTAAGCCTTGACCTGAGAATAAGATGGCAACAAATAATCGAACATTCAGTGAAGCCTGGCATCGCGTTGCCGAACTCCGGGTCAGCCTGCGGCACGCAGTGACAATGCGCAAACAGCTGTTCCGGGGTGAGACCTGGTATCTTATTCAAGACCCCTTTAACAACCGGTTCTTGCGAATCAGTCCCGGAGCCCGCGAATTTATCGTCAGACTGGAAGCGGAACGGACAGTCGCCGGAGTCTGGGAGGACTGCCTTGCTCGCAACCCGGAAGACGCCCCCGGCCAGGATGATGTCATAGAGCTTCTTGCTCAGCTCTATCACGCGAATCTGCTTTACTGCGACCTCCCTGCTGACAGCAGCAGGCTATTCGAAAGATACCATCAACGTCGGCAACGAGAAACCCGCTCCAAGTTTTTCAATCTGATGTTCTTCCGCATTCCGCTGTTCGACCCTGAAAAGGTGCTGCGGCATTGCACGCCATTGGTCCAACTTTTCACCGGCCGTCTCGCCGTTACTGTATGGCTGTTGACTATCCTGCTGGCAACGAAGGTCGTCATCGAACAATCTCACCGGGCCCTCAGCGAAGCGGCGTCCCTGCTCGCATTCGACAATCTGGTGCTGCTTTACCTCGGACTGTTGCTGGTCAAAACCCTACACGAATTCGGTCACACCCTCGTTTGTAAGCGTTTCGGTGGGGAAGTCCATACCATCGGCGTCATGCTGATTGTCTTTGCCCCACTCCCCTACATGGATGCAACCTCCAGTTGGGCCTTCCGCAGTCGTTGGCAGCGCATCCTGGTCGCCTCTTCCGGGATGTTCTTTGAGTTTTTTGCCGCTGCATGTGCCGCATTGATATGGGCTAACACAGGACCGGGGACAGCACACAGTCTGGCTTTCAACATGATGGTCGTTGCCTCGGTATCAACCCTGCTGTTCAATCTCAACCCCCTACTCCGCTTCGACGGCTACTACATTCTCGCTGATCTTCTTGATGTACCAAACCTGCAACCACGCGCCCAGACGCAGCTGAAACATCTGGCCGTCAGCCTTCTGTTCGGCGACAGGCAATCAAAAAGCCCAGGGCACAGTCGCAAAGAAGCCTTCTGGCTCACGACCTACGGCATCAGTAGTGGTCTATACCGGGTTCTGGTCTACGGCGGTATCATTCTGTTTGTTGCCGACCGATTCCTGCTGGCCGGCCTGCTGATGGCGGTCGCCTGCATTTTCATCTGGGGCATCATGCCTGTTTTTCGTTTCATCACCTACCTCACCACGAGCCCGAAGCTGTCTAGAAACAGACCACGTGCCATAGCCGTAACTCTATCCGCAGGCTTTGCTCTGATGGTCTTTTTGGCTTTTATCCCAATGCCGAACCGGTTCAGTTCTCCCGGAGTCGTTGAAGCCAGAAGCTTGTTGCATATCGTCAATGACACACCGGGGCAGGTGATAGAGATTCTCGCGGTCAACGGCGCCAAGGTGACCCCAGAGACACCTTTAATCCGTCTTGCAAACCCTGAACTGGAAATTGAAATTGCGACTGTGCATGCTCAGCGAGAAGAAGTTCTTGCCCTACAGCAGCAGAGTTTCACTCTGCATGGTGACAGTGCTCACGAAATGTTGGAGAAACGTCTGGCAACTCTTGACAGCAGAATACTTAAGCTGGAAAAAGAGCAACAATCCCTGCTGGTAAGAGCTGGACAGTCTGGCATCTGGGTGGCTCCTGAAGCCTACACGTTGCCCGGTGTGTGGCTGTCGCGTGGCACCGAACTTGGCAAAATTGTCGCACCGGAC
>CBDUFN010000347.1:0-2469 GCA_965366475.1 uncultured bacterium | reverse complement strand
TCAAAATAGAGACATCAGTTGCCGTCTCCGAAAATCCAGCACCCACATAAAAAGAGTGCAGCGGCGGTTCGAGGAAGATCGCCATCAAAGTTGAATAGGCAACCAGTGCAAGGTTATTCCCGACCAGTGTTGTGGTCAGAAGTGTCTCCGGGTTCTCAGAGAACTTTCGCACGACGTTTCCAACAAACCCCTCGCGTCGTGCAAGAAGTGCGACCTTCAATCGGTTGGAAGCAATGAATGCAATTTCCGATCCGGAGAAAAAGGCACTCAGCACAATGGTCAATACGATGGCAGCTAGAATCATGTGAGGCTGCTATTACCGTCCAGCAAAGTCAGGCGTTCTTCGCTCAAGAAACGCGGAGACCCCTTCTTTGACATCTTGTGTGGCAAATGATTCGCCAAATAATCGGGCTTCTTCGTTCTGTCCATCCTCAAGGCTCCCCGATGCGTTTGCGATGCTTTCCAGAGACAGTGCGACGGCAATTGGTGCGTTACCGGCGATTGTCCCAGCCATGGCAATAGCTGCATCCAGAAGTTCACCTGGTCCGACAACTTTCGATACCAGGCCGATTGATTCGGCGCGTTCCGCGTCTACCATGTCACCGGTCAAGATCATTTCAGTGGCTATCCCAACTCCGACTACGCGAGGGAGTCGCTGAGTACCTCCGTACCCCGGAATGATACCGAGCTTTACCTCCGGCTGTCCGAAACGTGAATTGGAAGATGCTATTCGTATGTGACATGCAAGAGCAAGTTCGCAACCTCCCCCGAGTGCAAATCCATTGACTGCGGCAATGACCGGCTTACCAAGTTGGGCGATGTTGTCAAAGACCTCCTGGCCACGCCGCGCGAAAGCAACCGCGGTGTCTTTCGAAAGGTTGGTAAACTGCTTGATATCGGCTCCAGCGACGAAGGCTTTTTCACCCGCACCGGTCAGGACTACCGCCCTGATGGCGGCGTCTTCTTTGAGCACTCTGAAGCAGGCCCCGAGTTCTTCGATGACCTGAGCATTCAGGGCATTAAGCTTTTCGGGTCGGTTGATTGTAACGACAGCAATAGAATCCTTTTCTGTTGAGAAGGATAATGTCTCAAAATCCATTGTGGGTGCTCGATTACTCTTTTAGTCGGTCTTTAGACTGCTCTGGGTTGTCATGTGAAAAGGTATCCAGGTCGTCCAGAAGACTGGATGGCTTGGCAAACACCTCTTCAATCTCCTCGACGGCAAGCTGTGTCTCTTCGACTTCAGACAGCAGAGTATCAAGTTGAAAGGTGATCTCTTCTGGATTATTCAGGGTCAGCGACTGTTCATGGATGTACTTGACAACGTCTTCGACAGTTTCAAGCTGTGCCTCGATGATCTCAAGATTTTCAGATCCTTTCTTAAACCGGTTGAGGCGTTGTTCAAGAATCTTAAGGCGCCGTTCTTTGATCGCAAGCACTTTCGGCGGATCGTCAGACATGTCATCCTTAAGATCTTCCATTGCCCGCAGCACCTCAGCCTCCGTCGTCGTCTGACTGGAATACTGGTACCGTTCGCGTTGGTAAAGCAATGTCAAATATGAGTCAAGGAGTCCGTTGATTTTCTGGACATGGCTGTCGAGCATGCCCTGTGAGGCATAACTCATCTTTCGATAGTTGCCCTGTATGTCGCGGCCCAACTTACGCAACCGGGCGTACCGGCGCTGCGAATGCTTCGTTAGGACATGAAAGATTTCCTTCTGCGACGGTGGCTTGGCATGTTCAGCTGCTCTGCGCGATCTCACTGCCCTCCGGAACCGCTCCTGACGCGGCATGATGCCCAGGTACAATAGTTCGAGGGCTGAAGCAAACAACAGGATAGTTTCGAATGCCCATGTCGAGTTACTGGCAACGCTGACAGAAAATGAAATCAGCATGGCGGCGATTAGAAACGCCAGGTTCCACGGATGGAGAAACGCTTCCTTAGTATAGTTGACATTCTTATCGCTCATGCGGACATCGTTTGCCTTTTACAGCGGGATTCGATTTTTAGGCTGACGATGTGGCTATTTTCGCCGCATCCTTCCAATTGTTTTTTCTGGTAAGTCGAGTTTCGGCTGATCAGTCTCTGGGGATTCATTAGTTACATCAGTGTCCGAGGCCTTGTCGCTATGTGATTCGCTTCTGGTGCTACCTGCTGGCTCGGAGATCTCACCTTTCAGCTGGTTGACCAGGTTCTTGGCTCGAATCTTTTGCATGTCGACGTCGAGCCGGGCTCTGGCCTCTTCAGCACGTTCGATGGATTCCTTCTCAGCAGCCGACTCAAGCGCGACCTCCAGTCTGGCTTCATTATGAGCCGTTTCGATAGCAAGCTTTTCGACAAGACTATCGTGCTCGTCAATAAGGCTTTCCGTTTTCGAAATGTTCTCGACCGCTCCTGTCACTTTCTTCTGGCGCTCCAGATTCCGAACGGCCTGCTTTAATTTTTTTAGCGAACGGAGGTGTTCTTTC
>CBDUFN010000346.1:0-2474 GCA_965366475.1 uncultured bacterium | reverse complement strand
AAAGAAATCGACAACACCTTGTGGGAAGGCAAGATCTTCACCCTTGGTAAAAACATCCTCTGGCTCAAGGTTGTTCTGAACCAGGAACATCGCCATGTCACCAACGATTTTAGAAGAAGGTGTGACCTTAATAACATCACCAAAGAGATCGTTGACCTTGCGATACATCTCTTTACACTCTTCCCAGCGATGACCAAGCCCAAGACCCTCTACCTGTGGCTTATAGTTTGAATATTGACCTCCAGGAATTTCGTGCTCATAAACCTGCGCGGTTCCACTTCGCAATTCAGACTCGAAAGGCTCATAATAGGTTCTTACTGTTTCCCAGTAATTAGCAAGTTTTTGCATGCCACTTTGATCGAGTTGCGGATCCCAGATAGACCCTTCCAGAGTCGAAAGCAAAGCATTCATATTAGGCTGAGCAGTCAAACCTGAAACGGAAGAGAGCGCCACATCAACAATATCAACACCAGCTTGAGCTGCCATCAGCAACATTGAGCCGCCGTTACTTGAAGTGTCATGAGTATGCAAATGAATCGGAATACCGATTTCACTCTTTAAGGCTTTGATCAATTTTTCTGCGGCGAAAGGTTTGAGCAATCCAGCCATATCCTTAATGGCCAAGATATGGGCGCCCATACCTTCCAATTCTTTAGCAAGATTGACATAGTATTGGAGTGGGTACTTGTCTCGCTTTGGATCAAGAATATCTCCGGTGTAGCACATGGAAGCCTCGCAAACAGCATTGGTCCGCTCACGAACAGCCTCCATAGCGACCTGCATGCCTTTGGTCCAGTTCAACGAATCGAAGATACGGAAGACATCAATGCCACTCTCTGCCGCTTTGACGGTAAACTCCTGAACGACGTTATCAGGATAGTTTGTGTAGCCAACAGCGTTGGAACCGCGAAGCAACATCTGAAAAAGGATATTGGGAACTTTTTTGCGTAAACGCTCAAGTCTATCCCATGGATCCTCAGTCAAGAAGCGCATGGAGACATCGTAAGTCGCCCCACCCCACATTTCCAGAGAGAAGAGACCTCCACCCAGATGAGCCGTTGCTTCGGCAATACAATCCAGGTCATGCGTCCGAAAACGTGTTGCCATCAACGACTGATGAGCATCACGCCAGGTGGTATCAGTAATCATCAAGCGATTATTTTTAAGCGCCCAGTTCGCCAAACCTTCCGGGCCTTTATCGAGCAGGATGTCTCGGGTACCACGAGGGTGTTGCTGACCATATTCTATCTCTGGAACCTCTGCCTCACGTAAGTCACGGAAATTAAGTCTTTTTTCCGGCTTAATTCCGGGATAACCGTTGACTGTTGTATGACCGATGAGGCTAAGGATTTTATTCGCGCGGTCTTGTTTGACCGGCAGCTTGAAAACTTCTGGATGCTCATCGAGGAAGGATGTGTCACACCGGCCCTCAAGGAAAGTCGGATGAGTAATCACCTTTTCCAGAAAACCTATGTTGGTTTTTACACCACGAATACGAAATTCCTGTAAGGCACGGTGCATGGTGCGAGAAGCATCAGCAAAGGTTAGCCCCCACGTTGAGATCTTTACGAGGAGTGAGTCATAATGGGGTGTAATAATTGCGCCGGCATAACCGGCCGCTGCATCAAGACGCACTCCGAATCCAGCAGCGGTTCTATAAGCTTTGATCGTTCCGAAATCCGGAGCGAAGTTATTATTTGGATCTTCAGTGGTAATTCGGCTCTGAATCGCATAGCCACGTAGTTCGATATCCTTCTGACTCTTGATCCCGATCTCAGGATCAGAGAGCTTGTGCCCTTGGGCAATACGAATTTGCGCTTGAACCAGGTTACGCAAGGTCACCAACTCGGTCACAGTATGTTCAACCTGAATACGCGGATTTACCTCAATAAAGTAAAAGTTGCCGGCTTTATCCATCAGAAACTCAACTGTTCCGGCGTTTCGGTAATCAACATGATTGGCTAGAGCCAATGCATAGTCACAGACTTCTTTACGTTTTTTACTCGTAAGATAGAGTGAAGGGGCGATCTCAATGACCTTCTGGTGACGTCTCTGAATAGAACAGTCACGCTCATAGAAGTGAACAACATTACCGTAGTTATCACCAAGGATCTGCACTTCAACGTGCTTAGGATTCTCTACATATTTCTCAAGGAATATCGTGGCATCACCAAAAGCCGCCTTTGCCTCAGAACTCGCCGATTTGAGACCATCAAGAAGCTCCTTCTGATTCTGGGCCACACGCATTCCACGGCCACCACCACCAGAGCTCGCTTTAACAATAATCGGATACCCAGCTTCCTTGGCAAAAATCAAAGCCTCTTCTTCTGTTTGAATCGGGTCATCCGTGCCTGGCACAACGGGTACACCAGCGTCCACAGCAACCTTCCTACCGGAAATCTTATCCCCGACGCTGCGTTGAATCTCAGGCGTTGGGCCGATAAAAACGATTCCAGCGCGCTCACAGGCTTCAG
>CBDUFN010000345.1:0-2498 GCA_965366475.1 uncultured bacterium | reverse complement strand
GGCAACGGCCCCCAAGAGCAATGCTGCTTACGTAGCAGTCGGCGAAGCGCAAAAAGAAGTCCGTCAAAGCGGTGCCTTACCTGTCCCACATCACCTAAGGAACGCACCAACCGGCCTCATGAAGGACCTCGGTTACGGCAAAGACTACCAGTATGCGCACAACCAAGCTGACAACATCGTCACCCAGGAGCATTTACCGGAAACTCTGAGTGGGACAAAATTTTATCGACCTAAAGAGTCCGGTTATGAAAAGATGATTATTGAACGCATCGAATGGTGGACAGAACAAAAAGAGAAGAGAAAAAAAGAATGAGGCAAAGAATAGAAAGATCCAAACATCAAAGTTTGGTCATCAGTCCATTATCACAACGTAACCAACGATTGAGTTCTTAAAAGCTATGCACGACCTTTCAGCCCTGCAAGATGTTCTCGTCCTCCTTGGCCTGGCCTTGGCCAACGCCTACATATTCAGTCTATTACGACAATCACCGATCGTCGGTTACCTGATTACAGGCTTACTGGTCGGCCCTTACGGCTTTCACCTGATCAACGGGGTCCATGAAGTCGAAATGGTTGCCGAAATAGGAGTCGTTCTACTCCTGTTTACGATCGGACTTGAATTTTCTTACAAGCGCATCATACGACTTAAAAAACTATTGTTTTCAGCCGGAACAGTACAAGTCGCGACCACGGGAATTGCAGTAACATTCGGGACCTACTTGCTGGGAGAAACATTCACCACAGCAATAGTTCTCGGCATGGCGATGGCACTGTCATCAACAGCTATCGTACTCAAGCTGTTACTTGAACGCGGTGAAATCGATTCCGTCCACGGCAGGATATCTCTTGGGATATTGCTATTTCAGGACCTCTGCGTCATCCTGTTTTTGGTCGCCCTGCCCTTGCTCGGCACACAATCTCAACATTTTTCGCCTTGGTCCCTGGTCAAAAGCCTGGCCATTCTTGCAGGACTCTACCTGTTCGTCCGCTACCTGCTCAAACCTATATTGCGTGGCATCCTTAACACGAGAGCACCTGAACTCTTTCGGCTAACCATCCTGGCATTGGTTCTCGGCACGGCCTGGGCAACAGCACAAGCAGGACTATCTCTCGCCTTGGGTGCCTTTCTCGCGGGACTGGCTCTCGCTGAATCAGACTCCTCCCACCAGGTCATGTCGGACATCATCCCTTTCCGAGATGTGTTCTTAGCCGTATTCTTCATTTCGGTCGGCATGTTGGTTGATGTTCAACTCTTAATCAGCAACGTATGGGCTGTTCTGCTCGGCCTCGGCTTACTCAGCCTGGCGAAAACCATCGCAGGAACACTGGCCGGACTCGCTGCCAGATACCCACTACGCACATCGTTGGTTGCCAGTTTGATGACGTTTCAGGTCGGCGAATTCTCCTTTATCCTTTTAGCCCAGGCACAGACCCTGGGAGCCCTGCCAGATCGCACCTACCAACTTTCACTGTCGATCGTCGCGCTTTCGATGATGATGACACCAATGATGTTCCGCTTGGCACAGCCAATAGCAACATGGATTTGTGCACTCACAGGCCAAACCAAAGATGAAATGTCCGATGACGAGCAAGAACGGACCGCAAACCTGGAAGGACATGTCATTATTGCGGGTTACGGAATTGCCGGGAAGAATGTTGCCAGAAGTCTACGTGAAATGTGCCTACCGTACATTCATGTAGAGATGAACGGCGAAATGGTTCGTCAGGCCAGAAAAGCTGGAGAAGTCATCATCCATGGCGACGCCACGTCTGCAGCAGTACTCAAAGGATGTGGCATCGAAAGAGCACGAGCCATGGTTCTGGCCATCAACGACCCTTCTGCTGTGGCCAGAGCGATCCCTACCGCCAGGGAGTTGAACCAAGAGATCTACCTTCTGGCCAGAACTCATTTCGTAACCAGCATTGAGCCTCTCGTTCAAGCGGGAGCAGATGACATCATCACGGACGAATTTGGAGCAGGATTGGAAATGGCGGCATTTCTTCTCAGAAAATTTAATGTTTCTGAAGGACAAACCTTAAAAACACTTTCTCTACTAAGAGAGGAACACCAACAGCGTTATCAACAGAGAACACCCAAAAACCGTAATTTGGCCGGCTACCTATCGGTCCTCGAGGGCGGAGAGCTGGAAATCCAGGCTGTCCCGGATGACTCTCCATGTATCGGAAAAACATTATCAGAGCTCAACTTCCGGGCTGAAACCGGCACAACAATCATGGGCATCATTCGTCAGGAGCGTGTTATCTACAGCCCTCCTGCAGACCTTCAACTCGAAGGCAAAGACACTCTTATGCTTCTAGGTGAAATAGAAAGCATCAGCAAAGCCAGAGATTTTCTGCATAAACAAATATCGGAGTAATGCACTACCTATCAAGAACAACCGTCACGAGGCAACAATCACACCCTCTTTTTACTTTCCCTTCAATTACAAAAATAAGACCCTGATAAAGCTCTACATAAGGGCTACATTTGGTTATAA
>CBDUFN010000344.1:0-2592 GCA_965366475.1 uncultured bacterium | reverse complement strand
AGGGGCAACTCTAATCCTGCCATCTTCTGTGTCAAACGCACGACTTGACTGCTATATCCAAATTCGTTGTCATACCAGACATACAGGACGATCCGGTCGTCCGAAACGATTGTCGAGATTGAATCAACGATTCCGGCATAGATCGATCCGACAAAGTCTGATGAGACAGCTTCCGGAGAATTTGTGTAATCAATCTGGTTTTGTAATGGCGAGTCGAGAGAAACATCCCGCAAGTAACTGTTAAGGTCTTCTCGACAAACTTTCTTGCCTAACGTCAGGTTGAGAATTGCCAGTGAAACATTCGGCGTCGGTACTCGAATCGCATTACCTGTCAGTTTGTTGGCCAGTTCCGGTAAGGCTTTGGCGATCGCACTTGCGGCACCAGTCTCGGTGATAACCATGTTCAGTGGGGCCCCACGACCACGACGATGCTTTTCGTGATAGTTGTCAATCAGGTTCTGGTCATTGGTATAAGAGTGGCAGGTTTCAACGTGGCCGTTGATAATGCCATATTGATCGTTGATTGCCTTCAATACAGGAACGATTGCATTCGTCGTGCAACTGGCCGCAGAAAAGATGTTCTCCTCCTCGGTCAGGAGGTCGTTGTTCACGCCAAAGACTATATTTGGGACATCGCCTTTTCCGGGCGCAGTCAGAATCACCTTGCTGATGCCCTTGGCTTGTAAATGCCGGCTAAGGCCTTCACGGTCACGCCATTTGCCCGTGTTGTCGATCAGGATCGCATCCTGTATGCCATATTGGGTGTAGTCGATTTGATCTGGAGTGTCGGCGTAGATAAGACGAATCATGTTGCCATTGGCGATGATCGCGTTCTCTTCTTTATCGATTGTTATCGCACCGTTGAACTGGCCGTGAACCGAATCACGACGCAGCAGGCTGGCACGTTTCATCAGATCATCGGCGTCACCTTTGCGGACAACAGCGGCTCTTAACCGAAGCTTGTCGCCACCACCCGTTTTGTCGACGAGAATTCTTGCCAATAGTCGGCCAATGCGGCCGAAGCCATAAAGAACCACGTCCCGAGGTTCGCTGAGCAACGAAGCCACTCCCGTGTTGACTTTGGCCAGTTCATGACGAACAAAGTCAACAATGTCTTGGCCTGGGCCCTGAGCTTGGAGGCGAACGGTCAGCTTGCCTATGTCTATTCTTGAGGGAGCCAGATCAAGGTTTTCCATGGCCTGCAAGACGGGAAAGGTGTCGCGCACAGACAGCTCATTTTCCAGAATCTGTCGAGCGAAGCGATGAGCTTTGAGGATGTCTACCATCGACCCATGAACCAGGCTGCGTCCATAAACTGTGGTGACAATGCCGTGATCTCTGTAAAGTTTGCCTATGATTGGCAACATTGTTTCAGCAAGTTCTTCGCGCTGTTTCCAATCTGAAAAATATTCTTCACTTTTTCCCAGGTTCATTTCAAAGTCCTTTTATCCGTTGTAATATAAATTTTGTTGCTCTCACATCTATACCTTTAATCCTAGGCCAAGAGTCTCCGAGATGCAACCGTTGACACGTTGACTTCCAGAGTTAGCTCTGGACATGTTAAGGATGAATTGGTATTAAGAACTGTTTGTAAAAATAGTCAACAGAACACTTATCTAGGGAGGGTTATTTTTGATGAGCGACAAGGTCCATTATTCTGAACTCGGGTTGGTTAATACGCGCGAGATGTTTGCCAAGGCGATGGCTGGTGGCTATGCGATTCCTGCGTATAATTTTAATAATCTTGAGCAGCTTCAGGCGATTGTTACCGCCTGTGTCGAAAGCCGTTCGCCGGTCATTATCCAGGTCAGCAAGGGAGCGCGTGAGTATGCAAATGCCACCATGCTGCGCTACATGGCTATGGGCGCTGTAAAGATGGCCAAAGAAATGGGTTTTGATCTCCCTATTTGTCTGCATCTGGACCATGGTGATTCCTTCGAGATCTGTAAGTCTTGTGTCGATAATGGCTTTTCATCCGTTATGATTGACGGCTCACATTTGCCCTACGATGAGAATGTTGCCCTGACCAAAAAAGTGGTTGAGTACGCTCATCAGTTTGATGTGACAGTTGAAGGCGAACTAGGTGTTCTTGCCGGTATCGAAGATGATGTCGTTGCAGAAAAATCAACCTATACCAAGCCGGAAGAAGTTGAAGATTTCGTCAAGAAGACAGGCGTTGATTCGCTGGCAATTTCCATCGGCACTAGCCACGGTGCTTTCAAATTCAAGCTCAAGGAAGGCGAAGAGGCCCCACCGTTACGCTTTGATATTCTTGACGAAGTTGAAACGCGCATCCCCGGCTTTCCAATCGTTCTTCACGGTGCGTCAAGCGTTGTCCCAGAATACGTTGCACTGATCAACCAGTACGGTGGCAAGATGGAAGGTGCTGTTGGGGTGTCGGAAGAGCAGTTGCGTAGAGCGGCCAAGAGTGCTGTCTGCAAAATCAACATCGACTCCGACGGCCGACTTGTTGTTACCGCGAAGGTGCGTGAGTATCTGGCCACCAACCCGGGCGAGTTTGATCCACGCAAATACCTTGGCGCTGCACGTAAAGAATTGATTACCCTTCTCAATCACAAGAATGAAGCTGTT
>CBDUFN010000343.1:0-2632 GCA_965366475.1 uncultured bacterium | reverse complement strand
GACAAACCAATGATCGAGCGTGTCAACCTTCATGTTGAATTGTCGCATGTTTTGGTGTTGAAGCAATGATACTAACGGCTATGAATGCAGTGCAAATGGATTAAGTCATAAGGATCTTATTGCGATGATAATCATGCTAACTGGTAACCCTTTGATCGTTGTCATTTCTGTCCATTATTATAAAAACGATTAAGAATCAGTAGGATAGGCGCTTAATTAAAATAGCCTTAGTGCTTGTGTTTCTTCTTATTCTTGTTAAACATTAACTTAGGCCAATGTGTCGCGTGGTTTCTTTTCTTAATGTCTGAGGGAGTTCAATGATTATTAAAATCCAAATTGCACTTAGTAATCATATCCTTTGTGAAGGCGTGAAAAGACTGATTAGCGAAGGAGAAGTTGGTGCAATTTGCAACGATAGCCGCGAAGGTCTGCAAGACTTTAACGCTGATATTGTGCTGTTTGATTCGAAGCAAAGTATAACTAATCTTATTCAGACATATTCCAACGCTAAATTCATCTTGATTGATACCGGTTTAAAAGATGTCGACCTGGCTTGTCTTCTCCTCTGTCATCACATTAGTGGCATCATTCCGCAGGATGCCGATCTGGAAGGATTTTGCAAAGCTATTCAAGTTGTCCAGAAAGGTGAAATATGGATTGATCAAAAACAACTTAAAACACTGATTAACAGGGGTAAGTCGTTGCCTGATGGTGGTGGTGTTAAAGGCTTGAGCCCTCAGGACAAAAAGATCGTTCACTTTATCAGGCTGGGGTGCAAAAACAGTGAGATCGCCGAGTCCTTGTGTCTTAGTGAGCCAACTATAAAAGCACACGTTAGCAAAATCTATCGGATGCTCAAGGTGAAGAACAGGGCTCAGTTGATTTGTTTAGCTCAGGACAACGAAATAGAAGAACCATGAGTGTCGTTTAGACAGCACAAGTGGTTCGTTGACGCAAAGATCTTTGTATTGCGAAATTGCAACCTAATTAGAAGGGCGCAGTGGAGGGTGTTTATGACAAAGTTTGTTGACGTTACGGTATTGTTGTTGTGTGTTTTTATGGTTTTAACTGCTCCTCTAGCCCTCGCTGAAGAAGGTATTTCGTCCTCCCCTCTTGTGGAGATAAAAGTTCCGCCAAAGGAAATTAACGATGAAGGTCTGAAGATCGGTTCTCTGCGGCTTTTACCTGAATTATCTGTTTCTGGAATGTATGACGACAATATTTTCGCTACACGCACCCAGATCCAGTCTGATCGTGTTTTGCTTTTTTCGCCGTCTCTGCAACTAAAATCAAATTGGTCAGAGCATAATTTACGTCTTAATGTCTCTTCCGATATTGCTCGTTTCGACGATCACTCAAGTGAAAACTACGAAGATTACTCTCTCAAGGGCACTGGTCGGTATGACCTTTCCGACAGTTTCAACCTGTTTGGAGGTTTCGGCCATAATCGTGAACATGAGGAGCGCGGGTCAGTTGACGATCAATCGGGGATGGAGCCAACAATCTACTATTCGCATGAAGCTCATTTGGGCAGCGAGATGACCTTCGGTACCTTTGGTTTGCGACTTGGCGGAACTTATGAAAAGTTGGATTTCGATGACGTACCCACTTCCGGGGGTGGAAAACTCAACAACACCGATCGCAATCGTCGTCTCTTTGGTTTTGGTGTTCGAACCAATTACAATTGGTCAGAGAGAGTTCACCCTTTTGCGCAAATTATCTATGACGATCGGGAATATCAACTCAGCCAGGATGATAACGGTTACCGACGAGATTCTCACGGGTACAGTGTCGCGGTAGGAATGAAGGTCGCTGCACAAGAGTCCATGTCGGCTGAATTTTACGTTGGATATCTTCATCAGGAATATAAAGACTCACGCTTTTCCACTACGAGTAAGCCCGATTTCGGAGCCACTCTTACATGGCGTTCGGGACCAAAGACCAAGCTTTCTGCAAGTATCGAACGGTCCATCGAAGAGACCTCCTTGATGGGCGCATCAGGTTATCTCGAGACCAGTTATGGCCTACATGTTAGTCATAACGTTTCACGTGATGTGCTGTTTCTTGGTCATATGCAGTTTACTCAGGATGAATATCAAAACCTTTCACGTGATGAAGATTATCTGGATGTTGGTGCCGGGTTGCAATATGACCTGACGAAAAACGTTTTCCTCGGTATTGATTATCGATTCCGTCATCGAAACTCGATGTCTGATTTTTCTACTTACCCAGATAATGACGATTATTATCGACATCAGTTTCTCGTAAATATCAGTACCCGACTCTATCCGGTTAAGAAAGACCCGTTGGCGGGTTTTGCTCAAGCTATGTCACCTGGCGTTGCTGAAACTGAGTCCTTTCGTGGTTTTTATCTTGGCGGAAAGCATGGTTTTGATTCTGTTCTAACCGAGGCATGGGAAAACCGTGTTAGTGGTGGCTCAAGTCGAGCTGATTATGGTGGTAAAGGCTCTTTTGTCGGCGTTTTTGGTGGTTACAGTGTAAGTGTCAACCGATGGCTGTTAGGTTTGGAGATGGAGGCAGAAAACAGCAATTTAGAATGGAAACATGCAAAAGACAAAAGTGAAAGCCGCACTTCGACGGTGAAAAAAAATACTGGATGGGGGGGAAGTGT
>CBDUFN010000342.1:0-2637 GCA_965366475.1 uncultured bacterium | reverse complement strand
AGCCAGTAAGTGCAAAACAGCATTGGTTGAACCACCCAGTGCCCAGGCAACGGTCAATGCATTTTCAAAAGACTTACGATTCATCACATCTCGAGCTTTGATACCGGACCGGAGCAACCCAACAACAGCCTCTGCAACACGAGTACAATCATCACGTTTATCTGGAGAAATCTGGTTATCAGTGTCAACCGCGAGATTGGACGCTGATCCGGGGAGGCTCATACCGAGGGCTTCGATGGCTGAAGCCATCGTATTGGCAGTGTACATGCCGGCACAGGAGCCAGCACCGGGACAGGAATGACATTCAATGGCATGCAGCTCTTCATCATCGATCTTACCGGCACAATGAGCGCCGATCGCCTCAAAAGCGCTAACGATATTGAGAGCCTTGCCATCATACTCTCCGGGAAGGATGCTTCCACCGTAGAGCGTCAAACCAATCAGGTTGTTACGGGCGATGGGCATCAGAGCCGCTGGGATGGTCTTGTCACAACCGGACAAAGTAATCACGGCATCAACTCGATAACCTTCAGTCATCAGTTCGATACTGTCGGCAATCACTTCGCGACTCACCAACGAGTACTTCATGGCTTCGGTACCCATAGAGATGCCATCGGAAACCACCGGAGTTCCAAAGACAATGGCTTTACCTCCAGCCTTCTCAATTGCCTGTTGAACAATATCACCTAAAACACGAACATGATCATTGCAGGGAGTGCCATTGGTATAAGGAACGGCCAGCGCGATCATGGGTTTCTCGAAATCTTCATCGGTAAAACGTACAGCACGCAGCATGGTTCTCGCAGCGGTACGCTCGATCCATTTGCCGGTATTTTTACGACCGGTTATTTCTTCGCTACGGCGCTTCATCGTCGTCCTTATTTATCCATGGCTGTGACACCGGTTCGGGCAATTTCTATAAAATGGTCCGTACCAACATCGTCTAGAAAGCTATCGATTCTTTCCGTAGGCCCGGCAATCTGAACCAGATGAATATCAGGAGGCTGACTGTTGAGAAGTTCCAATTGGTATTTCTTCTGCAATTTATTGAAAGCCTTCTCTTCCAACTCAAACTTAACGATAGCAACTTCACGCCAATAGCTCTCGTCGCGATCAAGTTCTTTGGCACGAATCACCTCGGTGAACTTTTCAAGTTGACGGATAATCTGAGTTACCTTGGTTTCATCATCTTCACGCAAGGTAATCGTCATCCGGCTGACTCCCGGAGCCTTGGCTTTACAAACAGTCAACGTATCAACATTGTACATCTTGCGACGAATCATCATCGAAATTTTATTAAGTGTGCCAGGCTTATTCTGCACAAAGGCCAAGACACCCCGTCTTTTCATTTTTTTCACAGTCATCTTTATCGTCCCGTCTTATTAAAGTTGCTGTTATTTCTGCGGTCGCTTAACGATCATGTCACCAAAACCACCACCGGCTGGAATCATCGGCATGATAACTTCCGAAGGGTCGCAAATGAACTCAAGAAGATAGGCGCCCTTATGTTCTGCAGCCGTACGAATCGCCTCATCAACCTGATCCAGTTCAGTCACCTTCTGGTACGGAATGCCGTACGCCTTGGCAATTAGTCCGAAATCTGGGCTCTGCATCGGAGTTCCAGCGTAACGACCATCAAAGAAGAGGGTCTGCCACTGCCTAACCATGCCGAGGTAACCGTTATTCAGGATCATGATTTTAACATCAGTGCCCTGCTCCATGATTGTTCCAAGTTCCTGAATGTTCATCTGGAAGCCACCATCACCGCTGATAGACCAGACGCGCTCATCAGGGCGCCCCAACTTGGCACCAATCGCCATCGGCAAAGAACAACCCATAGTGCCGGCACCGCCAGAGGCAAACCAGCTGTTCTTGGTCTGATAGTTGTAAAAGCGAGCAGCCATCATTTCATGTTGACCAACATCGGGGACAATAATGTCCTTGCCCTCTGTGACGTCGGAAAGACGGCGAATAATTGTCTTCATCAAAAGCTTGCCATCGTCACCAACCCCGGCAGCAATCTCTTCTTCTACTTCAGCGGTTTCCTGACGATTCTCGTCAATCTCTTTCAACCAACGCCGCCGTGGTTTTTGAATCAACTCAGGATCACTCAACATGACATGCAAGGTGCGGTAAACATCGGCGTTGATGGCAACCGTCGTCGCAACGTTTTTATCGAGCTCGGAAGGGTCTATTTCCACATGAATAACATCAGCATTCTTGGCATATTCGTTCAACTTGCCCGTGACCCGATCGTCGAAACGCATACCAAAACTGATAATCAAATCAGCATTCATAACAGCACGGTTGGCCTCGACCGTTCCGTGCATTCCCATCATACCTAAACTAAGGGGATGGTCTGCCGGCATTGCAGAGAGACCGTGCAGAGTGAAGGCGACAGGAATGTTACTTTTTTCGGCGAACTCCTGAAGCATTTCTCCCGCGTTGCTGGCAATAACTCCATGGCCACAGAACATGACAGGTCTTTCGCTGCGGTTGATCATCTCAACGGCCTTATGAACAACATCGCGCTGTGGAGTCGGGTGATAATAAAATCCGGGTAGCTCAGGTCGGAACTTCTTCGGATCAAAAACGTAATCCGGGCCTACGTCCTGAAACTGAATGTCTTTTGGAATA
>CBDUFN010000341.1:0-2680 GCA_965366475.1 uncultured bacterium | reverse complement strand
CGCGCAAAGAGCTGCATATCCTCGTTATCATCGAACTCATCAATGATCTCCAGGCCAAGCAGGGTTTCCAGAACATCCTCGAGGGTCAGAACACCGGAGAGTCCACCATATTCATCCAGAACCAGCATAATGTGCACGCGCTCCTTGAGAAAGCGATCAAAGGCGTGTGAGAGGTCTGCCTGTTCAAAGATCTTTGGAAGATCCCTCAGAAAATCAGCGACAGGCCGTTCCCTTTCACCACGTGCATGGGCGAGCAGCAGGTCACTGCGCAAAACAAAACCTTTCAGGTTCTCAAGCTCATCAATATAGACAGGTATTCGAGAGAACGGTTTGTTCTCAAATTCCGCAAAATAACGGCCGATCGTTAGATTATGTGGGATGGAAAAGACAACAGTACGCGGTGTCATGGCCGCTTTGGCCGGGGTCTCATGCATGCGTAGAAGGTTCTGCATAATAACCGATTCTTTGTTGGCGAGAGTTCCTTCCCGCCCACTGAGCTCGGCTAAGGCCATCAACTCCTTACGATTGACTCCCCGCAAGGTTGGGCCCTCGGTCAGGCTGCGGGTTAATAGCTCCGTTAGCTTGACGAAGGGATAAAGCGTCCAGATCAGAAGTTTGAGACCGTATGCAGTCGGTGACGCAAGTTGACGCCAGTAATGTGCACCTAGAGTTTTGGGAATGATCTCTGAAAAGACGAGGATTAGTAAAGTCAGGATCGCGGACGCGATGCCAAGGTACGCGCTGCCAAAGATGTTCGTGGCCTGTGCGCCGGCTCCCGCTGCGCCCACAGTGTGCGCAATGGTGTTGAGAGTTAGAATAGCGGCGAGAGGTTTGTTTATGTCTGCCTTGAGCCGGCGAAGGAGACTTGCAGATGGCTTGTGCTGTGACTCCTGTAAAGCAATATATGGTTCAGTGATACTAAGCAGCACTGCTTCGGCTATCGAACATAGGAAAGAGAAGCCCAAAGCAATGAAAATGTAGATGATTAACAAAAACATCGGCAAAACTCCTGATAAAGAAGGAGAGATATAGCAACTATTTGTCTACACATCTGAACAGTGAAACTTTTAAGCTTTAGTTTATTGTATCAGCATTGTATTTGCGCGCCTGTTTTTCAATAGATTCTCTATCATACGCGCTGTCAATTATTGTTTACTCGCTTGAGAGAAACCCCAAAAGGGGCAAGAATACAAATGTTTTTGGCAGAAGCATTAGCCTGAGTCTCTTAAGTTTTAAGCTTTTTTAAAAATCCTTGCACTACAAAAATGGCCATCAAGAAATGAACCTGTTGGCCATAGTTTTAGCTTCCTAAATGTCTTTATAAAGAATAAGCAGTTTTTCTTCTCACCAGTGGTGCAATGTAAAAATGGCTAATCCATCTCGCCGGTCATCTTATACACCAACAGGCGGCTATTGTTCCGCCAACCCCTTGGTCATCAAGCTGCCAGCAGCCATCAGACATCCCATAGCGATAAACGCTAACTGGAACAGCCCGGCATCGCCGAGCATACCAAGTACGAGTGGTGTCACACCGGCCCCTAGTAGAAAACCGAAAGGAACCGTATAGGCAACCGCCTGATTTCTCAACTCTGCTGGAACCGACAAGGCCAAGGTCTTGAACACCGGAGGGAAAAAACAGACGGCAAACAACGGTTGCAGAAAAACCGGAACAAACAACCAATACCCCTGCAGCACGCCGATGAGTGCAGTTAGTACCCCTCCTGCGATGAGGATAATCATAAGGGAGCGGCGCACGCCTATCCTATCTGTCAGCCAGCCACCGATAAGCACGACAGGAATACTCAGCGTCCGCGATGCCGACAGCATGCTGTTGCCCAGACCTCGTTCAATTCCCTGATCGATAAAATAGACAGGCAGCATTGAGTAAATTCCGAGCGTACTTCCCACTCCCAAGCCAAATAGCAAAACCAGCTTCCAGAAATTCTTTTGCCGTAAAAAATCTTGAAGAGTACTCAGTTTTGGTGCGACGCCCCGGCTTCCACCCTGACCGGCATAAAAACAATACGCGGCAACAATTCCCAGGGTCAGCAATCCCTGGGACATCAAGACCTGCTGCCAGTCAAAAAAGCGAAGTAGAATTTCCACCTGCAGAGGGACCAGGAATAGGGCGAAATTCGGTCCCAGTTCGTGGACGGCCAACCCCATCCCCCAGTGAACCGATGGGATCAGCTCAGTCAGTTTGGCCATGCCCGCTGGTAGATAGAGCCCCGCCATAAAGCCCAATACGGCGATGAGAGCTCCAATCTGCCAATAATTGCAGCTGAAAGCAATGCCGATCAGGCAGAGGCCGAAACCGGAGGCGGACAGTTGGATCGTCTGGGTAAAGGTCCAGCGGGAGGAGATTATCCCGGAAACAAACAGGCCGAAGAAATAGCCCAGCGACGTAATCAGGAAAAGGCTTCCGGTGCCGGCATGGGAGTATCCAAGTTCCATCTCCATTATCGGCGCCAGCGGTGAGAGAAGAATACGGGCGACAAAGTTCAGGTAGAACAGCAGGGTGATAAAAAGTAAGGGACCAAGCCAGGGGTGTTTTCGCAATATCGTCATCTCCGGTAAATGAGGAGCTATCATAACCCCAAACAAACCAAAATCGCATACGGTTTTTATTGTGTTTTTTATAACCTTGAATTTTGGGAAGACATAGGACGATGTGAGTGAC
>CBDUFN010000340.1:0-2685 GCA_965366475.1 uncultured bacterium | reverse complement strand
AGAAAGTGCTTGGTTGGCTCTGACCATGCTATGGCAAGCAAGTACAGCCAGAACACGCTCAATTTCATTATCCAATTGACCGGTACGACCAACGTCATTGAGCTCAGCCGCCAGGTCACGAACCAATCTCTCGACGTCGATGTCAGTGACAAGGGCCGGAACCGATTTGACAGTAAAAGAACGGCCGCCAAAGGCTTCTACATCAAAGCCAAAACGACTGAACTCAGCAAGGTTTTCAGTCAGGACAGCAGCCTCACGATGATCAAGCTCCAAAACTGTTGGGAACAACAAGTTTTGGCTCTGTATTCCATCGTTCTTTAATTGATTGCGTAGCCGTTCAAAGCCAATGCGCTCATGTGCTGCATGCTGATCAATCAATACCAGTTCATCATCTGCCTGACAAAGCAGATAGCTATTAAGGTACTGACCAATCAAACGCCATCCTTCAGGGACAGAAGACGTATCAGAACGACCTGAGGACCATCCTTCAATCTCTCCTTTAACCGTTGATATGGCAGTTACAGAAGGTGTTGTAGCAACCTTTTCATTGAATGCCGACAAAGACTCTTGTACGCGTTCACGATAATCACGAGAAACGGGTTCAGAAGGGGCTGGATTAGGCATCGCAAAAGTCTGTGGTTGAAAAGACGCATCGCGAGAGGGTTCAAAAGTAACCTGCTGTAAACGTTCGCGTAATGAACTGACGATAAAGTCATGAACTTGCTGTTGATTGCGGAAACGCACTTCGTGTTTGGTTGGATGAACATTGACGTCTACTGTTTCCGGAGGCATGTCGATAAAAAGCACAGCGATCGGATAACGCCGTTTTTCCAACAAGGAGCGATAGGCTTCAAGAATAGCGTGCTGAATGACTCTGTCACGAACAAACCGCCCGTTAACATAAGTATAGATTTGCCCTGTCGTAGAGCGACTGATCCCCGGTGTGCCCAGAAGACCGACCAGCATTTCACCATTCCCAGAATCTGCATCCACCGACAGAAGGTCACCAACGACTGAGCGACCAAGAATTGCAGCAGCGCGCTCTTCAAGACGATTATGGCGATAAGCCTCAAGAATATTTCGGCCATTATGAGAAAGACGGAAATGAATATCTGGTCGGGACAAGGCAAGCCGAGAAACAACATCGGCAATATGGCCGAATTCGGTCTCTTCTTTTCGAAGGAACTTGCGCCGTCCAGGGGTATTGAAAAAAAGATTGCGGACTTCTACAACAGTTCCCGGAGCAACACCAACAGCATCAGCCTGACGAATTGTTCCGGCCTCAGCATAGATTTGCCAGCCGGTTTCATCTTCAATTGAACGCGTCGTAAGGCGCAAACGAGATACTGAGGCAATTGCAGGAAGGGCCTCACCACGAAATCCCATAGTATGAAGAGCAAACAAATCTGCGGCATTCGACACTTTACTCGTCGCATGGCGTTCCAGGCAAAGGAAGGCATCATCCTTCTTCATACCATGGCCATTATCTGTCACACGAATCAGAGCCTTACCACCCTTCTCTATCTCCACAAAGATTTCATTTGCCGAAGCGTCCAGAGAATTCTCAACTAATTCCTTAACAACAGAGGCGGGGCGTTCAACAACCTCTCCGGCAGCAATTTGATTAGCGAGATTTTCAGGAAGGATTTGGATTCTGTTGCTCATAGGAATCACTTTCTCACGGTACAGACAGAAACGGCCGGATCAGAAAACTGAACCGGCCACTTGAAAGGTAGAGGGATCGAGTTACTGCTTTTGTTCCAGTCGATCAAGCATATTTTCAATCTCAGAGAGTTCATCTTTAGCTCTTGCCTGAGGTAATTCACAAAGAGGCTGTTGCAACAAGCCCAAGTCACCGGCGACACTATGCGCAATACGAACATCAACTTTTTTCATTTTACGCAAATAAGCTTCGAAAAGGCAATTATCACTAATCGTATTTATCAAACGCGGCACGCCTCCCGCATATCGATGAATCAGAGGAATGACCTCATCATCGTAGAGAACATGTTTCGCACCAGCAATCTGGAGCCTATGTTTGATATATGAGGTTGTTGTATCAACAGTCATCGATTTAAGGTGATATTTAACTGCAACTCTCTGCGCTAACGGTTCATCCAGAGCCAAGCAATCTTCCAGCTCCGTCAGACCGAAAAAAACGATATTCAGTAGTTTTTTCCCTGGAATTTCCAGGTTCAATAAACCACGAAACTCTTCCATCAACTCACGACTTTGCAGCATCTGAGCTTCGTCAATGAGGACAACGGCCCGCCGCCCTTCATCCTCAATCTCCAAAAGTCGCGTATAGAGCTGCTTCAATAACTTGAGGCGATCACCTGCAGGCTCATCAATCCCCAATTGTAATGCAATTCGGGTTAAAATCCACTCAGGTGTTATCCCGGAGTGAACCATAACAAGCAAGGAGGATTCGTAGCGTTCCTCAGGGAGATTATCGAGCATACGACGTGCGAGAGTGGTCTTGCCGGTACCAACTCCACCAACCAGAACCGCCAACCCTTTGTTGGAATCAACGGCATACATCACGCGTAAGAGTGCCTGACTGTGAAGGTCGCTGTTAT
The DNA here is from genome assembly GCA_965366475.1 of uncultured bacterium. Taxonomy (GTDB): domain Bacteria; phylum Desulfobacterota; class Desulfuromonadia; order Desulfuromonadales; family BM103; genus M0040. Next base: position 106 of record CBDUFN010000340.1, on the reverse strand, counting down.
AGTAAAAACGGGCGTCGGGTGCGTTGGAGAAGGGCTCCCGATCGAGGCCGTAGTGCTCAAGATAACTCATACGATTTCTGCACACTCCACACTAAACATATGAGAC
>CBDUFN010000339.1:0-2702 GCA_965366475.1 uncultured bacterium | reverse complement strand
ACGCAATGATCGGTTTAACCGTCGAGACGCTCCTCCTCTCCCCACTGGCTCTTGGCTACATCGTCTATCTGACAACACAACAGGAGAGTTCATTCCTCGTTGGGACATTAAGTCTCAATCTGCTCCTGCCTCTCTCCGGCATCGTCACTGCCATTCCATTGCTTTTCTTTGTCGGCGCAGCTCGCCGATTACAGCTAGCAACGGTCGGTTTTCTGCAATACATCACTCCGAGTATGCATTTCCTTCTGGCCGTCGGTTTATACAACGAGACATTCAGCCGTAGCCATCTGATCAGCTTCCTCTTTATCTGGGCTGGCTTGGGAATTTATTCAAGCAATACGATCTGGAAGAGTCGAAACTCCTGGAGGAGGCACAGCAGGCAGGTCGCTTAACCAGAGGCCTTGCGAGTAAGCAGCACAGAGGATTCCATCAATTGTGTCACTCCCCTTGCAACAAGCCCCTGATGAGACCAAAGGGCATCCTCTTCGGCCAAAACTTCGACTGTAAATTGATCCGCAAATAAAGATTCAACCTCTTCGTGCGGCACAGAAAAAGGCGGGCCATACGTCTCGATCTGGTTGTAACTGTAGCTGATCAGAAGAACTCGGCTGCCAGAAGAAAGTAAGGTTGCGAGATGCGCTGCATAGCGAACACGCATTTCCGGTGGCAAAGCCACCAGCGAACCTCGATCATAGACAGCGCTGACTCCAGCCAACTCCGCAACCGTCAGTTTGAAAAAATCATCACAATAGATCTTATAGCCATCAGCGCAACAACAGAGCTGTCCCGAAACGGTTGCCCACTTTCCACACAAATCGTTCTCTTTGAAGAAAGCGTCAACAGCGGTACGGCTCAACTCAATACCAACAACGTTAAGACCTTCCTCACGGAACCAGACCAGATCAGGGCTCTTGCCGCAGAGTGGTACAAAGACAAGATCCCCAGGTTGGGTTTGCAGGCGGGAGAAGAACTTTGCAAGAAAGGGGTGTGCCTCGGTCATATGAAAACCGATTTCATTCTTATGCCAGCGCCTGAGCCAGAATTTTTTATCCATGAGTTGACACCTTTAAAACTGAAATCATTATCAAATGCAGACAAAATCGAATAGAGCGTACAAAGCCCTTTTGATTTTAGGTTAAAGCACCTTGGTCCCCTCAACAACCAATTTTGCAACGATAAGGTAACGAACCAATTTACCGACCGAGACAAGAGCGAGAAATCGCCAGAAACCTGTGCGTAGCACACCGCCAACAAGACAAAGTGGGTCGCCGAGGATCGGAACCCAGGAGAAAAGCAAAGCCCAGCTGCCGTAACGAGAAAAATATGCTTCTGCGCGTTTCTGCTTCTCAGCACTGACTCTTAGAACTTTCTGCACCAGGTAAGGCCCACCCCACCAGCCAACAGCATAGGTTGTCAAAGCGCCACAACTGTTGCCAAGGGTTGCCACCAGCACAACGAGAGGCAGGTCAAAACCATTCAGCAGAAGAACGGCAAGCAACCATTCACTGCCAAGCGGCACAAGAGTGGACGCAAGAAAGCTCAGAATGAAGAGCGCAGGGTAACTGTGTTCCAAAAGCCACTGTTCCAACAGAGGTATTCCTTTATAGTCGCCATCTATGCCATGATGGGTTCAAGTTGATCTGACCTATTATTCTTGCACGAGGACGTCATGCGCAGAAACATTTTCGTGGTTTTTATCCTGTTTTTCCCCATTCTGATCTTTAGCGGTTGCGACTCCGGACCACAGATCAAAACGCTTGATCAAACAAGTATCGTGTTGGCTTTTGGTGACAGTCTCACCCACGGCACCGGCGCGGATAAGGGGCAAGCATATCCTGACGTTTTAGCTGAGCGGCTCGGTCGGCCCGTCATCAATGTTGGTATTCCTGGTGAAGTTTCAGCCGCCGGTCTTAAGCGCCTGCCTTCGGTTCTGGACAGATACAATCCAACGCTGGTGATCCTCTGCCATGGCGGTAACGATTTTTTGCGCCGCATGGATGAGGCAACGACTATCCGTAACCTCAAAGCCATGATCGAGGCGATTCGGGCAACCGGAGCCGATGTCATTCTGATCGGTGTACCAAAACTCGGCTTTGGGCTGGGCATACCGAAATTCTACCCGGAGATTGCCGAAGAATATACCATACCCTTGCAACGTGACATTCTCCTGGACTTGCTTGGTGACAACAGCATGAAAAGTGACTCCATTCATCCTAACACCGCTGGTTACAAACTGATGGCAGAGTCAATTTACGACGTTATCAGCAAAGCGCAACAGAAGTAGGATCGCAAGTGACCAAAACCAATCACCATAAGTTCATTCCGTGTAGTCGGGCAGAAATGGCGACAAGGGGCTGGGAGGAACTCGATGTCCTCTTTGTTACAGGAGATGCCTACATCGACCATCCCTCTTTCGGCACGGCGTTGTTGGCCAGAATGCTTGAAGCCGACGGCCTGAGAGTCGGCATTCTTTCTCAACCAGATTGGCGAGATCCGGAGACCTTCAAGGTTATGGGTCGACCACGTCTCTTTGCTGCAATCTCTGCCGGAGCCATGGATTCCATGGTCAATCATTACACCGCAGCCAAGAAGGTGCGTAACGATGACGCCTACACTCCGGGAGGCAAATCCGGAGCTCGACCAAACCGCGCAGTCATCGCTTATACCGCCGCTGTTAAGGGAGCCGTTAAGGGTTTACCGAC
>CBDUFN010000338.1:0-2720 GCA_965366475.1 uncultured bacterium | reverse complement strand
GGCAGAAGCTGCAAATCTGTTTGTTGAAAGCAAACTGGACAGAGCCACTGTTCGTCTGGTGGGTCAGGGACAATTTGACATTCCGGTAAGTGAACAGGAGATTATCCCTTTTCAGCATCAATATCTTCCCTCGGCGTCCCTCGGCTGGCAGTCAGGAGGCGACATTCCGGTCGTCGAAAAAGATGAGCGGGGCCTGCAGACAGTTGAACCTTTCTTCCGTATTCACGCTGACTTGCAACCCATAGCGGGGGTCGTCGTATCACATGGGCACTCGGGTCGGATTCGTTTCAACTTGCCACCGGAACCTCTGCTGGGACAGCTGATGCGCAAGGCTCGACAGTTCTTCCAGAAACGCTACCAGACATGATCTTGACTCAGGAAGAAAGATCGCTCAGGAGTGTCATCCCCACCAAATTGCACACGGGTCTGGACCGTGCCATGAACAACACGGTAGGACGCTACCACAGGCGAAGAAGCCTCCTCACCCAGGGGCAAAGAGAAGCCGAAAACATCCATGCCCGATCTTTACAACTACAGAATCTCACCAAGGAAGAATTGCAGCATCAGTTGGCGGACCTGCGTATCATCTTCCGCCGTCAGGCAAGAGACCACGAACAACATCTGGCTGAAGCCATTGCCATGATCGTCGAGGCCTCTGAACGCTGTCTCGGCATGCGTCCATACCCGGTACAGATTCTCGGCGCACTGATCATTTATCGCGGTGGCCTCGCAGAGATGGCCACCGGCGAAGGGAAGAGCTTGACAGCTGCACTCCCGGCCATCCTTACCGCATGGTCTGGACGCCCTTGCCACATCATCACCACCAACGATTACCTGGCCTCTCGTGACGCCGAGGAACTGGCGCCACTGTACAACTTTTGTCTGACAACCACGGGCTGGGTCGGTAGCAGCATGTCGCCAGAACTGCGACGAGGAAACTATGCCAGTGGCGTGGTCTACACCACCAGCAAGGAGCTGCTGGCTGATTTTTTGCGAGACCGTCTATTGTTGGGAAATTGTCACCAGGTCGAGCGACGCCGGGTCACAAGAAAACTCAAAGGACAAGATCGGGCGATGAGACAGATGGTTATGCGCGGAATCGATACAGTCATTGTTGATGAAGCCGACAGCGTTCTGATTGATGAAGCTGTGACCCCCCTGCTGATCTCACAACCCCAAAAGAACCGCCCGCTTACTGAGGCCTGCAAGACGGCAACAGAGCTAGCCAAAGATTTTATAGAGCGGCTTGATTATCAAGTTGAGCAACGTTATCGTGAAGTACAGTTAACCCATGCAGGCGAAGCGAAACTTGAAAAGCTGTGTGTAAAACTCCCCGATCTTTGGCAGGGTAAAAGTCGCAGGGAAGAACTTCTTATTTTGGCTCTGACGGCGAAAGAGCTTTACCACAAAGGACGACAATACGTCATCGAAGATGACAAGGTGGTTATCGTCGATGAATTCACGGGTCGAATGATGCCTCAAAGAACCTGGAGACATGGCCTGCACCAAATGATCGAGGCAAAAGAAGACCTCACACTATCAGACCCGAGTGAAACTCTGGTCCGGTTGAGTTTTCAAAGATTTTTTCGGTTTTTCAGGAAATTGGGCGGCATGTCCGGCACAGCCGTTGAAGCAGCAGACGAATTCTGGCACATCTACGGAATGCCTGTATTCAGTGTTCCAACAAACAGACCCTGTGTCCGAAAACAATTACCAGTAAGATTTTGTTCTGATCAGAAAAGCAAATGGCAAGCAATTTGTGATGAGGTTATCGATTGTCATCGGCTGGGACAACCGGTTTTGATTGGTACGAGGAGTATCGCTGACAGTGAAAAAATTGCGACACTCTTAAGCACTCAAGGCGTCCCCTTCCAAATACTGAACGCTATAAAGCACCGAGAAGAAGCTGAAATCATAGCAACAGCAGGCCAACGCGGAATCGTGACGATAGCAACCAACATGGCCGGCCGTGGTGCAGATATAAAATTACAAGAAGATGCAGCAGAACTCGGCGGTCTCCATGTTATCGTTTCAGAGCCTCATGAATCAAAACGGATAGATCGACAATTACTAGGACGATCAGGACGCCAAGGGGCTCCAGGAACCGGGCGAATCTTTAGTTGCAGCGACGATGAGATATTGCAACGGTATGTATCAAAACCACTTTTGATGTGCCTGCATAACAAAACATTGAGACGTTACGGCACATTGAATCAGAGCATAAAAACTTTCATATCCTTGGCTCAGCATAAAGCCGAGAAGCAAGCCTTCCGCCAGAGGAAAACTGTCATGCAAACAGATACTTGGATATCAGATGCTCTGTCCTTTGTGCGATCAGACATCGACAAAACGATTTGAGGCTTGAGTCTTTCCGAACAAAGCTAGAATCGACACTATAGTTACAATCAATGCAATTAGCGTACTTTTGTAGTGAAAATGTAAAGCAATGCACTGACACTAAAAACCAACAGAAAAAGGGCAACTCATAAGAGCTGCCCTTTTTCTTTGGAATGGTGGAGGTGGCGGGAAACGAGGGTACACCACCAATAAATTGCTAACAAACTGAAATTGCACAGCTTACTATTTCTGCAACTGTATCGAACGGAACACCAAAACGGCACACCTATAACCATCCTTGTAATTGGCGTGCAACAGAATACCTCACATTAACACCAATCTAACACGGACTCAAGAAGTGGCATTTTGGACTGCGGTTCGAT
>CBDUFN010000337.1:0-2733 GCA_965366475.1 uncultured bacterium | reverse complement strand
GCGATTTTAAAAGCCGGGCGTCTGCCCAGGCTTTGAGTTCATCCTCGTTGAGCTTCTTTTGGGAGTGAGTGATATTCTTACCCTCACCGGCCTCACCCAGACCGTAGCCCTTTATGGTTTGGGCCAGAACAACAGTCGGCATATCTGTTTGTGAAACGGCATCCTTGAACGCTGAATAAACCTTATCAGGATCATGCCCGCCGCGGGTCAATCGACCGAGTTGCTCATCGGTATGATTCTCCACCAACTTGAGAAGTTCGGGATATTTTCCAAAGAAAAGTTCACGGACATGAGCGCCATTTTTAAGGGTAAAATGTTGCATTTCTCCGTCAAGAATCTCATCCATCCGCTTGACAAGCAATCCAGACTGATCCTTTTCCAGCAACTGATCCCAATCGTCGCCCCAGATCACCTTAATAACGTTCCAGCCTGCACCACGGAACGCGGCTTCCAGTTCCTGAATAATTTTGCCATTACCACGAACGGGGCCGTCCAGACGTTGCAGGTTACAGTTAACGACGAAGATCAGGTTATTGAGCTTTTCTCGCGAAGCGAGTGTGATTGCGCCGAGAGATTCCGGCTCATCCATTTCGCCATCACCGAGTAGGGCCCAAACCTTGCGGCCGCTCGACTTACGCAGACCCCGATCAACAAGATAGTGATTGAAACGAGCCTGATAGATTGCCGATAGAGCAGTTAAGCCCATGGACACTGTTGGGAATTCCCAGAAGTTTGGCATCAGAAAGGGGTGGGGATAAGAAGAAAGCCCACCGCCTGGAGCCAGTTCATTACGGAACCGCTCCAGATCTTCTTTTGTCAGGCGTCCTTCTAAAAAAGCTCGAGCGTAAACACCTGGCGCAGCATGGCCCTGGAAATAGACCATATCACCCAGGAAATCATCGGTACGCCCCCGCCAAAAATGATTAAAGCCAACTTCCCAAAGAGTCGCAACGGAGGCGTAAGTAGAGATATGGCCACCAATCCCTGATTTTTCTCGATTGGCACGAACCACCATCGCCATAGCGTTCCAGCGAATAATCGATTTGATACGGCGTTCAATTTCACGATTACCGGGAAAAACCGGTTGCTGATGCTTGGGAATCGTATTGATATAGGGAGTATTGGCAGTGAAGGGAATACTGACACCCTGCTCCTGAGCTCTTACTTGCAGAAGTCGAAGCAGCTCGCGAACGCGCTCTTCTCCTTGAGTCTGTAGCACATAATCAAGAGATTCTCGCCACTCGGTATTTTCAATATCCAATAAAGGATCCGTTCCATTGTGATCATTTGTACTCATTTTGCGTGGCTCCTCTTATACGACAGGCCATTTCAACGATTTGCGGGGCAAAAAACCTCGATGCATCCATATGCAACAAACACTCTTTAATGATCGTTTATTCGTCTACCTTGTCTTCGTCAATCTCGTCTTCGTCAATCTCGTCTTCGTCAATCTCGTCTTCGAGAGAGCTCGACCCTGCAACCATCATATTACCGAGGCTATCTTTATCTTCACCGACAATTTCCTCCCAACCACAGGTTTCTTCAGAATGATCTTTAAGGGTCAGCCAGGTCAATTCAGGGATGGCAAAAAAGTTATCTGTTTTCAGGTGAAGTTGACCGGTATGCTCAGGCTCAACGAGATCCCATTCATCGGGAACCTCTAACCATCTCTCAACCACAACTTTGATTGTCTTCATAATAGGTCTCCATAGATCAACGCCGAAAAACGGTTGACCATTTTTTAATAGAAAACCGCTGGTCAGCAATATGCCGACAACAGCGGTCTATAAAGTAGTAGAATATTTTCCAACTTGCTTTGCTACCATTTTCTACCTTTACAAAAAGAGGTAAAGAAACACGTTTCGTTTCTGACAAAGAGAAAAGTGAATCAAGAAGCAGCTGTCAACTCGTAACAGCTCCTTTCGATGCGGAAGAAACCAACTGCGCATATTTGGCCAAAACTCCTCTGTGGTACTTTGCTTGCGGAGCCTGCCATTTTGCCAAGCGTTGCGAGATCTCTGCGTCCTCAACATTCAGAGTTATGGTTCCATCTTCCAGGTTAATTTCGATTTCATCTCCCTCACGAACAACAGCAATAAGACCACCCACCTGAGCTTCAGGCGCAACGTGTCCGATCATGATGCCATGGGTGCCACCTGAGAACCGTCCGTCTGTGACAAGAGCAACATCCTTTCCCAAACCCGCTCCCATAAGTGCTGACGAGGGGGACAACATTTCGCGCATGCCAGGGCCACCTTTGGGCCCCTCATAACGAATAACAACCACATCTCCGGCGTGAATTGTACCAGCCAGAATTTCTTCAAGAGCCTCTTCTTCACGGTCAAAAACTCTGGCAGGACCTTTAAACCGGCTCATTTCTTTGCCACTGAGCTTCATCACGCAACCTTCAGAAGCTAAATTACCATGCAGCACTCGTATATGTTTCTGAGCGGAGGCGTAAGGTTGATCAGGACTATAGAAAACATCTTGATTGTCAGGACGCTGCGGTGCATCAGATAAATTTTCTGCCACAGTTTTCCCGGTGACAGTCAGACAATCACCATGGAGATATCCCGCATCAAGCAAGGTTTTCATAACCATCGGCAAGCCACCGATCTTATGCAAGTCATTCATAACGTACTGACCAAATGGTTTGAAATTACCGAGCAATGGGACGCGGGCTGTTACCTGCTCAATATCAGCAAGCGTTAGCTCAACGCCGGCTTCATGGGC
>CBDUFN010000336.1:0-2763 GCA_965366475.1 uncultured bacterium | reverse complement strand
ACCGTGGTGACACCTGAACAAGCAGTGGCTTTTATTGCAGAGCTTCCAATTAGACGCTTTCATGGAGTGGGGCGGGTAACAGAGAAACGCATGCTGGCTCGTGGTATTACGAATGGAGCTGATCTTAGTCAGAGATCGTTGGATGAGCTACAACGATTATTTGGCAGCTCTGGACAGTATTTCTACAATATCTCTCGTGGGATTGATTTTCGCGAAGTGGTGCCGAACCGCCTGCGTAAGTCGATCGGCAAAGAAACCACTTTGGACGAAGATTGTGTCGATAAAGGCGAAATGATGGTGATTCTTGATCACCTGTCGAATCAGGTGGCAGCTCTTCTTCATTCTCGTAAAACCAGTGGTTTGACTCTGACTTTAAAGGTTCGATACGACGATTTTCAGAGTGTGACTCGTAGCCATACTCAAGCTGAACCGATTGAAGATGCAGAGCTCATGCTCACTCTGGCTGATAGTCTTCTCGACAAAACTGAGGCTGGGCCAAGACCCGTCCGCCTGTTAGGTTTAACCGTGTCGAATTTGACAACAGATATCTTGCTTGATGAGTCAGTTCAGTTGAATTTGCCTTTTCCATGACGATAGAGACTTTTTAACGCCTCAAATGTTGCTTATATACATCTCGATTTGAAACGATATGATGTAATAGGAAACTGAAGAAATTGGCAGCGCACGCATAAAAGGATCAAACATGAGCTATGTTTATTTAAATGGTGATTTTGTTAAGAGCGATCAAGCAATGGTCTCTGTCTTTGACCAGGGCTTTTTGTATGGTGACGGGATCTTTGAAAGTTTTCGTTCTGTAGGTGATCGTTTATACCAGTTCTCACAGCACTACCAACGTTTGCTGCAATCTGCTGAAGCGCTTAGCTATCCGATGACCTTCACTCAGCAGGAATTGGAAAAGATTCTTATAGAGCTACGGCAAAAGAATCATTTGAACAATGCTTATTTCCGAATCACGATCACCCGCGGTAAAGGTCACGTTGGTTTTAAACGAGAGATGAGCAACGACCTGACTTGCTTGATTATCGGCAAAGAATTTGAGGGCTTTGATGATGATTGCTACGAGCAGGGTATTAAACTCTGTTTAGCTGAAACCCGTCGTAATGCACCTGAAGCGATTAACCCCAAAATTAAGTCGATCAGTAATCTCAATAGTCTTTTGGGAAAATTAGAGGCTAAAGCCTGCGGTGCCTTTGAAGTGGTTATGTTGAACAACAAAAACCATATTTGTGAAGGCGCCTCGTCGAATATCTTTTGGGTTAAGGGTCAGTGGGTGTTTACACCGGATGCCTCAACCGGTCTTCTGGAAGGGGTGACGCGCTCAACGATTATGCGCCTCTGCGAAGAGGATCTGAATCTTCGTGTTGTCACGGGTGAGTTCAAGCTGCAAGATTTAAAATCATCTGATGAGGTCTTTATTACGTCGACTTCGTTGGAGGTGATGCCTGTTGTTAAAGTGGCTGACTATACGATTAATCAGGGGGCGGTTGGGGTAACTTCGAGGCGTTTGCGTGAGGCGTTGCATCGGGATATGGAACGGGACGTCTAGTTGCTCTTTTTGGGTTAAGGACCGGCGGGTCGCGTCCCGCCAGACGCCTTACTTTTTGTCCACGGCAACAAATAGTAAGCAAAAAATGCACGCCCTTAGCAGGGAGCATTTCTTTCGCCACCAAACCAAGATGTTAATAGCTGTAAGATTAAACAACGAGCGAACAGGTTGTTGGCAACAAGGACGGGGCCCGTGAGAGGGGCCCCGTTCTCGTTAAGGGAGAGTGTTGGTTGTTTTAGTCTGCAGTGAATTATCGTCACCTGATATTTCGTATAAGAAATGCCAAGCGCAGCGTCAGACATTTTTTGCTTCGTTTTTTGTGGCTTCAAAAAATGAAGACGTCTGGCGGGACGCGACCCGCCGGTCCTGTCTCTAATAAGAATATAGTCAAAAGAAGCAAAATTTACCTTTTAATCAACCTCCTCATATTCTTTTTAACTTCAGCAGCAACCATCGGCATCAAACGTCCTTTCTCTTTTAAAATTCGAGTAAACATCAACCCTTTGTTGAGCGGTGGACGGGGACGTTTTTCACGTTCGATGAGTTGAAGGGCGTCTTCTGGACATGAATCGATACAAGCTCCACAGCCGAGACAGACTTTTTCATCTACACGCGTTGTTTGTTCTGCTTTGAACGGAATAATGCAAGCGGCGTTACACGTCTTGATACATCTTCCGCAGAGAGTGCAGGCTTCTTCATCGACTGTCGCAATGAATGGGGTTTTGGCTACGCCATCAGGGAATCCCGACTGAATCCCGGCCATCAGTTCGCAACAGCAGGAGCAGCAGTTGCAGATGAAAGACGGTTGCTCGCGGATATTGTCAGTGATGTGGGTCAGGTTATGACTACGGGCAGTATCGAGTATTGCAAGAAGTTCCTCGGTGCTCTTTTCTTCCATGAAGCCGCGCCGCACGAGAAACTGTGCGCCCTTACCGAGAGCAATGCAGATCTCCTCCATCGGCGCTCCTTTACTGCATGTTTCTCCAAGATGTTCTTTCTGGTGACGACAGAAGCACAGCCCGGCTGCGCCGAATTCTGCCTCTTGCACAATTCGGCGGGCATCTTCCCAACGAGTGACTTTTGAGCTGAGAGGAATTTTGTCTTCGTAAGCAAGGGCACGGGTCAGTTGCGTGGGAGAGCCAAAGAACTCTTCCGCTTGTCCTGGTCGAACCTCGTGTAGGTACTCACGCATGAGT
>CBDUFN010000335.1:0-2775 GCA_965366475.1 uncultured bacterium | reverse complement strand
CTGGGGAAGAAAACACTGGCTGCAATGATCACCAGAATAAAGAGAAAGGAATATAAACTTTCAACACCACCCGTCAGGTAAATAATCAAAACAACAAAGAGCAAGTCCCAGCTGATCTGTGCGTTGATGAAGTGACGGTAGTGCCTTATTCGAGCAAGAATAACCCCTGACACAATCGTTTGCAGGATCGCAAGAAGAGTGAGATAACTCAGATATCGTGCAGCAGCCGAAGCCACCCACGTACCCTGTTGTAATTGATAAAGGATTGTGCCGCCAAGAAAAAGACAGATGACAACTAAACGGACAGCAAGATACCACGACAACAATCGACGCGGGACGTTACTAAAATATTTTTGAACAGGCGTTACCGCCATAGAGATATACCAAGGTCGAAAATCAATCTCACCACTCTTTTGTTTCTCTCACTCGAGTCACAGAGGACAGAGAGAATACTAAAAAAGAATTATTGTTCTCTGCGGTTTTATGGTGAAAGCTTTTTTTTCAAGTGACCTCAACTTGCTGTTGCGGGTCAAACTTAGCCGACCGCACCAGCCAAGGAGAAGATCGGCAGGTACATGGCAACAACCAAACCACCGACAGTGGTGCCAAGGAAAAGCATCAGCAACGGCTCCATCATGGCTGTTAAGTTCCCGACCGCATCATCGACTTCATCATCATAGAAGTCAGCGATCTTATTAAGCATCGTATCAATTGAACCAGACTGCTCACCGATAGCAATCATCTGACAAACCATTGCAGGAAAGACCCCAGATTGTTCTAACGGTTCAGCAATTGTCTTACCTTCACTGATACTTTGGGCGACCTTATAGATGGCATTCTCAACAATCTTATTCCCCGCGGTTTTGGCAACGATATCCAGCCCATCCAGAATCGGGACACCACTGGAGATCATGGTTCCGAGGGTTCTGGTAAACTTGGCCACGGCAACCTTACGAATCAAAATTCCCATAACAGGCAACTTCAGGAAAAGCGCATCCATATAAAGTTGCCCTTTAGGGGTCTGGTATATCCGTTTAAGAATCCAGACAAGTGCGTAACAACCGCCAATAATGACAAAGATGTAACTTTGAAGAAAGTCACTCAATTTTATAACGATGCGAGTTGGTAAAGGTAACTGTTGGCCAAAAGATTCAAACATAGACTGGAACTGCGGAATAACAAAGACAAGAATAACTGCAATAACAAGAATGGCGATACCGATAATGGTCGCAGGATAGGTCATGGCGCTCTTAACTTGTTTTCTCAGTTTAAGAGCTTTTTCTATATAAGCCGCAAGACGATTAAGAATGGTGTCGAGAATACCACCAATTTCCCCCGCCGCGACCAAGTTGACATAAAGGGTGTCAAAAGCCTTAGGATGTTTCTTCAAAGCGTCGGCGAAAGTAGACCCAGCTTCAACATCTTCCTTAACTTGCGTTAGATTTTTTTTGAAAGTTGGATTTTCCTGCTGTTTGCTCAATATATCGAGACACTGTACCAAAGGCAGGCCGGCATCAATCATCGTTGCAAACTGCCGGGTAAAGATAACGATGTCTTTAGTGCCAACTTTAGGCTCAAAACCTGGGATTTTGATTTCCAGATCGAGGCCTTTCCCTGCTTCCTTTATCTTTCCGGGAGAAATCCCCTGACGACGGAGTTGCGCCTGAACAGCTTCCTCATTAGGGGCTTGCATCTCCCCCTTCATAGATTGACCGGATTTTGTCGTGCCTTCCCATTTAAATTTACCCATGATCAACCTCGTCAGTTATTAAACCGTTATAAAATCAAAAATTATTGAATTTACTTTGACAGCCTGAAACCAGCCCCCACCCACCAGTATCCAGCCCCTGCGCTTACCTTTTCGCACCAGTGCCAGACTGAACCCCGCGTTTGAGAGCTGCTTGAGGATTAGACATCATCTCTTTGAGTTCCTCAATATCTGAGGAGCGAGACAGGGCATCATCCATGGAAATCTTTTTACTGTGGTACAAGGAGAACAGACACTGATTCATCGTCTGCATACCGTATTTTTCCTGCCCCATCTGCATCTGTGAATAGAGTTGATGGACTTTATCATCACGAATCAGAGCGCGTATCGCCGTATTTGGCACCATGATTTCCAGAGCGAGAGCACGGCCCTTACCATCCATACGAGGCAGCAAGGTTTGCGACAGTACGCCCTCTAAAACGAAAGAAAGCTGAGTTCGAACCTGCTGCTGCTGGTGGGTTGGGAAAACGTCGACAATACGGTTAATCGTTTGCACCGCACCATTGGTATGGAGTGTAGCAAAACAGAGGTGACCGGTTTCAGCAATGGTCAGTGCGGCCTCAATCGTTTCAAGGTCACGAAGCTCCCCAAGCAGAACAATATCGGGATCCTGTCGTAAAATATATTTCAGAGCATTCTTGAATGAATGTGTATCAGAACCGACTTCGCGTTGGTTGACCACACACTTTTTGTGCGGATGCAGATATTCGATCGGATCCTCAATGGTGACAATATGATCTTCACGTTCCGAGTTTATCCGGTCAATGATCGAAGCCAGAGTGGTTGACTTACCTGATCCGGTAGGCCCTGTTACCAGCACCAGACCGTTCGATTTGTTTGAAATCGTTTTGATAACCTGCGGCAAACCGAGCTCATCGAAAGAGAGGAATTTGTAGGGGATCAAACGAAAGACACCAGCGAGGGCACCACGTTGGACAAAAATATTGCCACGAAAGCGAGCTAACCCTTTAACACCAAAGGAAAAATCGAGCTCGTTGATTTCTTCA
>CBDUFN010000334.1:0-2789 GCA_965366475.1 uncultured bacterium | reverse complement strand
AAATACTTCACAGTCCAATTCAGAGTGATAAAGGTGTCGGAATATCGGCGCATGAATTGCCCTCCGCAAGGAGTTGGCACTTTTGCTGCCAGGCACTAAGTATGGCGTCTGGCGGTACGCGAACCGCCGATTTTGCCTATAGAACCATTAAACCGTAACAGAGTAGCAATCTGTTGCGCTTAGATGGCAATAAAACCAAAGAGGTTCAACTACAAAAAAACAAACCCCACATCTCTTGATGTGGGGTTTGTCATTACGCTGTGCGGGCCAAACAATCAGCCCTTTGATGCATCAAAAGATGCAAAGGATTACTTAACGAGTGCCTTCATAAATTCACGGTTCAGCTTGGAAATGAATTTGACATCAACACCCTTCGGGCAAGAAGCCTGGCACTCATAGTGATTGGAGCAGTTACCAAAACCATTTTCTTTTGCGGCTTCAGTCATGGCCATAACCCGGATATGTGCTTCAACCTTGCCCTGCGGCAAAACAGCTAGTTGAGCAACTTTGGCACCTGTGTATAGCATCGCCGAGCTGTTAGGACATGAAGCAACACACGCTCCACAACCGATACATTCAGCAGCATCCATAGAGTAATCTGCAATGCCTTTGCCAATGGGTAAAGCATTACCATCAGCAACGCCACCGGTATGACAAGAGGTGTAACCACCGGCTTGCATGATCTTTTCCAAACCACCACGGTCAACAACCAGGTCTTTAATTACCGGAAAAGCGCGTGCTTTCCATGGCTCAATAAAGATTTCGTCACCATCCTTAAATTTCCGCATGTGCAGCTGGCAGACCGTTGTACGGTCCTGACCGCCGTGAGGAACTCCGTTGATGACCTGAGAACACATTCCGCAGATACCTTCACGACAATCGTGATCAAAAGCGATGACATCCTTACCATCAAGAGCCAAAGCCTGATTGACGTCGTCCAGCATCTCCAGAAAGGACTGGTCAGGGCTTACGCTTGGAGCATCTATCGTCTCCAGCGTTCCTTTATCTGTTGGCCCGTTCTGGCGCCATACGTGCAGTTTGAGTTTCATTATTTGTAACTCCTTACGGCCAGCTTGACATTATCAAATTTCAAAGGCTCTTTGTGCAATTCAGGCTCGACACCCGCGCCTTTGAATTCCCAGAAGTCTTCATCGTTACGCATTGCTTCGCCGTCGTCGGTCTGATGCTCGGTACGGAAGTGACCACCGCAAGATTCTTCACGGTTCAGAGCATCCTTAGTGAGGATTTCGGCGAACTCGAAGAAATCTGCCAAACGGCAGGCATTTTCAAGTTCCTGATTAAACTGCTCATTCGTTCCAACAACTTTAACATTCTTCCAGAACTCATCACGAAGCGCAGGGATAAGCTTGAGAGCCTCCTTAAGGCTTTCATCACTACGAGCCATGCCAACGTTCTCCCACATGATCTTGCCGAGCTCACGATGGAATTCAGAAGGAGTCTTGGTACCATTGATGGAGAGGAGCTTGTCGATGTTTGCCTTAACTTCTTCAGCAGAGGCTTTGAAAGCTTCGTGATCGTCCTTCACTTCACCAGGCTTAACACCTGCGAGATAGCCAGCGATGGTGTAAGGGATGACGAAATATCCATCAGCCAGACCTTGCATCAATGCAGAAGCACCGAGACGGTTAGCGCCGTGAACTGAGAAGTTAGCTTCACCGAGAACAAACAGTCCCGGGACGTTGCTCATACAGTTGTAATCAACCCAGAGTCCACCCATAGAGTAGTGAGGTGCAGGGTAGATACGCATTGGTTGCTTGTAAGCATTCTCATCGGTGATTTTCTCGTACATCTCGAAGAGGTTGCCATAACGCTCGCGAATGGTATCTTCACCAACACGACCAATAGCTGTCTCATAATCAAGATAAACACCACGCTTACCTGGGCCAACGCCACGACTATCATCGCATTGCTCTTTAGCGGCACGGGATGCAATATCACGTGGGGCAAGGTTACCGAAAGAAGGATATTTACGCTCCAGATAGTAATCGCGATCTTCATCAGCGATCTCACCTGCAGGCTTCTCACAATCTTCGGCCTTCTTAGGAACCCAGCAACGACCATCGTTACGCAGAGATTCGGACATCAGAGTCAGTTTAGACTGCTGATCGCCATGCTGCGGGATACAGGTCGGATGAATCTGAGTATAACAAGGGTTCGCCATGAAAGCGCCTTTTCTGGCAGCTTTCCAGGCAGCGGTAACGCTACAACCCATTGCATTCGTGGAAAGGTAGAAAACGTTGACGTAACCACCGGTAGCAAGGATGACTGCGTCTCCCCAATAGGACTCGATCTCGCCATTCACCATGTTACGGCAAGTGATACCTCTTGCAACGCCGTCAACGACGACCAGGTCAAGCATTTCACGACGCTCGTGAAGTTTAACCGTGCCAGCCTTAACTTGGCGAGAGAGTGCCGAGTAAGCACCGAGCAGCAGCTGCTGCCCAGTTTGACCACGTGCATAGAAAGTACGAGAAACCTGAGCACCACCGAAAGAGCGGTTATCAAGATAGCCCGCGTAATCGCGTGCGAAAGGTACGCCCTGAGCTACACACTGGTCGATGATGTTATTCGACACCTGAGCCAGGCGCCATACGTCAGCTTCACGAGCGCGGAAGTCGCCGCCCTTGATTGTGTCGTAAAAGAGGCGGTAAACAGAGTCACCGTCGTTTGGATAGTTCTTGGCAGCGTTGATGCCACCCTGAGCTGCGATGGAGTGAGCGCGGCGGGCGCTATCCTGGTAGCAGAAAGCTTCGACATTGTAACCAAGC
>CBDUFN010000333.1:0-2791 GCA_965366475.1 uncultured bacterium | reverse complement strand
ATTTGGTGGAGATATGAAGTTTTTGCCTGTTTGGCAAAAAGGGATTGCCGGAGAAGGAAATTCTTTCGCTTCCGGTCATGCTTCAATCGGGTTTTATACCTTGGCACCATTTTTCATTTTGCGGCGCAGAAAACCAGTTAAGGCTCGTATGGCTCTTGCCGGGGGGATCGTTTATGGTTCCTTAATGGGGGCTGGTCGCATGATTCAGGGGGGACATTTCTTTAGTGATGTTGTCTGGGCCTGGGGCTTCGTTTTCCTTACTGGGGTGATCCTCTACTATTTGATCAAGCCTGACGAATTTTAACTATGGGCCGAATCCTCCTCTTTCTCTGCTACGCTCCTCTTTATTCGTTAAAGTGTTTATATGTCAAAACCTAAATTCAAAACAACATCGCTTGCCGTATGGGTTGGTCTTGCCGTAGCCTTTTTGGTGATGTTCGTTGTTGGTCTTTATGACTTAAATTGGACAGCCTGGTTGGTGGACCATCGTTGGGAAACGTTTGCAGATATTATGGATCGCTCCATCTTTGAAGGAGAATCCTTTGGCGGCGGAGATCCCATTATCATTTTATTGGTCTTTGTTCTGTTCGCTTATATTGTTGCGTGGCTGCCTGGAAAAAGCTCTCGCTTCCATGCCTTGAGGCCGCAGTTAGGTTTTATTCTGTCAAGTGGCTTGCTTTGCGGCGTTGTTATGGTGCAGAGCCTCAAGAACACAATCGGTCGTGCGCGGCCTGGTCGAGTTCTTGATGGTCGCATGCCTTTCTCCGATTGGTTTGAAATGGGGCCCTACTTGTTACTTGATGGCTCCTTCAACGGAAGTTTCCCCAGTGGTCATACCGCTCAAGCGTTTATTATAATGACCCTGGTTTATTGCCTGCTCGCTTACCCACAAAGAGTAAATAAATTACGAATAACGGGTTATCTCTTTGGCGGTCTTGCCTTGATCTATGTGTTTGCCATGGCCCTTAGTCGTACGATGCACATTAGTCATTGGCTTGGCGATGTCTGTGCTTCGATTATCCTCTCCTGGATTTGCTATCATCTTTTCTACTTCCGCCTGTTTAAGGTTCCACAGCAGACAGCTTATTGGCTTGAAAATGGAACTCACTTGCCATTGCCGACCGCTTGGGAGATGCGCCTGTGTGGATTGATTCTTTGTGTTGCACTTGGAGGTATGGCGTTCGTCATCGGTTTGCGAGCCTTTGTCGAAAGCAGACCCCTCATAACATGGCTGTTGGTTCCTTGTGGCGCTCTCTGGTCTGTCTATTTCTTTCGTATTGCCAAGCGTTATCATTCACGTGTGACATCGGTTCTTGCTTTTTCATCGAAGAGCGATTGATCTCTTGCTCGCCTTCGCCGTAGAATGTAATTGATGTCACGCCATCTGATTGAAAAATATCGTCAACGTCACGAGCAGGAAACGGGTGCAAGTTCCAACCCCTGGGGAGGACGCCTCTCTGTTGCCTTGGTCTATCCGAATACCTATCATCAGGGTATGAGTAATCTGGGGCTGCAGACAGTCTATGGAATGCTCAACAGCCGCAATGATACTCTTTGTGAACGTTTCTTCCTTCCAGACCCTGAAGATCTCGAAGAACATCGTCGAACAGGTTTCCCCCTTGTTTCAGTCGAATCTCAGACTCCTCTAGACGATTTTGACTTGGTTGCTTTTTCGATTTCCTTTGAAAATGATTTCCTGAATCTGCCAATCATCTTCGAACTTGGACGAATGCCATTGTGGCGCGAAGAGCGTAATGATCGTCACCCTCTGGTTATTTGTGGTGGTGTTTGTGCCTTTCTCAATCCAGAACCTCTGGCAGACATCATGGATCTTTTTGTTGTTGGTGAGGCTGAAGTCACTCTGCCGCAATTGATGGACCGATTGCTTGTACAGAAAAAAAACAGCCGCGGTGACCTGATTGATGATCTTTCACGTCAAGCAGGTATCTATCAACCAGGTGGTTACTCAGTCTCCTATAAGGAGAGTGGCGAATTAGAGGCAATGACGGCCAGCGAAGGGCTCCCTGCAACAGTTGCACGTCAGTGGCAAAAGAACTTGGATGACAGCCAAAGCAGTACCTGTGTCGCAACGCCGGACACAGAATTCGGTAGTATGCATCTGGTTGAAGTGTCACGCGGTTGTCCACGCGCCTGCCGTTTCTGTGCTGCCGGCTTTATCTATCGCCCATTCCGAGAACATTCTGTGAAACACCTGCGCAAAGAAATTCTCAGCACTGATGATGTTGGCAGGGTGGGGTTAGTGGCCGCAGCTGTCTCAGATTATGACGATCTTGCTGATATCGGTCGTGACATCCTCGATAAGGGTGGTGATGTCTCTGTTTCGAGTGTTCGTATCGATGCAATTACCGCAGAGCAGATTCAAGTATTCTCTGATGCGGGGCACAAGACGTTGGCGCTTGCACCTGAAGCTGGTAGTCAGAGAATGCGTGATGTTATTAATAAAAGAATCGATGAATCTCAAATTCTTGCAGCGGTAAAACTTCTGGCAGAAGCTGGAATCCCAAATATGAAGCTGTATTACATGATCGGGTTGCCGGGTGAAGAAGAGGCGGATGTTGTTGCGATTGCTGATCTTACGCTGAAGATACGTCAGGTTTGGGAAAAGATTGGTAAACAACGAGGACACCTTGGTCGTCTTCATCTGTCGTTGAACCCTTTTGTGCCGAAGCCCTGGACACCTCTTCAGTGGGCGCCGATGGAATCACGTAGTCAGCTTGAAAAGAAATATCGTTTGTTGCAGAAGAGATTGCGACCCGTTGCAAATGTTGAG
>CBDUFN010000332.1:0-2799 GCA_965366475.1 uncultured bacterium | reverse complement strand
AAAGATAAAAATTCATAATCGATTTAACCTTACTGGAGAATTTATGAAAACGTTACGGTTTATAATGCCTTTATTGTTTTTAGTCAGCGTGCTCTTTGGTTGTGCTGCGAATAGTAGCGTGACAAAGGTTGTGGAAGTACCTAAACCTCCCCCAGAAGTGAGTATTCTGGATACTTTTCAGGGGATAAAGGTCGAATGTGCTTCGGCCAATAAGCTCGGTTGTCGACACAAGGGGCGTACTTATCCCTGGGGTGCATGGTTAGAGGTCAAAGGCTATAGCTCTAAAAAATATGCACTTATTGATGTGGTTCACGCAGGCAACAAGGCAACTGCTCTGGTGGAGGAACGCAACACAACAACCCCTGAATGAATCGGGTCAGGTAGCAACACGACATTACTTCCCATTTACAGATCATACGCTTTTCTAACGTTTTAAACCTTTGGCATCGTCCTGCTCTTTGAGGTTAGTTATCAGTCAAACTTCAACTCCTTTTGATGAGTTGGAGCTTGACTTGATTTCAATAAGCGAAGCCCTTATTCCCCCATCGCTTCTTAAAAAGTCGTAAACCTCACTCATTTTTAACTTGCCACGGGCTCTCCCTACGACTATAGTCGGCGTCTTTTTCTAAACTTCCCGCTTAAACCCCTTCAAGGATAATTAATGTTTGATTTTCTCGTCAGGAAGAGTGCGTCCTGTAAAGATGACCTCCTCTCTGGATTGACTGTTTCACTGGCTCTGGTTCCTGAAGCCGTGGCTTTCTCGTTTGTTGCTGGTGTTGCTCCTCTGGTTGGCCTCTATGCTGCGTTTATGGTTGGTTTGATTACCGCTGTTATTGGTGGACGTCCAGGCATGATCTCAGGTGCGACTGGTGCTTTGGCTGTGGTCATGGTCGATCTGGTTGCTGAACACGGAATAGAGTACTTGTTTGCGACTGTCGTTCTGATGGGTGTTATCCAGGTTGGTGCCGGGGTGTTGCGTCTCGGTAAATTTATTCGCTTGATCCCCCATCCGGTCATGCTTGGTTTTGTTAATGGTCTGGCGATCGTGATTTTCCTTGCTCAACTCGGCCAGTTCAAAATGAGCGATGCCGGGGGCGTACTGCAATGGATGCAGGGTCCGGCTCTGTACATGATGCTCGGACTGACGCTCCTGACCATGGCTATTATCTATTTCCTGCCAAAACTGACTATGGCTTTTCCTTCAGCTTTGGCCGCGATTGTTGTGGTTACCGCTCTGGTACACGGTTTGAATCTCGATACCCGTACTGTTGGTGATTTAGCGTCCGTTGCCGGCGGTTTACCTTCTTTTCATCTTCCCATGGTGTCTCCTAATTTGGAGAGCCTTTTGATTATTCTGCCTTATGCAGTGATTCTTGCTTCAATTGGCTTGATCGAATCGTTGATGACACTGACTTTGATTGATGAGGTCACAGAGACTCGTGGTCGCGGTAATCGTGAATGTATCGGCCAAGGTGTCGCCAATGTCGTTACCGGATTCTTCGGGGGGATGGGTGGTTGCGCTATGATCGGTCAGAGCATCATTAATATTAACTCTGGCGGCCGTGGTCGTCTTTCCGGCATTACCGCTGCGCTTTGCTTGCTCAGCTTTATCATTTTCGCGTCCAGTTTGATTGAAATGATTCCTGTGGCAGCCTTGGTGGGAGTCATGTTCATGGTGGTGATCGGTACCTTTGCCTGGTCAAGTTTGCGGATTTTGCACAAAATCCCCTTAACTGATGCACTGGTTTTGGTTTTGGTTTCAGCTGTGACCGTATTTACCGATTTAGCCATTGCGGTTGCTGTTGGTGTGGTTGTTTCAGCGTTGGTGTTTGCCTGGCAGAATGCGCGAAGGATCTACGCTGATATTTCTACGGACGAGAAGGGCACCAAAACCTATCGACTCAATGGTCCGCTTTTTTTCGGTTCTGTGCGTTCTTTCCACGATCAATTCTCTCCGGCCGAAGATCCTGATGAGGTTGTTATCGATTTCCGCGGTTCGCGAGTTTGTGATCATTCTGGGTTGGAAGCTGTCAGCAGCCTTACAGAACGTTATCTTTCACAGGGAAAGAAGTTACGCCTTAAGCATTTGAGTGCCGAATGTCGTTTGCTACTCGATAATGCCGGTAGTATGGTCGAAGTGAATGTTATCGAAGATCCACGCTACCGCGTGGCTGTCGATGAATTGGCTTAATCTTTTTTAGCGATACCTCTGGAGATTTAAAATAACAAATGGCGGCCAATCAGTCGCTCCAGAGCATTGACAAACTCTATTGAGAGCCTTTGGGTTTGTTTCGTTTGTGAACAATTTATTTCTTCGTAATTTTAGCGCAACAGATTGTTAATCTGTTGCGCTTTTACATTCATGTAAGGATAAAGGCAAAATCGGCGGTTCGCGTACCGCCAGACGCCATACTTATTGCCCGGCAGCAAAAGTATGCAAAAGTGCCACCTCCTTGCGGAGGGCAATTCTTTTGCCGAGAATCCGAAACATTCATCACCCTGAATTGCATTATGAAAGGGTGATCTGTTCTCCAGAAACCGGGCCTCTTTTGAGGCCCTTTCTGTTGTGTTGTCTCTTTGATGTTCTGACTGTCTCAACAGGCTGAGTTGTTAATCAAGTATTAGGCTCCACAGGAGCGCTCATACAGAACTGAAGAGGACCTCAAGGGCCTCGGGGGTGACGAGGGAAGCGTTGACCTCAAAAGGTTTCTACCTTTGGTATTCTTCAGCAGAACTCTTCGAGTAAGAAATGCCAAGCGCAGCGTAAGTTTTCTTTTGCATCGTTTGCTTTGTCGCTAC
>CBDUFN010000331.1:0-2808 GCA_965366475.1 uncultured bacterium | reverse complement strand
AAGCCTATAGTGGCCAGAACCTCGGCGGTTTACTTGACTTGCTCTCAGATGACTGGTCAGCACCGGACGGCAGCACCATCGACGACCTTGAGGAAACTTTGGAAAACTCTTTCGATGTCTTTGATTCAATTCAGGTTGGCGTTCGAGGGCTTTCGATCCGACCTGAGAGTGATGGCCGATACCGCGTAAGTTACAGCTGTGAAATTAATGGTGAAACCTACAGTTCCAACATTCAACACCAGGAGACATCATCTGTTTCTGAAATTGTTGGCAAGGAAGGCAGCCGTTGGCGCATCCTGAAAACAACAGATGGCCGATTCTGGCGTTAATTTAATTTATAAACATTTCGTTTGAGTTGGCAGCTATTTACCTAAGGAGGAAGATGATGAATGTGACATGCAGGATGTTTATTATCTCTTGGGCAATTCTGTTTGGCATTATGCCAGGCGTTGCTCTGGGAGGGGATTCAAAAAATGGAGAGGAAACCCTCAACATTGAAAGCCGCACGGACGTCATTTATTACGATGTCACTGGAAATGGCCGAGAGGCGAGTTTTTACGATGACGGCCTTCATATTCTGGAGGAGTTAGACCTCCGCTTGACAAACCAATTGAATGACGATTGGCAATCTAAGTTTTCCACAAGTCTTCGCGCAACAGATACCGATCAGTTTGACCCTGAAGAAGTTTCCATAGAAAGACTGTCTTGGACTCTAAACAGTTCACGTATCAAACTAGAGATGGGCGATTATTTTGCTAACTTCTCACAATATACGATGAACAAGGGGATCAAAGGGGTTGGAGTACAGTACAACTTTGATCAACCAGAGAACAAGTTTGATCAATCACAAACCTATTTTCGTATTGCAGCGGGAACCTTTGATAGTCAATGGGAATACCTTTATAAAGACCCAGATAATGAGCCAATGGATCGTTTCGGAGGAGGTTTTCGTTACCAGAACAGCGGTGATCACTTCATGTACGGGCTCAACTTAAGCGTTATTGATGACGATGAAAATGATTCAAACCGGACGTCCAATGCCTACAATCAATACCTCCCTGCTTTTGATTGGGAATTCCGCGAAGATGGTATCACCATCAATGGCGAGCATGCCTACAGCGACACCGAAGAAGAGACCTTGGCCGGCGTCAAAGATGAGTTCACCGGCTCAGCTCATCGCCTGGCCACACGTGCTCAAATAGGTAAAGCCAAGGTTCGCATTAAACTCGAGAGGGTCTCGAGTGACTTCAGAACACTTGCGGGTGGAGCCACACCTGACCGGATCAAAGCTTATACCAAAGTTGATTACAAACTCAGCAAGAAGTGGAAATTTTTTGCACTCTACGACTTTTACGAGAACAACGTAGACGATCAACTGACGGCAACATCCACAAACCAGACCGTTGAAGCGGGCGTTAAAGCCTCTCGATTATTTGATCGTCGCAGTCTTATTTTTTCGGCAGCCCTGAAACGTAAATGGAGTGAGAAAAGCGACCATACGGTAGATAAGCGCAGTGATCGTATTAAGCTTTCCCTGAGTGACAAAATTTCTGCACTCAAATACAAGCTGCGCTACGAGTTGAACATTAACAATGATGATGTTTCCGGGGAGTCTCCAGAAAACTCTCTGTATGGCTTGGAACTTTCATCACGTCACCGCCTTGCAGAAGGTGCATGGCAGCTGAGGCCTGAGTTTGAACTTTCTCGACAGGAGTCTGAGAACATCACCAGCGGCGGCGACGACACAACTGAGAACGCCAGAGTGAGATTGTCTTTAAGCCACCGCAACGGTGCAAACTTTGGTGTTGATTACAGTCTTATCAAGACGGATCCATACGATCCTGCAGCAACAAGCTCTGAGGTCAGCAACTATGGTGTTTATGGCCAGTTAAAGCCAAAATATCTTGGTGGCGGAACAATCAAACTTGAAATCCGAAACAAAGACTATGACTTTTCAGACAACACCAAGGACTATGCTGAGTTAATGGCCAAGCTATCTTTGGTTTTCCGTATATCTTTATAATTTAAGGAGTAATGAAATGGGAAAAAACTCTCGATTAAGAATTTTTTGGAAGGCATTACCTTGTCTCCTTTTTGTAACAATGCTCATTTCTTTGCCGGTTACGAGTGAGGCTGGATGGTGGGTCTTTGGTGCAAAGGACGACACTCCCGAGATCGGCGATTTAAAGTTCAACCAAATTGACGCTGACGGTATTGAAGAGCGTTTACTTCTTGGTAATGAAGACTTGGACAACGGTCTTCTGACTATCAAGGGTCTTGCCGATGTCGGAGAAGGGGTTGTGGGCAAGGTTGAGGTCAGCTTTGACGATGGACTAACTTGGCAACCAGCCGTCTTGGGCGATCGTGGCCTTTTCAACTATGAATTCCGGCCACAACCCAATCAACAATATGCGTTTCGTGTTCGTGCACTCTCAACAACAGGCAAGAAGAGCGATCCGGATGAAAATGCATTTGACTTCGAGGTAACCAACTGGAATGGGCGTGAGTTGGTACAACAAGTCGTCCTTGAACTCATCGCTCGTTACATGGCTGAAGACCGTGCTGGTTTCATGCGTTTAGTTTCTGAAGACTTCGAAGGAAACATCTCCGAACTGGAAGACGCCGTTGATGATGACTTCCTTTTGTTTGACAATATTCGTATAGAGCCAAACATTACCCGGGTCGCCCAGTTTGACGGTTCATACGAGATTTACTACACCTTCAACCGACAATTGCAGTCCTCAGCAACGGGGAAGCTACTCAAAGATGGATCATCATCCACAGCAACGTTTATTCGTAAAGGTGAGT
>CBDUFN010000330.1:0-2808 GCA_965366475.1 uncultured bacterium | reverse complement strand
TTTTTGCATTCATTCCGGGCAAACATATGTCGTCTAACACGACGAGACCCGCAGGTTTTAACCATACAGCCTTAATCGAATGTTGTTTACATATTTATAAGCAGACAACACCAACAACGTGCCGCATTTTTAAGCATCACACATAATTTACATCATGAAGGCCCCCCAAAAAAGGCCATTTCTATTTGGCACAGTTCGTGATGTTAAAATAACCCATGACCTATCTGAACACATTCCCAAAAGAGTTAAGCAACCGTTCTCGGCAAGAATGTAACGAAATTGCAGAGAGGCTCTCTAGTCTTTTCCAGGCAAAGCTCAAACAGCAGCACATCAACGAAGACCTCTCTGCACAGCTCAAAGCGATATATATACCGTTAGCTGCCACTCTATACGAAACGACTAAACGACAGAACAGAACCCTTGTGGTTGGAATCAACGGAGCACAAGGGTCGGGAAAATCAACTCTCTGTACCCTTCTCGAATTGATTTTGCACGAAGGTTTCGATCTAAAAGCAACCAGTCTCTCGATTGACGATATTTACTGTACTCAAGAAGAGCGTCTTACTGCGAGTCAAACCATTCATCCACTCTTTGCAACCCGTGGCGTGCCAGGAACCCATGATATTGCCTTGGGTATGAATTTACTCGATCGTCTGACGGCCCGAGGCCCATCTGTCGAAGTCACCATTCCACTCTTTGATAAGGCCATTGATGATCGAAGCACTCCGGAGCTATGGCGCAAGGTACAAACCCCATTCGACATAATTTTCCTTGAAGGTTGGTGTGTTGGTGCAAACCCTCAAAAAGCAACAGAACTAACTAAACCTATCAACCTTTTAGAAGCCAATGAAGATCAAGAGATGATCTGGCGTAATCATGTGAATCGCGAATTGGGTGACAATTACGCAGCACTTTTTTCCAGGTTAGATCTCCTGATTATGCTTGAGATTCCCGGTATTGAGTGCGTATTTGAATGGCGAGGTTTACAAGAGGATAAGCTTAAAAGACAAAGTGACGAGCAATCGGCAGGCCTTATGGACACAAAAGAACTTCATCGATTCATAATGCATTACGAGCGTTTGACCCGTCACATGTTAGAAGAAATGCCTCTTCGAGCAGACCTTGTACTCCGCTTGAACCGAAAACATCAAATTGACGGTATTCGTGTTAATCACGACCATTGAACAAGAGATTTGGCAATGAAAAAGCTACTTATTTTTACTGACCTCGATGGCACGTTGCTCGACCATGAAAGCTACTCTTACGTCCCAGCCCTCCCTGCTCTGGATCGTCTTGGTCAACTTGATATTCCTGTTATCATCAACTCCAGTAAGACAGTGTCTGAAATCAGTCGGTTACGCGTAGAGATGAACAACTGTCACCCTTTCATAGTTGAAAATGGTGGTGCCGCTTGTATCCCACAAGATTACTTTGGAACCTCAAACGCTTGCAAACAGCCTTTAACAGTTCACAACTTCGGCCCAGACTATACAAGCTTGTGTCATACCATAAAAAATATTCGTTCAATCCGTGGTTACGATTTTCTTGGTTTTTCAGACCTGAATAATCAGGAGGTTGCTGACCTGACGAGTTTAAGCTGTGAACAAGCAAGCCACGCAAAGCAACGCCATTGTTCAGAGCCAATTCAATGGAGAGACAGTCATCAAGCGTTAGAGAAATTTACAGAGGAATTAAGACACTTAGGTATTTCAACCGTCCGGGGGGGGCGATTCATACACGTTATGGGCAAGGTTGACAAAGCACAAGCCATGAAATGGCTTCTGCATCAATATCAGGAGACGTGGCCGGAAACTGATTGGATTACTGTTGCCCTGGGTGACAGCCCAAATGATCGAAAAATGCTCGAAAGTGCTGATATAGCAGTTATTATTCCGGCAGCAAAAGGACCTGAACTCACGTTGAATAAGACAAAAAACGTTCTGATCCCTAAAGAAAAAGGCCCCGCAGGTTGGCGAGACGCCATGGAAGAGATATTACAAAACTACATCTAAGAGGAGAACAGATATGGGTAACTTCTATCAGAATGGTGTCATCACAACCTTGCACAACCTGACCCGGCGACCACTGGAGGAACTTGAACTAGAGCTTGAACAGTTTTCCAAGCGTCGGGCAATGTCACTTGTTCTGCCATCCCTCTTCTCCGAACTGGAAGGACCGGCCCTAGGGCCGATTTTGGACGAGCTGACCAAAGTCAGTTACCTCGGTGAAATTGTCATTGGGCTTGATCGTGCAAACGAAGAACAATTTCGCTTCGCAAAAGATTATTTCGGTCGGTTACCTCAACATCATCGCATTCTCTGGAACGACGGCCCACGCTTGCGAAACATAGACAAAATGCTCGCCGATAAGGGGCTAGCGCCGACAGAGATGGGCAAAGGCCGCAACGTCTGGTACTGCTATGGATATATTTTGGCCTCAGGCAGAGCGAAGGCAATTGCCCTTCACGATTGTGACATTGTGACTTACAATCGCGAGCTACTGGCCCGACTGCTCTACCCTGTCGCCAACCCGAACTTCAACTACCAATTCTGCAAAGGCTACTATTCCAGAATCGCTGACGGCAAGCTCAATGGGCGAGCCTGTCGTTTACTGGTGACGCCTTTACTAAAATCCCTTCAGAAAGTTTTCGGTCATAACGAATACCTCGAGTATATGGACAGCTTCCGCTACGCACTGGCGGGTGAATTTTCCATGCGTGTTGACGTCCTTAACGATCTGCGCATTCCAAGCGATTGGGGGCTGGAGATCGGCGTTATCTCGGAAATGTATCGTAATTACGCGAACAAC
>CBDUFN010000329.1:0-2827 GCA_965366475.1 uncultured bacterium | reverse complement strand
GATCGGCAGTGATTCTATGGAAAGAGATCCTGAGAGTGTGTGCCGAGCATGACTGTTATAAGATTCTTGGTATTGGTGAGTCTTCCAAGGCTATGCCGACCATGGCGGCGATGGATCACGCCAAGCTTTTCAGGGATTTCGAAATTTCTCGCAAATACCAGATTGCCTGGGTTGAGTTGAATCGAGAGGCTGTCGGTAGTATAAAGTTTCTTGAAACTGTTCTCCTTAATCGCGGGCTTCTCAATGGCAGATTGTTTGAATCCGTTGACGAAGCAAGGAATTGGTTGCTCGAAGCGTAGCTTTTCACATCTACTTTGATCTTAGGACCTATAAGTCAACAAAAGGGTGGGACAAAAATAGTTTACTTACCGCAGAGCAGAAACCAATAAAAACAAGATAACTTTTCGTTCCTCTCTGTGTTCTCTGCGCGTTTATTTTATTTCTCGGTCCCAAATGGGCCTTCTTGGGAGGAGCCTCAGTTATGCGCAACCTCTGGCTGTTTATCTTCTTTGCGACATTGATCTGGTCCGGAGTTCACCCCAAAGATTATCTGACCTGGCTGCTTGAAGTTTTTCCCGCTTTGATTGCTCTGATTCTTCTTGGCACAACCTTCCGTAAATTTCCTCTGACAACTTTGACATATGCATTGATTCTGTTCCATTGCGTGATTCTGATGGTTGGCGGCCATTACACTTACGCTGAGGTTCCTCTTTTTGATTGGCTACGAGACTATTATTCCCTTGAGAGAAACAA
Source organism: uncultured bacterium (assembly GCA_965366475.1). Taxonomy (GTDB): domain Bacteria; phylum Desulfobacterota; class Desulfuromonadia; order Desulfuromonadales; family BM103; genus M0040. The sequence continues at coordinate 2,074 of CBDUFN010000329.1, read as the reverse complement.
TTACGACAAAGTCGGTCACTTTGTTCAGGGCTTTGTGCCGGCCATTGTTGCTCGTGAAATTCTGCTGCGGAAAGCGGTCATCAATGGCAAAAACTGGCTCGTATTTGTTGTGACATGTATTTGTCTCGCCATCAGTGCTTTTTACGAATTGATCGAATGGTGGGTCGCGCTTTTGTCCGGAGAGTCTGCCGAAGCATTTTTGGGGACACAAGGTTATGTGTGGGACACTCAATCGGACATGATGTTCGCTTTGAGTGGCGTAATCGCGGCTCTGCTGTTGTTGTCAAAGACACATGATGGGCAAATAAAGAGCCTCAATTGTTGAAAAAAAACGGTTGCTATGTGAATATTACGCTGTTTTATTATTATCTTCGGCCACTTTTGAGCGATTTGTGAGTATGCGAATGTTGTAATGTAGGTGGAAAATATGCACAAAAGCTTTCAACGATAAAGGCAAAATCAGGGGAACCTGATGACGCAAAGCTACAGACCCTCTTCGTTAGGGTGGCTGGGTTGCCGAGAGATGCTTGCGCACTGATGATTGACGTTAAGCCATCAAACTCTTTTCAACTCGAAAAGAGTTTTTGTTTTTTTAGAGCAAGTCGTTGTTTCGCAGGTGTCGTTTTGCTCCAGAATGTTAATTGGTGCTTGCCGTAAAACATTCTTGTCAGCGACTGGTGACACAGCCCGTATAAATGTAAATTACTATACCTTTAAATGCGTAGTCTGAGGTCAGTGATGTCACCAGCTTACTTCTTAAAGCGAGTCCAAATGAAAAAATCTCTTCTTTCCTGCATGGTTTTTTTGCCGATCTTGCTTGTTAGCCTTTCTCTGATTGCTCCTAAAACTGCCGAGGCAAATACCAAAGATGAGTGGATTGAGATCATTAAGTCTTCTGTTCCTGTTGGAATCTCCATCCTTTCTGAGGCAGATCAAGTAGCGATCATTGCCAAACTAGTAGATGCAGGCAGCGATGCAGCTTCTCTTGTGGCAGAGGCAGGAAAGGGCTTTTCCCTCGTGGGAAACACACTTTCTGCGTTGGATTTTGTTGCTGCGATTAATGATGGAGACATCTTATCCGCAGCTTACAGTTTAGCAGTCACCACTTTGACGGAAGGGGTTTCAACCTACGTTTCTGCCTCTGCCGCAATGAGTGTTGGTGCGGTAGCCAGTGCTGCAAAATTGGCATGGGATTCACAGATAGAAGTCGAACGAACGTCACAAGAGCTTAAAGTCGAAATATTATATTTTATCGTCGAAAGCGACCGCAATATTACGCCCAAGGCTGAATTGCCGGATATTAGTGAAAATACACTCAGATATTTTTTCGATACTTATTGGGTGAATAATAAAGAAAACGGAGAAAAACTGATCCGAGCATTTGCCATGAACAAACTCCAAATGTGGTATTTGCCGTCAAAAGAAAAGAGTCTTGCTGAACAATGGATAGAGGTTAAACCGGTGTTGGCATCTCTTTTTGCTGTAATAAAACAGGTCAGGATGAAAAGATTTGCCCAATTCAAGGAAATGCGCGAGGCAAAAAGACAGGCCATAGCAATTAAAAAGAAAATGGAAGAGGTAAAAAAGCTTTACGGTGTATTAGCGACACTTGACTACGAGAGTCTGCTGACAATGTCAGGGCACTTAAAAGAGGGTGAAGATGAGTTTGCCAAAGCTGAACCTGTTTATTGGGCGTTGATGGACAAGGCCACGCCAGAGACGTCGGAAGAGGCACAAGCGCTGGCTCGTTCGTGGGAAGTACTTGGTCACAGTTTTGAAACAGTGAAAATTAATGTAAGGGGCTACACCAGTCAATCTACAACCGCGCTTGAGATATGGAATAAAGCCGTTACTTATTCTGAAACGGCAACCAGAAGAACCCGAGGTCTTGAAACCCTCGCTGAAGAATTACGAGTTAAAGAAAATCCCGTTGCAAATGATACCGGTGAGTGTGCAGAGGGAGAGGAAAAAGTTTATTATAGTGAAGAGTCAGAGGAGTTTCGATGCTGTCGTCCTGATTCTGACTCACCCACGGGTTACCTCTGCCCCGATGACCTGCCGACTCCTGCAAACT
>CBDUFN010000328.1:0-2835 GCA_965366475.1 uncultured bacterium | reverse complement strand
ATAGATTAAAATAGCGCTTAGGGTTTACCTCTGATACTGTACGGTAACACAACGGCAAATCGAGGAGAAATGAGATGGTTTCAAATATCGGTGAGAGTGGAGAGTTCCTTCCTCTCGACATTCCTTTGTTTTCAGACGCAGTACCCGCGGGGTTTCCCAGCCCGGCAACAGATTATTGTGAACGTAAACTGGATCTGAATGAACTCTGTATTCAAAAACCTGCTGCGACCTACTTTGTGCGCGCTGAGGGCGATTCTATGATCGATGCAGGGATTTTTCCCGGAGATGTTCTGGTGATAGACCGGTCTCTTGAAGCGTCACACGGCGACATCGTGATCGCAGCCGTAAACGGCGAGTTAACCGTCAAGAGGTTGGAAACAAAACCCCAAACACGACTTGTCCCCATGAATATTCAGCATGACCCCATCGTTATTCCTGAAGAGGCCGAACTGGAAATCTTTGGCGTCGCAACCAATGTCATTCATAGCCTGCGTAAATCATGACCACAACGTTTGCCCTGGTTGATTGCAATAACTTCTATGCAAGCTGCGAACGCTTGTTTCGTCCAGACTTGAAAAGCATTCCGATTGTTGTGCTCTCAAACAACGACGGCTGCATCGTTGCGCGCAGCCAGGAAGCCAAAGACCTGGGCATCAAGATGGCTGTACCTCTCTTCAAAGCGAAGCAAGAGATCGAGAGACATGGCATACAGGTTTTTTCCTCCAACTACACGCTGTACGGTGACATCTCTGCCCGGGTTATGCAAACGCTGGAACAATTCAGCCCCAATGTCGAAGTCTACTCAATCGATGAAGCCTTTTTGGATCTGGCCGGCATGAGTGGGCTGAGCGAGTATGCGCAAACGATTCGGGCAACGGTGATCAAAGATGTCGGTGTTCCTGTCTGTGTCGGTATTGCGCCAACCAAAACACTCTCCAAGTTGGCTAACTATGCAGCGAAGAAGTTCAAGGCCACGCAGGGTGTGGTCGATCTCAGCGACCCGGTGCGCCAAAAACGTCTTCTGGAGATCACGCCTGTCTCCGAGGTCTGGGGAGTCGGGCGCAAGTTAACCCAACGCCTGCAAAGTATCGGCGTAGATACCGCCTCGCGTTTGGCGCAAATGGACCCTCGTTATGCCCGTCAAAGCTTCTCTGTGGTTCTGGAGAGGACCATTTGCGAATTGAATGGGGAAAGCTGTCTTGAATTAGACGATGCATGGCAACCCAGACAGCAAATCATGTGCTCTCGCTCGTTCGGCGAGAAATTGACGCAATACGCCGACCTCAAGGAGACCGTGTGTGAGTTTGCTGCAAGGGCCGCTGAAAAGTTGCGCCGTGATAAACAGTTGGCCCTGGCGGTGAACGTGTTTATCCGCACCAGCCCTTTCGACAAAACGGGGCCACACTACTCCAACACGGCAACCGGTACACTCTCCCAGCCAAGCTCTGATTCGCGCAAGATCCTCGATATGGCTATTCGCTTGTTTGATATGGTCTGGAAAGACGGTTACCGCTACGCCAAAGCCGGGGTGATGTTGGGAGACTTCTGCTCTCCAGACGATGTACAACTCGGCCTTTTTGACAGCCAGGAAGGCCGTCTTGAGAACGAAGCCTTGATGAAAGTGATCGATACCATCAACCACACAGGTGAAGGTAAGATCTGGTTTGGAGGACAGCGGCCGAAGAAAGATTGGTTTATGAAACAATCAAATGTTTCTCCTGCATATACAACAAGATGGGATAGTATACCTAAGGTAAAATAAAGCTTTTTAAGTGACGGAAAAGGGTGGGGCAGACTCCTTATGTCATGGCTTTATTTTATGTCAATCTTGAGTCTGGGGGATCGAGGCCATTTTATCTAGGCCAGTGTCAGCTCCGTTAATCGGCCGGTTCGATTCTCACCAGCATGCCGTCGTCTTCATCGGTCAGTAGATAAAGATAACCGTCTGGTCCCTGGCTGACGTCGCGGATGCGGCCGAGTCGATTTTTCAGCAGGCGCTCTTCGCTGACGACCTTTTCGCCGTTGAGGCTCAACCTCACCAACATCTGGTCTTTTAAGGCACCGACCATGAGATTTCCCTTCCAGCGTGGAAACTTGTCCCCGGTATAAAATGTCATGCCTGAAGGAGCTATCGAGGGAACCCAGTAATAGAGGGGTTGGGCCATCCCCTCCTTATGTGAGCCTTCACCGATCTGTGTACCGAGTACGTAATTCACACCGTAGGTAATCACCGGCCAACCATAATTGACACCGGGGCGAATAATGTTGATTTCATCGCCGCCCTGTGGACCATGCTCATGGGTCCAGAGCTCCTCTGTTTCGGGGTGTAGGGCGGCGCCCTGCATATTGCGGTGACCAAGCGTATATTTCTCGGCTTTCCAGCCTTGCCTGCCCACAAAGGGGTTGTCCGCAGGAACTCGGCCATCGTCGTGGAGACGGATCACAGAGCCTGCGTGATCGTCTTGGCGTTGTGCTCGATGCTTCTCACCCCGGTCACCGAGGGTGATGTAGAGATAACCCTTTCGATCGAAAACCAGTCGTGACCCGAAGTGATGACCTGTGTTCGATTTTGGTGCCATACGAAAAATGACTTCAACGTTTTCGAGTCGATTGTCGATCAGCTTGCCCCTCGCCACCTCTGTACCGACGCCATTCGCTCCGGCCGCAGAGTAGGAGAGGTAGACAAGCTGATTGGTGGCAAAGTCAGGGTGCAGGGCGACGTCGAGCAGGCCACCTTGCCCTCGTGCTGCTATAGCAGGCAGCCCGGCAATCGGCTGCTGCTTAAGCTGGCCATTGTCGACGATGCGAAGACGTCCTGGTCTTTCTGTGATGATG
>CBDUFN010000327.1:0-2879 GCA_965366475.1 uncultured bacterium | reverse complement strand
TCGCAGAAGCTCACGTAACATGGTTGCCATCTCCTGGAGAACAATGTCGCCATTAGGATGCCCATAGGTATCATTGAACTTTTTGAAATCATCGACATCGAAAAGAATAATCGACAAAGGCTTGTTGTACCGATTTGCACGAGCGACTTCATCAGCAAACAGTTTCTTAAATTGCCTGTGGTTATAGAGGCCAGTTAATCCGTCCGTACAAGCAAGCTGAAGAGTTCTTTTATGTAACCGAGCATGATCAATACTCATTGTTGCGAATGAAGAGAGGACAGATAAGAGCTCCAACTTTTCAACATCGAAAGTGCGGGGCTCAAAAGCATCCAGATAAAGAACACCAATCGTTCTTTTATGAATTTTAAGTGGGACAGCAATCAGGGAGCGTATCCCCTCTTCAATAGCCACCGGGTTGTTAAAGAAATCAGCGCTTGCGGTATCTTCAACTATGAAGACTTCGCCACGTTCCAGAATTTCCTGGGTGAGGCCACCAGTCGTAACGCGCCAACGATCGAGAGCAACAAACTTTTCACTAAGACCAGCATGGGCATGTAACTCAAGTTGACAGGAACTTGCATCATAAAGTGCAATCGTTCCGGCAGGCATGTCCATAGTGGCCATGGCGCTGTGCAAAATATTCTGCAAGACTTCATCCAGCTCTAATGATGACACCACAACCTGAGCAATATTCAGAATCCCCTTAAGCCCCTGAACCTGCTCTATCAATTGATTCTCACTTACAGAACTCATTACGTTAGTAAATCCCCCTTTAACCATTTACATCGTCATTTCATCTAAACAGTACATATCATACGTGTGTCTAAGAATATAAACAAGCCAATCAACGTAGCCAATACCCTGAATTTATTGATCTCTCTCCAGTCTCAATTTACACCGCAGAAAACCGTTGCTATTTACTGAAAAGCAGGGTTGACAGCCACCATATCTTGTGTTTTATTTTTAAACCCACACCATATATTACACCTTACCCATATTTAATCAACAACTTGATCACATTGCAGGAGGGCTCAATCATGTCGAAAAGCGCGACAAAACCATCTTTGGAACTATCTCAAAATGCGGTGACTGTTCTCGAACGTCGCTATCTTCGTCGCGATGACCAAGGCAAGACCCTGGAAACACCCCTCGACATGTTTAGCCGTGTTGCCAGAACAATCGCCTCTGCAGAAAAAGAGTTCAAAACCGGGCGGGTTCCATCTGAACTGGAAAATGAGTTTCTACAGATGATGTGCGCTCTGGAATTCATGCCCAACTCACCGACTTTGATGAATGCCGGTCGTGAACTGGGACAACTTTCAGCCTGCTTTGTTCTACCTATCGACGACTCCATGGAAGCAATCTTCGAAGCAATTAAGCAAACGGCACTGATTCACAAAAGTGGTGGAGGGACTGGTTTCTCCTTCAGCCGCATTCGACCGGCAAATGATGTCGTCCTCTCAACCAAAGGAGTTTCTTCCGGCCCGCTCTCCTTTATGAATGTCTTCGATGCAGCAACCGAGACAATTAAGCAGGGAGGGACCCGGCGTGGAGCCAACATGGGAATCCTGAGAATCGACCATCCAGACATCATGGATTTTATCATGTGCAAGCGAGACCAAACCGTACTGACTAATTTCAACATTTCAGTAGGCATAACTGAAGCCTTCATGGAAGCTGTCGAGAAAGATGCTGATTATGACATTATCAGCCCTCGCACAGGTGCTGTTGTTGGGCAACGTTCTGCACGTAAGGTGTTCGATCGTATTGTAGACCTAGCCTGGACGAACGGAGAGCCCGGCATCATCTTCCTTGATCGCCTCAACCGCGACAATCCGACTCCCCATATCGGAGAGTTCGAAGCAACCAACCCTTGTGGTGAGCAACCACTGCTACCCTACGAATCTTGCAATCTGGGCTCAATTAATTTGTCCCGATTAGTCACCAGTGAAAGCCAAGTCAACTGGGAGCGTTTGGAAGAAGTTGTTGAACTTGCCACGCGCTTTCTAGACAACGTAATCCAGATCAACAAGTATCCCATTGACGAAATCAGGGAGATGACTTGGGCCAACCGAAAAATTGGTCTCGGTGTCATGGGTTGGGCCGACATGCTAATTTTACTTGGTATACCATACAACAGCGAAGCGGCTATAGAGTTGGGCGACCGGATCATGGGATTCATAACTGAAAAATCGCGTAAGACATCTCAATTGCTGGCAAAAGAACGTGGTGCCTTCCCTAACTTTACAGGGAGTATCTTTGACAAGGACAACGGACAGCCTGTCCGTAATGCGACCTGCACAACCATTGCCCCGACTGGGACCATTTCGATCATCAGCAACACCTCAAGTGGTATTGAACCACTCTTCGCTGTCTCTTATGTGCGTCAGGTTCTCGACAACGACGTGCTGGTCGAGGTCCACCCTCTCTTTGAAAAGATTGCCAAAGATCGTGGTTTTTACTCTAAAGACCTGATGAAAACGATCGCTGAGCTTGGCACAATTCAAGACATTGATGAAATCCCCGAGGACGTTCGCGATATTTTTGTAACGTCACACGATATCACCCCGGAAGACCACATTCGCATGCAAGCGGCCTTCCAGAACCACACGGACAATGCCGTATCGAAAACTGTTAACTTCTGCACTGACGCTACACGTGATGATGTCTCCACCGTCTACCGTCTTGCCTATCAAAGTGGCTGTAAAGGTGTCACTATTTATCGCGATGGGTCGCGCGACATGCAAGTCCTTTCAGTCAAAAAAGAAGAAGCCAAACCGGAAGACACGGTACCGCGTGAGTCCGCCAAGAAGCGCTTCAAACGCGATCGGCCAAGAGCCTTGAAAGGCAGCACCTACCAGATGCAAACAGGCTGTGGG
>CBDUFN010000326.1:0-2881 GCA_965366475.1 uncultured bacterium | reverse complement strand
TGCTCGGCAAACTCTCGTTGCAACCTCTTGTCAAAAAGTTCAGCTTTCACTGCCGGCTTTAAATCAAGGAGAAGCGTCACCTCGCCTTTTTTAAGTGCGTCTCGAATCCTGCTGCTCATATCTAGAATGATCGGACCACCGATTCCGGAACGGGTAAAAAAGGCCTCGCCGAAACGATCATCAACCTTTTTACCATCGACACAAAGTGTAATCTGAACATTTTTGAGGTTAAAGTTACTGACTTCAGCAGTCCAGGAATCTTCAAGTTTCACCGGCACAAGGGCCGGTTCAGGCGTAACCATGCGATGACCGGAGGCTTTTGCCCATTCATAGCCATCACCGGTACAGCCCGTTTCCGGGTAAGACAAACCACCGGTCGCCACAACAACATTCCTTGCCGTAAAGGTTCCGGCTGTCGTCGCGACTTCTTTAACCACACCATTATCGATCACCAACTCTTGCACTTCGCAGGAGGTCTTTATTTCAACCCCGGCATTACGGGCAAAAGCGATCACTGCCCTTTGCACATCTTTCGCTTCACCTTGGTCGGGGAAGATACGCCCACCACGTTCTATCTTTAAAGGTACGCCCTGTTCCTCAAAAAAAGAGACAACATCCTTTACACCAAAAGCATAAAGAGCAGTCAACAAGGCCCGACCATTACGTCCGAAATGCTCGACAAACTTGCGCGGGTCATCCTCACTATGAGTGACATTACAGCGCCCCTTGCCAGTAATCAAAATCTTGGCACCACAATGTGCATTCTTTTCCAACAGCAGCACGCTTGCACCTTTGCGGGCCGCATAACCGGCGGCAAAGAGACCTGCAGGTCCACCGCCAATGACAATGACATCATATTTTTTCATATATTATCCATAACTCTACTGATGATTTTAAACGTTTGGCTCTCATTAACTGCAGCCACAATAGCAGGTTTCTGGCATAAATTGAGAGATTAACCGGAAACGTAGCTTCTTATGTCATGACAGGTATGATAAACATGCTTATAATTAGTGATCCATATCAATATTCTAAACGAGGAATGCGATGAGTGACGAAACCTTTGACGAGCAGGACATGAATGACGAGGGTAACTTTGCCGAAATGTTTGAACAAAGCATGATCGGAAAAACCCAACTTGAACCAGGCCAGAAGATTGATGCAACCGTGCTGCAAATTGGCAGTGAGTGGCTCTTTCTGGATGTCGGCCAAAAAGGTGAAGGGGTCCTCGACTCCAAGGAGTTATTGGACGACGAAGGCAATTTGACTGTCGCTGTTGGTGATACGGTCAGCGCTTATTTCATGTCACGCAAAGGTGGCGAACTCCGTTTCACCACCCGCCTCGGCGGAGGTTCTTCCGGGACAGCCCAGCTTGAAGAGGCCTGGCGCAGTGAAATCCCGGTGGAAGGACGTATCGAAAAAGAGATCAAAGGTGGTTATGAGATCAAGCTGCCTGGTAACGTACGCGCCTTTTGCCCCTTCTCTCAACTGGGGCTGCGTCGTCAGGATGATTCGGCAGAGGTGATCGACACAACCCGTTCATTCCGCATCACTCAATTTAGTGAACAAGGCCGCAACATTGTCGTCTCTCACCGTATCATTCTCGATGAAGAGCGGCTGCAACAAAAAGCCGAACTGATGAAAACTCTCAAGGAAGGCATGGTAGTTTCAGGCACAATCACCAATATCCGAGACTTCGGTGCCTTTATTGATATCGGTGGCCTTGAAGGCCTGTTGCCGATTTCAGAAATTTCCTATGGTCGGGTTGAAAACATCGAAGAGGTTCTGCAGGTAGGCCAGGAACTCGAAGTTGCCGTCAAAAAGTGTGACTGGGAGAATGAACGCTTCTCTTTCAGCCTGCGCGACACTCTTGCCAATCCATGGAGCAAAGTCGAAAGCCGTTTCCCGACAGGCTCAATCCACACTGGGAAAGTTTCACGGCTTGCCAAGTTCGGAGCCTTTGTCACCCTTGAAGAGGGCATTGATGGACTACTGCATATTTCAAAGATCGGCGGTGACCAACGAATCAAGCATCCACAAGATGTTTTGAAGCTTGGTCAAGAACTGCAGGTCGTTGTCGAGAAAATCGATCTGGATGAGAAGAGGATTTCACTCGCATCTGTCCGTGACACTTCAGAGGAATCGGCAGAGACCTCCTACGAAGAGAAAAGTTCAGGGGGAATGGGCTCTTTTGCCGATCTGTTCAAAAAAGCTCAAGAAAAGAAGTAGCCGCATTCAGCCTTTGCAAGAGGTTTAAGATAACGACACCTCCCATGTTAACAGTGGGGGGTGTCGTTCTTTAGTGAGTATTTTGATGAAATCGACCGACCCCCTTGAGGGTGACAATCCTACCGACACTTCAAAGACACACGATGCAACACGTCTAGGGGTTCTCTTTGGGCTGGGAGCCTACCTGACCTGGGGATCTTTCCCGGTCTTTTTCAAAGCCCTCGAAGGCGCCGCACCTCTGGAAATTGTCTGCCATCGAATTTTCTGGTCGGTTGTCTTTCTCTTTATTCTTGTCGTCTCACGCCATCAACTGGGTCAAGTCGCAACGACATTACGCAACCGCAAGCTGGTATTAACCTTGTGCGGCTCAACGCTATTGATCGCCACCAACTGGCTGGTATTTATTTACGCCGTTCAGAGAGGAGAGGTCCTTCAATCCAGCCTGGGGTATTTTATTACCCCGCTCCTGAGCATTTTTCTTGGTTTCATTTTCCTACGGGAAAGGCTGAACCGCTGGCAGTTGTTCAGTGTTCTGCTTGCATTGATAGGCGTCTTAAACCTGACGTTGCAACATGGCCAACCACCCTGGATTGCTCTCATCCTTGCCGCCACTTTTGGCCTTTATGGCTTACTGCGTAAAGTCGCAAAGGTC
>CBDUFN010000325.1:0-2891 GCA_965366475.1 uncultured bacterium | reverse complement strand
ATGCCGATGAAATGAACCGCTTGCTGAGTGGAGACGGCGATTTGCAGCGCGCGAGGGTCAGCATTGCCAACGTCTTCTGAAGCGAAGATAACCATTCTCCGTGCAATGAAGAGAGGATCTTCTCCCGCCTCGATCATGCGAGCCAGCCAGTAGATGGCGCCATCCGGGTCCGAACCACGCATGCTTTTGATGAATGCTGAGATGACATTGTAGTGTTCTTCTGCTCCTTTGTCGTAGAGCAGGGGTGCTTTTTGCATGGCTGCAGCTGCATCGCTTTGCTGAATCGATTTTCCGGTTGCTGTGGCTGCGGCAACTTCCAGGCTATTAAGTGCGGAGCGCGCATCGCCGTGTGATTGTTCTGCAATAAATGTTATGGCGTCGTCGGCAATCGTCAGTTGTTGTTCTCCCAGTCCTTCTTGCTTTGAAAGTGCACGTCTGAGTAACTTGCCAATTTCTTCTGCGGCAAGAGGCTCCAGAACGAAAACGCGCGATCGGGATAGAAGGGCAGAATTAACCTCAAATGAAGGATTCTCAGTGGTTGCGCCAATCAGAATGATGTCGCCATTTTCAACCCATGGCAGCAAAGCATCCTGTTGGGCTTTGTTGAACCTGTGAATTTCGTCGATAAAAAGAAGGGTTTTTCTGCCGTAGTAATTTCTTTCTTGTTGAGCTTTTGCAACGACCTCGCGGATATCTTTGACCCCTTGCAAAACAGCCGAGAAGGCAACAAAGTAGCTTCGTGTCGTTTGGGCAATAACCCTTGCCAGGGTTGTTTTGCCGGTGCCCGGAGGCCCCCAGAAAATCGCAGAAGTCAGCTGATCCTGTTCGATGAGGCGACGTAGGATACCGTCTTCTCCCAACAGATGCTGTTGACCAACCATCTCGTCGAGACGTTGTGGGCGCAATCGTTCGGCTAGAGGCGCCGGTGCTTTGCTTGATGTCGCTGACGTAAAAAGATCCATCTCTACCAATTGGGGTGTGAGGTTGAATTTGGACAGTAGCACAACGGTGTTTATCGAACAAGCTTCAGATGACGTAAGTTACTGATAGGCATAGACTTTGAAGGTTTGCTGTGATAGTGTCCAATGTTTCGGAGGAAGTGTTTTATGAAGCGTATCGGGATCTTTGCCAAACGTCAAAATGAAGATGCTGCCAGACTTGCTGAAGAGGTTGTTGTTTGGTTGGTAGAGCGAGGAGTCGAAGTCTTTGTTGATGAGCCTTTGGCTTCGACCATGTCCGATATGGAAGGCTACCCGGGTCAAGCCATTCCACCCTTGGTTGATATGGTGGTTGTGCTTGGTGGTGATGGAACCTTGCTTTCTGTGGCGCGTCTTGTCGGTGATCTGAGGACTCCCATTCTGGGTGTTAACCTTGGTAGCTTGGGATTTCTCACCGAAATAACCCGCTCTGAACTTTTTTCGATGCTTGAGCTGGTCCTTAAAGGTGATTTTATCGTCTCTGAGAGAATGCGCTTGCTGGCAGTCATTCGTCGCAAAGGTAAAGAGATTGCACGTTATCGCGTGCTTAACGATATCGTTATCAATAAGGGTGCTCTGGCCAGAATCATCGACATGGAGGCTTGGATTGATGATGATTATCTAACCACGTTTAAAGCCGATGGTTTGATTGTTTCAACTCCAACGGGATCAACAGGCTACAATCTGGCTGCAGGTGGCCCTATTATTTATCCTGGAAATCATTGTCATGTTATCTCCCCGATTTGCCCACACACCCTGACGAACAGACCGATCGTTGTCTCCGATGACGCAACAATCAGAGTTGAGGTCAAGTCTCTTGATCAGGATGTAGTTTTTACTGCAGACGGTCAAGAGGGGATGCCTCTTGAATGTGGCGATATCGTAGAGCTTCGAAAATCGAACCACAGCACTCTGTTGATAAAAAGCCCTAGTAAGGATTATTTTCAGGTATTAAGGACAAAGCTGCGCTGGGGCGAACGATAATGATGGTGTACAGCTCTTCGTTGCTCCTCTTATAACTTTTGACTGTGTTAAAACTTCTCTTGTAAGACCCTTGCCGTTTCTCGCAATAAGTGATCAACGGCATGCCACGGATTATATGCTTCTCAATCTGACCATAACCAATTTTGCGATTATTGATCGTCTCGAAGTCCAGTTTGACGAGGGCTTTAATGTCCTTACCGGTGAAACAGGTGCAGGCAAGTCGATCATTCTAGATGCTTTTGGGCTTCTGTTGGGTGACAGGGCTCGTCCTGATTTGGTAAGGGCAGGAGCTACTGAAGCAACGGTTGAAGCACTTTTTGATTTGGCTGGCCGTGATGATATTCGACGGGCTTTTGCTGCTTCTGGATTCTCTGTTGGTGACGAACTTGTCCTGAGGCGGGTTGTGCAAAGTGGTGGCCGCAGTCGGGCTTATGTGAATGGAAGTCTGGCGACACTCTCCCAATTACAGCCTTTAGCTGAACTATTGGTCACTGTTTGTGGGCAACATGAACATCAATCTTTATTGCAGAGAAATGTGCATCTGACTGTTCTTGACCGCTACGGAAGCCTTGAGGGGAAAGTCACTGATTATCGCGAGTCCTACCGGTCAATGCAAGAGGTTGCAAGGCAACTGGAGCATTTGGAAGAAGTAGAACGCGATCGTCATCAAAGGCTTGATTTTCTGAGTCATCAATCAAATGAAATTGCGGCAGCACAACTGTTGCCAGGAGAAGAAGAAACTCTTCTTGCCGAACGTCTTCTGCTACAAAATGCAGAACGTCTTGCTTGCGCAACACGAGGTGGTTACGAGTCTCTTTATGAAGGCAACGGTTCTGTGTGTGAAGTTCTTGGCAAGCTTACCTCTGATCTTCATTCCGTTGGTGAAGTTGATCATGAGTTAGTTGTTCTTGCAGAGACCGTTCAAAAGAG
>CBDUFN010000324.1:0-2899 GCA_965366475.1 uncultured bacterium | reverse complement strand
TATCTTGACCTGCGTCGCGAAGGTATCCAGAAAAACCTGATCATGCGTCATAAGGTGGCACAAACAGTTCGCAATTACCTGACTGAAAATAACTTTCTCGAGATTGAAACTCCGATGCTGACCAAAAGTACTCCGGAAGGTGCACGAGACTACCTAGTCCCGAGTCGTGTCAATCTCGGCAACTTTTATGCACTACCGCAGTCACCTCAAATCTTCAAGCAGCTTCTCATGGTCTCTGGATTCGATCGTTACTTCCAGATTGTCAGATGCTTTCGTGATGAGGATTTACGTGCAGACCGACAGCCAGAATTCACCCAGATCGACTGTGAGCTCTCCTTTGTCGACCGTGACGATATCATGGCTATCATGGAAGGAATGATATCGACCGTTTTCAAAAAGACTATCGAGGCCGATATAAACCTGCCGGTACCACGCATGACCTACGCGGAAGCGCTCGACCGTTTCGGTGTAGATAATCCCGACCTACGTTTTGACATGGAATTGGTAAACCTTACAGAACTTGTCAAAGGCTGTGGATTTAAAGTCTTCGCCGAAGTTGCTGAGAAAGGCGGTCTGGTTAAAGCCATTAATGCTAAAGGCTGCTCCACAACGTCGCGCAGAGAACTGGATGAACTGACTGACTTTGTAGCCATCTATGGTGCCAAAGGTATGGCTTGGGTTAAAATTCAGGAAGACGGTACTTGGCAATCGCCCATTGCAAAGTTTTTTACAGAGAAAGAGCTGGCCGACATCGGATCGGCACTCGATGCTCAACCTGGAGACCTGCTCCTCTTTGGTGCAGACAAACCCGGTATCGTCAACGAGGCTCTCGGTCGCCTGCGTGGCCACCTCGGCAACAAACTGGGATTAGCAAATCCAACAGACTACAAGTTTGTCTGGATTACCGACTTTCCACTGCTTGAATGGGACGGCGAAGCCCGCCGCCATGTTGCCGTGCATCATCCCTTCACAGCCCCTCTTGATGAAGACATTGCTCTTCTTGAAACTGATCCGGGTAAAGTGCGAGCCAAAGCTTACGACCTGGTTCTCAATGGGTCTGAAATCGGTGGTGGCAGCATTCGTATTCATGATCAAAATGTACAAAGCCAGATGTTCGACCTACTCGGAATTGGTGAAGAAGAAGCGCGTGAAAAATTCGGCTTCCTCCTCGACGCTCTCGAATTCGGAGCCCCACCTCACGGCGGCATCGCGTTTGGTCTTGATCGAGTCATGATGATACTCACTGGAGCATCATCAATTCGTGACGTCATCGCTTTCCCGAAAACCCAGAAAGCAACGTGTTTAATGTCCGAAGCTCCTGGAACCGTCGATGAAAAGCAATTGCGCGAACTGGGCATCCGTTTGGCAACAAAGCCACAACAGAAGCAACCATAAATTTTATCACTTGGAATGGAATAAACGCTTTATGTTGCGCTGCCTGATTTTCATTACGCTTGCTGTCCTTTTATGTTCATGCGCCAAACCACCTCATCAAGAGTTGGAGGCTGCCGAATATATGATAGGCAAAGCTTATTCTATGCAAGCAGATGAATTTGCTCCGTCTGAATACCAAGCCGCCAGAACTGCACTCGATGATGGACGTGAGGCCATACAACAATCAGACTACAATGATGCGCGTGACTCTCTGAAGTTTGCAGTGCAACATGCTGAGCGCGCCGTTGTTGTCACCGAAGAGGTCAAAGCCCGACGAGAAGCAGAGGCAAAGGAACGTGCAGCAGCCGAGGAAGCGGCCCGTCAGGCAGCTCAGTTAGCCAACTTGGCTGAAAAAGAGAAAGTGACTAAGCCAGAAGTCCCAAAGCCGACCCAACCCAAAAAAAAGCCAAAGCCAAAGATCACCCCAGCAAACAACTACAACGTTGGCAATGGCGAGACTCTCTGGACAATTTCCGCGCAACCTGAAGTTTACAATGAGGGCCTCCTGTGGCCACTGCTCTACCAAGCCAACCGAGATCAGATTAAAGATCCTCGTCAAATTTTCCCTGGACAAACCCTCAGTATCCGCCGTGACATGAATCAAGCAGAGCTTGATGATGCTCGCCAGAGAGCTAGAGAATCAGACATTTTCCCTGTTTCTGCTGAGACTGCGCCTAAGCAGTAAAATACTGTTTCCATCCTCACCGACAAACAGTCTCAGCCGCGCTTACAATAGTGTGGCTGAGACTTCTTGCAAACCGTCTCCCCAAAACAATCAAAGCCACGCAATAGAGCGTCTGAAGATCGGCGTTCACGTAACAAAGAGATCCTATTACAACCTTATTTATCCTCTACTTTTTCATTAGAAATATTGACCAAAATGTCCCCTGAAAAGGACTTACTTTTTCCTTGACAGCGATAACGCCGTTTGTATACTGTATACACCTTTCCGCAAGGCTTTCTTGCGTATTTTTTGTTTGTAGCTTTAGCCTCTGGCAATTCTGTATAAAAACTTCAAGGAGAGAGTAAAAATGGCAAAGATTATTTGGTCAGAAATTGACGAAGCACCCGCACTGGCAACCTACGCATTCCTCCCCATTGTCCAAGCTTTTTGTAAGGGCACTGGTGTAGATGTCGAAACTATGGATATCTCCCTATCCGGTCGTATCCTTGCAAATTTCCCTGACAAACTGACTGAAGATCAGAAAGTTGCTGATTACCTGTCAGAGTTGGGAGAGCTTGTTGTAAAGCCTGAAGCAAACGTAATCAAGCTGCCGAACATCAGCGCTTCGATCCCACAGCTTCAAGAAGCTATCGCTGAGCTACAAGAAAAAGGCTACGACATCCCAAGCTATCCTGAAGAAGCGACGACCGACGCAGAAAAAGAGCTGCAAGCTCGCTACGCCAAGTGTCTTGGCTCTGCCGTTAACCCAGTCCTTCGTGAAGGTAACTCAGACCGCCGCGC
>CBDUFN010000323.1:0-2954 GCA_965366475.1 uncultured bacterium | reverse complement strand
CAACGGAGAACTTCGTTAGTCACGACTCTATGACAGTGCTTGCAGCTATAAAGAAAAGCTCGAACGAACAAGCAGCACATGAAAACGAGAATGTTTGTAAAGATGGCAAGAACGTCACAATCCTCTGGAAAAACACGCCTGTTTATAACAGCGATGGACAGATCACAGGCTTTCAGAGTGTGGGCCATGACGTAACCGAAAAACGCCAAGCCGAAGCAGCGCTGGAAGCCGCCGGCCAACAATTCCACCAATTGATCGACGTCTCTCCTATCCCGCTGGCTATTCTTGAGGGTAACAAGGCCTTCACATACATTAATCGACACTTCACTGAAGTTTTCGGCTACACATTAAAGGACCTGCCGACAATCGACGATTGGTGGCAAAAAGCCTATCCCGAAAAACAATACCGCGCAATGGTTCAACAGAAGTGGACGGAGGCTGCTGAAAAAAGTATAGAATCAAAAACCTTATTTGCTCCACAGGAAGCCCGTGTGACCTGTAAAGATGGAACGGTCCTCGATATGGTTGCCAGCCTTGCGTCAATCGGCGGACAAGAAATTGTTGTACTGACCGACATGTCCCACGAGCGACAACTGGATCGATTAAAAAGTGAGTTCATCGCCACCGCTGCACATGAGTTGAATACGCCCTTATGCTCAGTTATGGGATTTACTGAACTACTTCTAAACACCGACGATCTTGAGCAAAAGACTCAAAAAGAGTATCTTGAGATCATACTCAGCAAGACAGAAACCCTGGCACACATCATTGAAGACCTTTTGGCCCTCAGTCGTGCAAATGGCGGCCAAAAAGTCGCCCTGGTAAGAGAACCATGTGATCTACACAATTTGATCAGTGGGATTCTTGGCTCACACCAGAAGGAGTATGTCACTCGCCAGTTCCATCTCGAATGGCCTGAACAATCTCAGCATGTTCTACATTTAGACCGGATCAAAATAGGCCAAGTTTTTGAGAATCTACTCAGCAATGCTATCAAGTTTTCCCCGGTCAACACTTCAGTCGAAATCAGCGTCTCATTTACAGAGAGAAATGTCTGCATTAGAGTAAAAGATCAGGGCATAGGAATGACCGCAAATCAACTTTCCAAAGCCTTCGATAAATTCTATCGTGTTGACATGTCAGACACGTCGATACAGGGCTTGGGACTGGGGTTGTCGATCACAAAAGAAATTATTGAAGCACACGGTGGTTCTATCCATATGGAGAGCAATCCGGGAGATGGAACAAGGGTCGACATCACACTGCCACAAGGATGACATAAATCTCACATAATTTGAACAAAGGTGACCTTCAGGAACAACCTAAAATCAGCAATAGATAAGAAATTGTTTATACTCATTGTAACGGTTCTATAATTTCTTAAGAGGGAGGTTGAACATGCCATTTTTTGAAAACCGTCAAAGACGGCTTTTTTCCATTCTCGCAGGAACAGTTTTTTTGACCTTGCTTGCTGTTTTCTTGACAAGTGTCAATGCTCAAAAACCACCCAAAGCTGAACCACATCAATTCATTTCCCCTGTGAGGATTTCACCAGGGACAGGGGGCAACACTCTTGTTGTTTCGGACATCAACGCCCGCCAAGTTCATTTCCTTAAAATCAACAACCTTGCCAGCAAATCCAGCATTGACTTGGCTGGACGACCGAGTGGTATTGCACAATGGAAGAACGAAGTTGTGATTGCCAATCAGGAAAACGGCAGTGTTTGCATCTATTCCAAATCTGGTGTCTTCAGTCATTGTCTCGGTTCTGGCCCTGGAGAATTTCAGCAACCAAACGATCTGGCAATCGACACCTCTGGCCACACCGTCTACGTTCTAGACACCAAAGCTAAACGAGTCCTTCTTTACGACTTGGCAACAGGCAGCCCGACTGGGGCACAGATAGGGGTGGGGTCGCTGACACAGCCCACAGCTCTGGCACTGTCCAAGTTCAATGAATCGATCTACATCAGCGATTTCGGTGACGGAACAAAAACTGCCAGTATTCAAATTTTCAACAATGATGGCAGCTATGACCGATCAATCATCGGCGGCAAGTCTCGGTTCTCTACACCACAAGGACTCTATGCCGATGAAACAGGGCGAATCTTTTTAGCCGACGCCCTCTCTGGAGAAGTCATTATTTTGAGCGCAACGGGAACCATTCTGGGAACGTTAGGAAGTCTTGGTGTTAATGAAGGTCAGCTTTTCTACCCCCTAGATGTGCATCTAGATGAGAAGAGTCAAGATGTTTACGTGGCCGACAACCGTAACGGTCGAATCTCCGTATTCAGCAATGGAGGAGTTTTGCCATGAAAAGATTATCGATCTTAACCTTTCTGATTGCAGGCTTCTTCTTCGTGATAACCCTTGCCAATGAAGACTCTGCCCATGCTCTTCTCTCTGCACATCAGGATTATGACGGATGCAACACTTGCCATGACTTACATGGAGGACCGGCTCTTTTCGGTGGTCTGCTCACTGACATTAATCGTGAAGCAACCTGTCTCCGTTGCCACGGGCCCCTGGGGATCGCGACTGAGGCCGCGGTGCACAATCCAAATGGTCGTGATTCTGATCGGATCGATTACATAACGTGTCTGGAGTGCCACAACCCCCATGACAATCGCACCAATGTTCTCGGTGGCACCAATATCAAGCTAGTGGGCATCCAGTATGACTATAACGCTAACCCGCCGGAACAGTACGCGACGACTAAAATCCGCGAAGAAATTGACCAATCTCTCGGCCCGGTCAAGGACGTTGTTTTTGAAGTCCGTTCTGGAACAGCAACAGACTTCCATCGCACCTCAGACCTGCTCGGACCATGTGCTATCTGTCACACATCCCAGACCAATCGTCACGGCAATGCGTTTCTCAATCGAGAGACATGCACCCGTTGCCACAGCCACGCGAATGGCTTTTTGCGTTAACGCATCAGAAGAAGTTTATAT
>CBDUFN010000322.1:0-2960 GCA_965366475.1 uncultured bacterium | reverse complement strand
TCAAGAGGCTCTTGCACCAAGAGATTTTAAGCACATTCCTGTCACTTTAAACAACGAAGCGCAGCATCACGATGGAGTGGTCAGCATGAAAAAGTTTCTCCGTGAAAATCCCACAATCGCCTTTGATCTTGGTCTCCCTCTGTTGCTTGTAATCATCTTCCTGCTGATTTCCGGTGTGCCCACCCTGTTGGTGTCTCCCCCACAGCACGACGTGATTTACTCAACCAATTACAACTACAATTACCCGAACGGCATACAAATCTCTGTTGTAAATCAGCGCCTCCAGGTTAACTATCTTGGCAACACCCAGGCCTACCAGAACCCGCGGCTTTGGCGTTACAACGCAAAAACCGGTGCGGTCAGAGAGATTGCTCTCATGCTGCCTGCGGGCCTCGTTCCTGCCGGACAAGCTACGACACCTGCCGAAAAACCTTTAAAAGTGACGACGATCGAGGTCCCCGATCTTGCTGATGTCATCATCGATACTTCGAGCATTGCGCCCGATGGCTACCAGTTCGGTTCCGGCAGCGACGCATATTCGCGTCGGGTTTTTACCGGGCTCTTCTATTCCTCGCGTTACCGCAATCAGGCCGAACTCACAAAGAATGGGCGCAGCATCCGCCTGCCTAAGACCGATGGCGCCTATTACAACAACCAAACGCATTTCATCGGCTGGATCGTCTCGCCATGAGTTGGCTTCTGATCCTTTTCGTCCTATGTATCCTCATTGGAGGAGGCTGGTGGGGCTGGCCTATGGTCGCAGCCTTGTTTGGCCTCAGCAGTGTGAATGACAAACCGAGTGCGCTGGCAAATATCGCCCAGCTCATGCACCGCTATGACATTACCCCGGCTGATGTTGATGCAGCGTTTCACAACCCTGCCTCAGCTCTCACGGAACCAACCCGGCGCAGTAGCGGCGATGTCGCCAAGACGCTGTTTTCGTATCTCGGTGCAATATTCATACTTGCCGGCATCAGCACCTATATCGGTATGTTCTGGGATCGTATGGGTAGCGCGATGCGGATTGGCGTCACCCTGGGTGTGGGCTACATCTTGCTCATCGTGTTGATTTCCGCACTGCACGAGAAGAAATTTCCAAAACTCATCCTACCGCTATCGCTTGCAACCGTGTTCATGCTCACCAGCTGCTGGTTCGTCTTTATTGACGAGGTCTTTCCCCATGGTGACAACTGGCGTCTCGCAGTGCTCAGTGTCTTCGGCGTAATGGCACTCCACCAGGCCTTATTGCTTAAAAAATACGAGCTGACGGTGCTGGCTTTTACGGCGCTCTTTTTTGTCTACGGTTTTATGCAGGTTGGCCTGGATCTGCTCAACATTCCGCTCGGTTTCATCGCCATCATCCTCGGCACCTCACTCTTTCTGGTTGCCACCGCGCTAGAAAAAAATGCATACCGCGTGCTCGCCGCACCCGCCATTCTGATCAGTGTGTGCTGGATTAACGCCGGCCTCTTCGACCGAATCGCAATCATCTCAACGGTGAACTGGGCAGACTTGCTGACAGGCCTGTGTGTTATGTCAACAGCCTTTGGTCTGCAAAAAGCAGCGCGTCATCCGGGGCTAGCCAGCCTTGGCTATCTGGTCGGCTCAATCATGGTTTTCACTGGGCTGTTTGACCTCGTCTACAAAACACCCTTCGAACTTGTGCATATCGCAGTCACCGCATCGATGCTCTATGCCTGCGTGGTCCTGCAAAGCCGCGCCCTGCTCCTTACCACAGTCATCTCCATGCTCAGTTTCATCGGCTACTACACCGCTCAGCACTTTGTCGATTCCTTGGGCTGGCCGATCACATTGGTTTTAATGGGCGTCGCCTTTATGGGTGTCAGCACCTTGGCAATCAAGGTCAAACGTCACCTCTAAGACACAGCCGGACGATCTATCAAAAGGGTATACTCTTACGGGACAACCTTGCTTGTGTGCCACCAAGCACTTATCTGGCCAATCCGTACACAAAATCATGGACTGGACGACAATAAGCCTCAGAACGACATGATTATTTCTAATGTGCTACTCTAGCGCAAACGTTGTGCATCGATTATTTATCACTCTTTATCCATCAAGAAGACAAACCACCCATGAACCAAACCAAATTCTCCACCCTTGCCTTAAGCAAGACACTCCTGAAGAATCTCGACTCACTTGACTATAACGAAATGACACCGATTCAGGCTCACAGCTTACCGCCAATTCTGGCAGGAACAGATGTCATCGCACAGGCAAAGACCGGTAGCGGAAAAACGGCAGCATTTGGCCTCGGTCTCTTGTCACGGTTGGTGATTTCAAGCTTCAGCGTGCAAGGGTTGGTGTTGTGCCCAACCCGCGAACTCGCCGATCAGGTCGGCAAAGAGTTGCGAAGACTCGCCCGCTTGACTGACAACATCAAGATTCTCACCCTCTGTGGCGGCGTGCCCTTTGGCCCCCAGATCGGCTCCCTCGAACATGGGGCTCATATCGTCGTCGGCACCCCTGGCCGGATTCTTGATCATTTACGACGTGGCAGTCTCGTCTTGAAATCGATGCGGATGCTGGTCCTTGACGAAGCGGATCGCATGCTCGACATGGGGTTTCAGGAAGATCTCAGCGCCATCATCGCTGCCGCGCCAACCAACCGGCAGACGCTGCTCTTCTCGGCGACCTACCCAGAATCGATTGCCGCCATGAGCGCAACGGTGCAACACGCACCGGTCACAGTAAAGGTCGAGTCGATTCATGATAGCCAACAGATTGAGCAGCGCTTCTTTGTGGTCGAGAAAGACTATCGGATAGCCGCACTGTCGCGCATCCTAGGCCATTACAAGCCGGAATCGTGCCTGGTCTTCTGTAACACTAAAAAGGACTGTCAGGAGGTTGCCGATGCTCTCAGCGAGCGCGGCTTTTCAGCCTTGGCGATCCATGGTGATCTGGAACAACGTGAACGAGATCAGGGGCTGGCGCGGTTT
>CBDUFN010000321.1:0-2968 GCA_965366475.1 uncultured bacterium | reverse complement strand
AACCCAAGAAACAGCCCGGGTCTTTCTTTTTTAGAGGGTCCAGTCCCCATCCGTAAGCCACTGCCAGACACCCCCCACAGATAGGGCGCAATTGACACTCTGCACACTCGTGACAGCCTTTTCTATAAGCTCCAGCAGCGGTTGAGGAATAGATCTCAGCCAGGGATTGATGATTAATGTCGCCAATTGACGAAGGAAACTTACGGCAAGCATGGACCTGACCATCCGGTAGCAGCGACACAAAATTGAAGGCCGCGCCGCAACCGTAACCTGTGCAGCCTCCAAATAGACCCTGTTTGTCCTGCTCAAGTTTTATGTTAATCAGGCTATCCTTTAAGGACATCGCCGGGTTGTTTTGACGGGCCTGTAAATACTTGCTGATAAAGTCTTCATATTCAACCGGTCCGGGGGTCTCCAGATTGGCCCCTTCGCCAACCATGGCCAGACGGTTGAAAGTAAACAGGTCAACCCGATCGCGCAAAACTTCTGCAAGGGGCAAGACCTGTTCAAGGTTGGCTCGAGTCAGGGTCAACATGACCATGGAGTAAACCTGTTTTTCCTTCAACAGCTCGAGGAAGGACAAAACCGACGCAAAGTTACCTTGACCGCGGATCAGGTCGTTGTGCTCCTGTAAACCTTCCAGGCTGACTTGGTAAAAAGCAGGTCGGGCAATTCGTAGGACCTGTTCCAACTGCGACTCCGAAACGGGATTACCAAGGATCGCCAGGCTCAGATTACGCTCATGGGCCGCCCGGTAAAGCTGCAGAAAGTCAGGATGCAAAAACGGGTTGCCACCGGAGAAGGAGACCTGCCCACCAACCTGTTGCTGTCGACAAAAGGTCCGCATCTGATCGAGAGTGTCGAGACCCTGTTTAAGGCTAACATCGTCACGTAAGCTACGATCATAGCAGTGACGGCAATGCAGGTCGCATTTGTGGGTAATGTGCCATTGTAAGGTGAATGTTTTTGCCACCCGATATTCTTCCGGAATCATTGCAGATGCCGAAATAACAGGCAGATTGCGATGCAATCCTGAAGGCGGTGCCACGAGTAGACCACGTTTTATCGCTCGATCCAGAATGACATCGATTGCCCCCACCGGTTGTTCCGTTTCTCTTGCAACAGTCTCTGGATTGAGTTGCTCGGCAACGATCTTGAGCGCCAGCAGATCTACCGGCGATGCTTGCTCCTCATGTTCTTTGCCAGTGCGCGGATGTCGCCAGAACAGCAGCCGTTGCATCCCGGGCTGCGGACTGTCCTCTCCACCCTCGAGCAAGATTAACAGTGGCTGCCAGTCAACCTGAAGAAGGACTAGTCCGGGGTTGACCTGACACGCCTCACCCCTCGTCAAAGATTCGATTGTGCCACTATTCTTGACTTGATAACGGGCCAGTTCAACCCTGGCCAGATCGGGCAGGAAACCCTCAGTTTGCTCTTTAATGGAAGAATCAGCGATTAGCCTTGGCATGTCATCAGGCTCTGCATGGACCAAGTCGTCCCGCCAGAAGCTTTCAGATAAAAATTTCGAGCATAAAGGGAATATGTGCTGCAGTGACTTTGACATGGTTTGCTGAATCCATCGTTAAGCATCATCTCTGATATAAAACCGGATTGGTTCCGCTTATCGCCAAAACCAACCCGGTTATACAATAATTACCGAAGTTTTCCAGTTTGCCTGTTCGTTTGATGCCAACGGCATCAACTATTTGTGACCACTTCAGCCGCTACCGCCCATCTTGTGTTCTTTAACATCTTCCGCCGCCTTGGCCTCTTCAGCTGCAGCCTTGGCTTTCATACATTCATCGCTCATCTCGCCCTTTTCTAGACACTCTGGAAGCTTGACTGCGTCTTCACTACTCATGGCACTGCCCTTAGTGCCGCTGCATCCGGTAGTTCCAGAGCTACTTGCTTTGTCGGCACCAACTGTGCCGTCAGTTTTGCCGCCTCAACCGCTGCCAGCGTGCAGGTGGGTTGGCGAGATCGCCCCCACCGCAGACACCAGGGTTGCTACCCCAAAGCCGGCTAAAACCTTTTTCAGATCTGTGGCATCCATAGATGTGCTCCTTTGTCCGAAAAATGTGTTTGAGAGCCCCCTGTTGGTTGCATTAGGAGACCCCAAGAAAAGAACCTTAAAAAAATTTATAGGTTAATGCTGTTATGTCAAGGGTCTCATCTCTGAAATGTTCGTAGAATCTTAGTCTTTACCTTCAACTTTGAACGCCGAGCACAATCAATAATATTCAAAATCCGCGATCTTCAGACAAGAGCTTTTCTTATATTGCACGACTTCCGAGAAGAAAACCGGCTTCTTATTGATAGAGGTATTCAGGAAGCTCTTTAATGTACAAAACTATGGCCACCTGGAAACGGATGTCCCTTTCTTTTTGTACGAGGTATACTGCTTCTTTATACCTGTGATATTATCAGCCAATCAATTGCAGGCTTAAATGTTTTGGTTCAATGGGTTATTTCACCAAATTAATGGTAAAGGAGTGAAAGTACATGTCAGATCATTTGAAAATTAAAGTAGGCAATGAGGACAAATATTTTGCTCAACAAGAACAGGAGCAGCTTAAAGCGCTAAGAGAAAAGGCCAGCACAGAAAACACTCAGAAGTATATGGATGAGCATAAATACCATTGCTTCCGCTGCGGCACAGAATCATTGGTTGAAATTCAGAAAGGGGCTGTTTCTATTGACTTATGTGTCAATGATGGATGCGGAGCCCTTCACCTTGATGCGGGAGAGCTTGATGCACTTCTTGAGGATCAGGGGTTTGTAAAAAAAAGCACGAAAAAGCGTCTTTGATATTTTTAAATAGTTTCAAGTTAATAAGCTCAAAATGAAAAAGTCCCAGAGGGTCCTTACCTCTGGGACTTTTTCATTTAGTGGCTCAAGCTTTACTATGTTCTCAAAAGTCACGATTTACAGTAAAGGCCAACAACAATCTGAACCGATTATTATTAAT
>CBDUFN010000320.1:0-2971 GCA_965366475.1 uncultured bacterium | reverse complement strand
GCAGCACCACCGGCCAAACCGGTTCCGACGCAGAGGATTTTATATTTACGTTTATTCGAAGGATTGACCAGCTTCGTTTCGAAGCGATGACGATCCCAGGAAGTTTCAATTGGTCCAGTTGGACACTTGCCGTCGAGTATCATTAAATCGACCTCCTAAAGCTTAATGCAGCCGAAAACGATCGACAAAGGAATGGCGATGTACCCCAAAAGGAGAACATAACCAATCAATTTGCTGACCATTCCCATGACCGGAAGAGACTTGTCATTGCTCAGTCCCAGGGTCTGGAACAGGCTTTGGAAGCCGTGACTGACATGCAGGAACAAAAAGAACAAACCGCCGAGATAAGCAATAACCGGCAGGGCACTTTTGAACCCGTTGACTACCATGAAATAAACATCGACCATGCCATGGTCACCGAGCGGAACATAGATCTCGGGGTTGGTCACCCGAACGGTGAAATGCAGAAGATGATAAATGACAAAAGCCAGCATCACCAGACCTGAAACAACCATGGTTTCGGCACCGAAACCTGTTTTCAGGCGTTTAACCTGCACGTTCGCTTCGGGAGTAGCGGCTTTATTCTCCAGTGTTAACTGGATCCCGAAAGCGATGTGTAAAGCAAAAGCTACCAGCATAACTAGCCGGAAGACCCAGACGAATGGTCCGAGACTGTGCAGCTTCTGCGCGTAAGCGTTGATTGCGTCTGCACCTACAAACATGGACGAGTTGCCCAAGAGGTGCACACAAACAAAGCCGACCAACACGATGCCGGTAACGGCCATGATGATCTTTCTGCCCACAGAACTTTGCGTCAGTTGCATGATTTTGATCCCTTACTCAATGTGTTGATGGATGAAACCCGAAAAAAGACCTGCTCGAGAACCGGTCATAACCGGTACAAAAGGAAGAACAAGACGAGATGTCTTGCCCGCACCTATCGAGGAGGCCCTCGCCAACGACTTGACAACCCCATATAGTATCCCTTGTTACAATTGTCACGAATCAATGTGTTTCTCTCTCCTGATTCGCCACTCAGATTACTGCATACTGTATACAAGACTTCCGTATACTAAACACCGTTTGAAAAAAAATAAAGTAAAAATTTAAAGAAAGCTACTTTAGGGGTTTTCCCTAGAAAGGTTACGGGAATAGTCCCTTTTAAAAGGCTCGGGAAGAGCACTAAGAAAATTAGCGAGAAGGGAATTCAGAGTTAGAACGAAGCAAGGAATTCAACGACCTGACGTAAAGCGTGGCCACGATGACTGATCTTGTTTTTAATATCAATAGGCAGTTCAGCCATCGTGCAATCAAACTCGGGCAACCAGAAGAGAGGATCATAGCCAAAGCCCCCATCGCCTTTGGCCTCGCCCAAAATGACCCCTTCTACCCGACCATCGAAAAAACGAGTTGTCTCGCCGGGTAAGCAAAGAGCCATCACGCAACAAAAAGCCGCCTGTCGCTCTACTTTTGGTACTGACGCCATCACCTCGAGAAGCTTAAGGTTATTCCGACGGTCGGTGGCATCGACTCCTGAGAAACGCGCAGAGTGGACACCGGGACGACCATCCAAAGCAACAACGGTCAAACCGGAATCATCAGCAAGACAGGGCAAGCCGGTCGCACGTGCCACTTCTTCGGCTTTCTTGGCGGCATTCGCAGCGAAAGTATCACCGTCTTCTTCGACCTCTGGAATATCCGGTAATTGATCCAGTCCGATGACTATGATGCCATGAGCGTCAAGAAGCCGTCGGATCTCCTTGAGCTTACCGGCATTACGTGTGGCAACAACAAGTTCCATTATGATTAATCTCTGGCACTCAGCTGCAACTTCGTCAGTTCATGACATCCATGACTGGCAAGGTCGCGCAACGCATCCAGTTGCTCGCCGCTGAAAGGCTCTTCTTCTGCCGTTCCCTGCACTTCAACGAAACGACCATCGCCGGTCATCACAAAGTTCATATCAACCTCGGCGCTGGAATCTTCCACGTAGTCAAGATCAAGAACCGGTTGTCCGCTGACAATCCCTGAACTGACAGCGGCAACACTGTCCTTAAGAGGTGATTTCTTGAGTAAGCCTTGAGCTATCAACTTATCAACAGCATCGGCGAGAGCAATCCACGCCCCTGTAATGGACGCCGTACGTGTACCGCCGTCAGCCTGGAGAACATCACAGTCGATAACCACGGTCCGTTCTCCCAGGAGTTCAAAATCAACAACGGCACGCAAAGCCCGGCCAATCAGACGTTGAATCTCCATTGTACGACCACCCAATTTACCACGCGCAGCTTCACGCGCAGAACGCGTCTGGGTGGCACGCGGCAACATGCTGTATTCAGCAGTCACCCAACCACGCCCTTGTCCGCGCATAAAAGAAGGAACCTTCTCTTCTACAGAGGCATTGCACAACACTCGGGTCTCACCGAAGCAAATCAGGACAGAGCCCTCGGCATAACGGGTAAAACCGCGTTCAATTTTGATTTGACGAAGCTGATTAGATTGGCGGCCATCATGGCGAGGATTAGCTAACACGCTCATTTATAATCTCCTGAGTAAGTATCGAAAAAGGCCTGCAGCCCATCAAAGAGGGAACGGGCAAAATCCTGCTGGCGAATGGGATCCTGAAGTGTGGTCAAATCGATCGTATTTGTCAGGCTACCCATTTCCACCAGAACGCGTGGCAAATCTCCGCGGCCCAAAGGATAAATCGGAGTTTCTTTTATGCCATTAACATCGAAACCATTCTGCTGCAGTTTGTCTTGCAAAATTTCGGCGAGCTTAAGGCTGGAGTTCTCTGCAACCAGACCATCGGGAACATCTCGTTCCGTTTGTGGTTGTATATACAGATTTACACCCGAAGCCTCATCAGTAAAAAACGCCTGAGCATGCAAAGAGATCAAAACATCAGACTGTCCTTCTGCAACCACTTCCAGTCGACGATCCAGATTGAGAGCGTAATCACCATCACGAG
>CBDUFN010000319.1:0-2978 GCA_965366475.1 uncultured bacterium | reverse complement strand
CTTTGCACTTTACGGTTAAAGTCTTTTATTCGTGATGACTTCATGTTTAACGGATACTTGCGGGATTTTAAAAATGTTGAAAGCTAGAGGCATGTTTAATATGAAATGATTCTATCTAATTTGATTAGAAGGAGGGGGTATGTACCAAGAGTCAGAATTAACAAACAAGATCATCTGTAGTTCGTATAACGTCCACAATATTCTTGGCGCAGGATTTCTTGAAAAAGTTTATGAAAACGCTCTATGCCTTGAATTGAATTCTTTAGGGCTTAGTGTAGAGCAGTAGGCTCCGATTAAGATCAATTATAAAGGCCAGATTGTTGGAGAGTCTTTTGCTGACATGCTCGTTGATGGAAAGGTTGTACTGGAATTGAAAGCGGTTGATGCAATTGCTCCCATCCATGAAATCCAACTGAAGAATTATCTTAAAGGCAGTCGCATAGAACTTGGTCTACTGATCAACTTCGGCAAAAGTGTCGAAGTCAAACGCAAGTTTCAAGAGAATGAATAGCTGATATATGCAAATACTCTCCATTCAAATGAAGAACATCAAGTCGCATCGTGACAAAGAGTACCACTTCTCTTCGGGGATCAATGTGCTCTCTGGTCCTAATGGGATCGGTAAGAGTACGATCTTTGAGGCGGTGGGCTATGCCTTGTTCGGTGTGGATGCCCGTGACTTTGTTGGCAACATTGATCGTTTTGTGACGATCGGTGAGAATCGGGGTGAAGTTAAGGTTGTTTTTCAACCTGGTGACGATGAAACCTATCGGGCGTCGCGTACGGTGGGGAGTAACTCAAAGTGGTTGCTTGCCAGAAAGATTGGCGATGATTTTGAGGTTGAAGATCACGCCAACGCCGAGGAAACGCAGGCCCGGATCAAGGGACTGCTCGGCCTCGACAATGGCCGTTCCCTTGCTGATCAGTTCAAGCTGGTGATCGGACCTTTCCAGAACGATTTCCTTGGTCCCTTCGTGATCAAGCAGCAGACCAAACGTCAGGAAGCATTCGATGAGATTCTCGGTATTGATGCCTGGCGAAAAACTTATAAAGGCTCCAAAGCTCTCCTTGACGCAGTGACCCACAAGATTGCTTTGATCGCTACCGAAGTTGATGCCAGGCAGGAACAGCTGGCAGTCATGCCGGAAAAAAAGCAGGAGCTCAAAGATGTTAAATCGGCTCGTAAGGAGCACAGTGACACTCTGAAAAATGAGCTAGCAGCTTACGATAAAGCCTCTGCTCAATTGCAACAGTTCGAAAAGCAGAAAAACGCTCTCGATGCGGTACGTAGCAGTCTGGAAAAGACTCGTGACCGTATTACTACAGGCAAGGAGCATATTGGTTCCCAGGGTACTTTGGTCAATCAGGCAGAAGAGGCGATCAAGTTGCTGGAAAAGTACCGCCCCGGTAAAGAGGCTTTTGAAAAGGCTGAAGTTCTGCTTAAAGAGTTACGTGAGCGTGAGCAACAACGACGTGCGATTCAACAGGATGTCGAAACTCTCGGCAGAGACGCGTTGAGGTTGTCCGAAAACTTTGAGCATGAGACGAAAGAGATCAGCCAGACGCAGCTTGATTTAAACAAAGAAAAGCTGACCCTTGATCAAGAACGCAAAGGGCTGGAACCCGACCCTCAGGTGACCAAAGAAGCCACTCAGCTGGAGACTTTACGCAGGCAACTGGAAGCGGTGCAGACCGCACGCAATAAACTGGACGGCAGTCGCAGTGGCCTGACCGAGGGACACGACAAACTCGCCGAAGGCGTTTGTCCGTTTTTTCAGGAGCCTTGTCAGAACATTGCCGGTAAAGAACCGCGTGATGCCTTCACGGCTCGATTTGCAGCCATTGATGAACAGAGCAAAGAGCACGATCAGCAGATTGACGCCCTGCGTGTTGCCGTTAACAGTGCGGAACAGGCGCAAAAGAAGCTCGATGAGCTCAAGGTTCGTTCAGAGGCTCTCGGTCGACAGCTTGAGTCTTACGAACAACGTCAGAAAAAACTGGTGGAACGCAATGAAGGTCTTACAAAACTTACGGCTGACAAGGCCGAAGCCGAAGCAAAATCTGCAGCACGCAAGAAAGACCTCGAGGCCTTTGTTTCTCTGGATGAAGAGATCAAGCGCACAGAGCAGAAGCGAGTCGATCATCAAGCGGAACGCGACGAATACAACCGCAATCAGCAGGCGGCCGAAGATCTGCCTGTTCGGCGTGACACTCTCAATAAATATCAAGAGAGGATGGATTCACTGGAGAAGGAGTTGCTCGCTCAAAATGCTGAAGAGCAAGGCCTGGCCAAGAGTTACAGTGGCGAACAACATCAAGCCCTGAGACTGCAGCAAGATACGTTGCAGAGCTCAATTGCGACTCTTAAAGAGCAGCTCAATACTTTTGAACGTGATCAGAAGCGACTGAACGCTGAGATAGATAACCTCAAGAAAGTCAAAGACGAGATCGATAAACGATTGGCTGAGAAGAAGGCCTTTGAAGAGAAGGAAGCTTTGGTCAAGTTTCTCCGCAACCGTGTGTTCCGCAACGTTTCAGAACAACTCTCAGCACGTTTTCGTGAAGAGATCAGCCAGCGGGCTCACAGCATTTATCGGATTATTGCCGAGATTGACGAAGAGCTCTACTGGGGAGACAACTACCAGATTGTACTCCGGGATATGGTTGAAGGTGAAATCCGTGAGCGTACCGATGATCAGCTCTCCGGTGGGCAAACCATGAGTGCTGTGGTTGCCTTGCGTCTTGCACTACTCCAAACCATAGGCGCGCGCATCGCCTTCTTCGACGAACCGACTTCAAACCTTGATGCGACTCGTCGTGAGAATTTGGCCCATGCTTTCCGGGCGATTGATGTCGGCAAGGAAGAGGTGACCGAGCATTGGTACGATCAGTTGTTTTTGATCAGCCATGATGTGGCGTTTACCGAGGTGACAGATCAGATCCTGTCGCTTGATAGCTGATGGTGTTGAATCGATAGG
>CBDUFN010000318.1:0-2988 GCA_965366475.1 uncultured bacterium | reverse complement strand
GATTTCTTTAAAGGTATGATAGGGCAGCCGGTTGGTGGCTTTCCTCCAGAACTGCAACGGATAATTCTTAAAGGTGAACAACCGCTGACCTGTCGTCCTGGCGAGTTGCTTGAGCCTGTTGACTTTGTTGCAAAGAAAGAGGAACTGCAAACCAAACTTGGTCATGACGTGAGTGAGCGTGATGTTCTCTCAGCAGTTCTCTATCCAGGTGTTTTTGAAGAATACGATCGTTTCCGGCAGGAATATAGTGATACGTCTTTCTTGCCAACTCCGGTATTTTTCTACGGCCTTGATGTTGGAGACGAAGTCAGTATCGATATTGAAGCTGGTAAAACCTTGATCATCAAATTGAATGCAGTGGGTCGTGTTCATGATGATGGAACACGAAATATTTATTTTGAGTTGAACGGCGAACCACGTGTTGTTTCAGTGACTGATACCTCGGTAGAATCAGATGTGGTTAGCCACGAAAAAGCAGATGCTGCGAATTCTAAGCATGTTGGTGCGCCGATGCCGGGTAAACTTTTTAAAGTCTTGGTCAGTGTTGGCGAGAAAGTGGCTGCTGGTGACACCCTGCTGACCACAGAAGCCATGAAAATGGAGACAAATGTTAAAGCTAAGGCTGGCGGCGTTGTTGCCGAAATTCGCTTTGCCGAAGGTGATCAAGTTGACCAAGGCGATCTGTTGGTTATTCTTGAGTAGTCGTTTCCAACCAAATGATTGAGAAGGGAAGCCTTGAAGCATTTCTGGGCTTCCCTCATTTGATAGAAAATGCTATTTATTGGGTTCTTTGCCCGTGAGGACGACTCAATATAAAATGGCATAATTTGTAGGGATGGATCTAATGTCGATTAACTGGTTATTGCTGGGTGGCCATGAGTCGCAAAAAAGAGAAGTCATTGCAGAACAGGATCCTCAGAAAAAAGAGGTTATTTCCGAGTGCTATTGTGTGAATGGGCACTCCATTCTTTCTGAGTCTGAAAAATTTCAAAGTCATGCCGGCTTATCACTTAAACTCAAAAGTAAAACAAGTGAGGGCCTGTTGATCCTTAGTCCAGTGATTGGTGATCGCGAAAGAACTTTTGTCGGTTTTGACAGGCTTTCCGGTGAAGTCGTAGATATCTGTTGCCCAACCTGTGCAGAGCCTTTTCCCATTTATAATGAATGTCCCTGTGGTGCTCATCTCGTTGCACTTTTTACCTCGCCAAACGCGCAGTTTTCGCAGTGCATAGGCATCTGTCAACGCTTAGGTTGTCTACATTCTGAGCTGTTGAGTGAAAGAGATTTACGTCTTTATAGTCGGCAGGCATATCTCTGATTTACTCCAAGTTGACATTACCTCTGATTAAACCTGAACCTATAGTATTTCGTTTTCCTCTCCCCATTGTTAAAACCCCCTTGTGTAGTACACTGTCAGATGTGCGTAACTCACTGGTAATGTTTAAGACCTTTCCAATTTATTAAATCTTGACGCATGAAGGGACAATCCCTTATAACAAAATACAATCGTTTTAGTCTTGAATCTGAATTCGTTTTGATGGCGATGACAGGTTAAACTACATGTTGATTTTTCTACAAGGAGGCAGTATGCGTAAAACAGTACTCAAAAAGCTTGTTATGGTCGCTATGTTGGGCATGATTGTGCCCGCAACCGGCTTTGCCGCAGACACCATCAAAATTGGTGTTGCAGGTCCTCATACGGGCGACCTCGCACCTTATGGTCTCCCGACTAAGGATGCCGCGTTGCTAGTTGCTGAGCAAGTTAATGCTGCTGGTGGTGTTCTCGGTATGCAGATCGAAGTTATACCAATGGATGACCAGTGTAAGCCTGAAATTGCAACCAGCGCTGCAACTAAACTGGTTTCTGAGGGTGTTGACATTGTTATTGGTCATGTTTGTTCTGGTGCGACCAAGGCCGCCCTCGGTATTTATAAAGAATCAAATATTATTGCCATTTCTCCATCAGCAACCAATCCTCCTCTGACCCAGAGTGGTGATTACCCGAACTTCTACCGCACCATCGCTCCTGATGATGATCAGGGTAACCTCGCTGCAAACTTTGCAACGGATAAGCTTGGTGCAAAGAAGATTGCTATCCTGCATGACAAAGGCGATTACGGTAAGGGCTTTGCTGATTTCTCCAAGGCTGCTATCGAAGCCGGTGGCAAAGCTGAAGTTGTTCTCTTTGAAGGTGTGACCCCAGGTGCAATGGATTATTCTGCTGTTGTACAGAAAATTCGTAGAGAAGGCGCAGATGCAGTCATCTTTGGTGGATACCACCCAGAAGCGTCCAAATTGGTTGGTCAGATGAAGAAGAAACGCGTTAAGGTTCCTTTCATCGGTCCAGACGGCGTTAAAGGTGACGGTTTCCTTGAGATAGCTGGCGAGAAAGCTGAAGGCGTTTATGCAACTGGTCCTATGGACGTTTCAGCTTATGCCGAAAACAAAAAAGCCAAGGACGATTACGTTGCCAAGTTTGGTAAAGAGCCGGGCACCTTCTTTGACCAGGGCTATGCTGCTATGCAGATGATCCTGAACGCTGTCAAAGTTTCAGGTGGCACTGACTCTGCTGGTTTGGAGAAAGCGCTGCGTAGCTCGTATGTTGATACTGCTGTTGGTAAGGTCAAGTTTGACAGCAAGGGTGATGCTGAAGGTGTTGGTTTCTCCGTATACCAGGTACAGGGTGGTAAATTCGTCGAGCTGAAGTAATAGGCTGGGCTCGAAATGACAAAAACGGGGGACAGGCCAAGCTTGTCCCCCGCGTTTTTTGTTAACGCATTAAGGTCGAAGGTTTTGGACAACATCAATGGAATATTTTCTTGAATTATTCTTGAGCGGACTCACCAGAGGCAGTATCTACGCTTTGATTGCTCTTGGTTACACGATGGTCTATGGCATCATACAGTTGATTAATTTTGCCCACGGTGAAATTTACATGATTGGTGCTTTTGTCGCCCTTGTTGTCTCAGGGGTTATGACAATTTACGG
>CBDUFN010000317.1:0-3009 GCA_965366475.1 uncultured bacterium | reverse complement strand
GCAGGTGCGCTACCAGGCTGCGCTACATCCCGTTTTAGCTCTTA
This sequence comes from uncultured bacterium, assembly GCA_965366475.1. Taxonomy (GTDB): domain Bacteria; phylum Desulfobacterota; class Desulfuromonadia; order Desulfuromonadales; family BM103; genus M0040. The sequence continues at coordinate 2,965 of CBDUFN010000317.1, read as the reverse complement.
TCAGTTGAGCGGAATTTTTATCATATGTAGTCGATGGTAGGCAAGCCAATTTGAGAATTCTAAAGACGAAAAAAGTGAGGATTTAGGTTGTATGGTTTTGCTGGTTGAAGGCAAACGACACCCTCACCTTGCGGTGGGGTGTCGTTTGTTGTTGGAGGTGTAAAGCTTGCCTCTCAATAAGGTTTTAAGTGGAAGATCGAGTTACATGCTGCCGGCACTACCGGCTTCTGCATTAAACTGATGACCACACGCAGGGCACTTGACTTTCACGCCATCTGCACCACCCATCGTTGCACAGGCTGAAAGGGAAGCAACCATAAAGACTGCAGATAGAAGAAGGATAAGTTTTTTCATGGGGTATCTCCTCGGGGGTTCGATTAGTGTTATTTTTAACGGTATCACAAGTGTATTAATGGTCAAGTTTATGCTTATAAATTAGTTGTTTACAAGAATGTGTGGTTATTGCTTCTGCTCGCAAAAAATGTGTCACTGTTTGAGTTGATTTCTTGTGCCTCTCTCCTGAGTTGTAACTCTTTCCTTGTTTTCTTTCGTCAGGATTGGTATTAGCTGAAGCATGAAGCTCTTAATGCTCTATACAGATCGTTTTGCCTACAATCCTGCCATTAAAACTGTGGATGTTGAGCCTGATTGTCAGGAGCCCGGAGAAATTACGGCTACCGTGGTTGGTTTAATTCATGCCGAAGGGTTTGATGAAGACAATGCTGCGGGTGTTGAAAAGAAGCTGGTGAAGAACCTGAAGTGGGGGGCGCGTAAGAATGACACTCAGCGCATTGTTTTGCATACCTTTTCACATCTGGCTGAAACAAAAGCCTCGGCGGAATTCACCAAGGCTTTGTTGGAAAGGGCTGCGGAGCGTTTGCGCGGTTCCGGTTATGAAATTTGGCAGACCCCTTTTGGCTATTTTCTTGACCTTGATCTTCAGGCCCCGGGTCGTTCAACGGCTCGAATCTTCACGTCCTTCTAGTGTTATTCTTTCAGTTTGATCCGAAGTTGCCCATCACTGACTTCGACCTCGTCAATGCCGTCTGAAAAGGCGGCCCAAAAACCTTTTTGATCACCAAACTCCTGAACCAGATCGACGTTTTTGATATTACCGAGCCAAGCATTGGGGATCGGTACACCCCAGAGACTGATTCCCCGTAGGGCCACAACCGGTTTTCTGTTTCTGTAGGCTAACTCCAGTCCGGCTGTTACTTTCAGCGTTTTGCCGCCGAGGATCGGGAATTCTTCGTCGAGTGGTATCAGTAACTTGGCGCTTGCAAGATCTTGAGAAAGATCAATAGCAAGTTTCGAGGCGAGGTCGGTGTTCTTTGCCAGCAGAGAGTTCAGCTCTCGTTCCGTGAGGATGATTTCCCGATTGGCGTCTGTCTCGCTGTACTTTTCTGGTCGTAAATCGTCTGTTTGTTGGCTTCTCTTTTGGTGCAGTACCGGCGATCTCTGCATTGTGTCCAGTCGCTCAAGTTTGCTTTCGAGGGTTTGCTGTTCGCTGGCGCTTAGAGTGACGGGTCTGAAGGCGCCTGGGAAGAGATAAAAATAGACGACACAAAGAGCGATAAGCGTTGAAACGACACTGGCGACAACAACGATGCCAAAAATCTTTAGCCAACTATGTTCAGACGGTTTTTTTTCGGGTTGTTGTGTGCCTAGAAGTTCCTGAAGTTCGTCATTCATGTGATCGTCCTGATTCGTTAAAGGCTGAACAAGTTGTCGAATGTAAAGAAGGTCTCATCTAAGTATGATGTAGTGCTAAGAAAGCATAAACCTTAAGCTGTTGTAAAAGATTTAAAGCCAAAGAGTTCTAAGCTTGATCTGTGCGGATCTGCTTTTGACGATGTTCAAATTATGTTCTTGAGCTTAGTCTGTTGCGTTAAGTAGTCTACGATAGTTCGCGTAAGGTTGGAAACCAACCAGAGACCGTTGTTGAAAGATTGCGGTTGGTACGGCGGTCACTCCAAGTTCCGCGGCCATCTGCCAGTCGGCCTCAACGGCAGAAGCAAAACTCCTTTCATCGATAACCTGTAAGGCCCTTTCCGAATCGAGCCCAACCTCTGCTGCAATATTGGCTAATTCCGTTGGTAGCGCAATATTTCTTCCTTCGACAAAATAAGCTGTGTAGACAGCCCTGTGGAAGGTTTCTCCTGAACCCTGCTGCTCGGCCCATTTCCCTAACTCTTGAGCACGTCGACTGTTGTAGGTGCGTGTGCGATTTCCAAAGGGAAGGTTGAGTTCCTTCGCAACCTGTTTGCAGCGATCCATCATTGCTTCGATGTCGTATCGACCGGCAAAAAGATCGGAAAGCTCTTGGCCATCTTCAGGTGTCTCCGGGTGGAGGGGGAAAACTCTCCAGCGAATGGTGTGGTCAAATTCATCTCTGAGTGTGTCGGTACGCACGGCACCAAAGTAGCACCAAGGTCAGATGTAATCGAAGAACAGATCGAGTGTTTTCATGTGATTAAGATTATCAGAAGGCATTAAAAGAGCAATTCGCAATTCGTGTTTATTCCGTTGATGAAAGATTGTTGAAAAGACCCGCAAATATAGTTTTTTTGACTAGCTTGTCGACGTTGGTTTGAGGCTTGAAAACTTTGCCAGTAGATTAGCCGTTAAACATTAGAAAATGGCGGAGAAGCTGTCATGAAAAAATATAAATGGGGGCACGCTTATTGCTTAAGTTTTTCTAGTAAAGAAATGCTAATAGGTTGGCATCTTAGCTGTTTTAGGTGGGGGGAGCGGCTGAGGTGATTGTTTCGGAAAATTTGTTCGAGTGAAATCTTTGTAAAAGGCAAACCCGGGGTAACCCGGAGACGCAAAGCTAAGGGCCCTATCCCGTTGTGGAGGGTAGCCAGCTCCCCCTATGGTTTCAGGTAGTTGCAGACCTGTTGGGGATCCCGATAGGTCTGTTGTTGTTTGGTCCTGTAAGACGAGTGAAACAGTAAAGAATTTC
>CBDUFN010000316.1:0-3011 GCA_965366475.1 uncultured bacterium | reverse complement strand
GCAAGTAAGTTGAAAAGCCGCCAGGAATTTTTGGACCTGGTCAAATTTGTTACTGAGCTCGGACGTCCCGGTCCCTACGCGACGAGTGCAGCACAGGTAGTGCGTCGCTGGCGTCTGCAGGGAGCAGACATGGTTTTTATTGCTGCCGGGCTTGGTGGTGGTACAGGAACCGGTGCTGCCCCAGTCATTGCAGAGATTGCCAAGGAACTTGGAGCATTAACGGTCGCCGTTGTTACAAAGCCCTTTGCGTTTGAAGGCAAACAACGTATGGCAAAGGCTGTTCAGGGTGTCGAAGAACTCAAGCAAATCGTCGATTCACTGATCATGATTCCTAACGACCGCTTGAGTGGCCTTGCCGGTAAGCAAATGGGTATTCTGGATGCTTTTAAACCTGCTGATGATGTCTTGCGACAAGCCGTACAGGGTATCTCTGACCTGATCACTACACACGGTATGATCAACGTCGATTTTGCAGATGTCCAGGCTGCAATGAGTGAGCGTGGCATGGCGATGATGGGGATCGGTACTGCTGAAGGTGAAAACCGTGCCTGTGAAGCTGCTCAACAAGCTATCAGCAGCCCATTGCTGGAAGAGATCGATATCTCTGGTGCCAAAGGTGTGCTGGTCAATGTGACTGGTTCATCAAGTATGACCATGGCTGACTACGAAGAAGTCGCTAACATCATTCATGAAAAGGTTCATGAAGATGCAAATATTTTCATCGGTCTCGTTGTGAATGAAGATATGGGCGAGAAGATCCAAGTGACGGCGATTGCCACGGGCTTCGGTTGTACCTTTGAGGCGGGGCGACGCTCGAACAGCGAATTGGGCCGTCCAAACGTTCAAAGCCCAACCAAAATTGATCGTGATGTCCCTGCATTTATTCGCAATCAAAATCAAGATAAACCACGAGCCAGTATGCGGATAGGTTCATACAATGAAGACGAGGAGTACGATATCCCAACCTTCTTACGTAAACGTGTTGATTGATAAATAGTACATTCTCCCGAAGAGTTGACTTTACAAGCTCAGAGGGTAATTAGTTTCAATTTAATCCTATGCTTGTCAAAGGGTGTGTAACCGTGCCGGTTCTCCACCCGGCGTCTTACGGTTTGCTTGTAGCTCTGCGCTTGCCTGTAATGCGACTCCCTCAACTACGTTGGGCCGCCTTGTGCGGCCCATTTTTTTCTGTTTGCTACTAGCGCAATGTTATTAAATCCTGAGCTGTGAATTAATTGAAGGTCTGACCTTCTGCTTTGCATTTGACTTGCTCTATCGCTTATTGTAGAAGATGTGATGATAGTGAATGAAAACCGGGTTGGGTTAAACCGCTGAAAATGGGCAGTTTTCCAACCTTCTGAATTGGCAATCAATAATCCGTCGCTGTCATAAATATGGTCAATGGAGATACTCATGGCTCTGTCCAAAGATTTACTTGAAATTCTGGCCTGTCCCCAGTGTAAGGGCGAAATTGAGCCTGATGATAATCAGGAAAAACTCCTTTGCCATGCTTGCAAGTTGGCTTATCCGGTTCGTGATGGTATCCCGGTTATGCTGGTTGACGAAGCCCTCCCTCTCTCCTGAATTCAAATGTTTTGAAAACACTCGATTCCGCTAACATACAACGTATTGTTATTCGATCCGCCAATTGGATTGGTGATGCTGTCATGACTTTGCCGGCGATGATGGCCGTCAGGGAAACTTACCCTGAGGCCCATATTGCCGTCGTGGCAAACCCTTTGGTTGCCCAGTTGTTGGAAAACCACCCAGGTTGTGATGAAATTATCGTTTACAACAAACGTGCAGAACACTCCGGTGTTGCCGGTATGTTACGCTTTGCGTCTGAACTGCGCCGTCGCAAATTTGATTGTGCGATTCTTTTTCAATATGCGATTGAGGCCGGGATTATGATGTTCCTTGCCAGAATTCCGCGCCGGATCGGCTTTACAACCGACAATCGTAGAGTCTTTCTGACTCACCCTGTGCCCTTTGGTGAAATGGAAAAGACCGTTCATCAGACAGATGCCTTTTTGCGGATTGTTAATCCTTATGGGATTGAGGCAACTGAAAAGATACAGTCCCTTGCTCTTACTGATAGTGAGCGTACATGGGTGAGAGAACAATTACCCGAAGGTCCGGTTGTTACGATTAACCCTGGCGCGGCTTATGGGTCTGCCAAGCGTTGGTACCCCGAACGTTTTGCCGCCGTCGCTGATTTCCTGGCTAGAGAACACGGCATGAATATCGTTCTTATAGGTGGTCCTGGAGAAGTAGAGATTGGCAATGATATCGCTGCGGCGATACAGGCACCGGTACATAATTTTGTTGGCAAAACGTCCATACGTCAAATGATGTCTTTAATTGATGCCGCTTCTTTGATGGTGACAAACGACTCCGGACCTATGCATGTTGCTGCCGGATTCGACGTTCCGATTGTCGCCATCTTCGGTTCCACTGATCACACGACGACATCACCATTCACTGAACGTTATCGTATCGTTCGTCACGCTGTTGAGTGTTCACCTTGTCTGCTCAGAGAATGTCCTATTGATCATCGCTGCATGGACAGGGTCACAGTGGATGATGTGATAGAGTCAGTAGAATTATTTATGCAGGATTTGTCATGAGTGCAGAACTTAAAAAAAGGTCAGCCCTGCAACCCTTGTTCGACTACGGTGTCCCTTTACTGGTGTTGCTGGTCGTCACAGTGGTTTGTCGAATGACCGATCTTGATATGGAGTTGCAGCGCAAATTCTATCAGGCGGGCCAAAAGTGGGTTTATTCAGATTTCTGGCTGGTACAACTTCTTTATAAAGCAGGAATGGTTCCCGGCCTTCTCTTGGGTTTGTCAGGCTTGGGGTTGCTCCTCGTGGGGTTCAAAGTTCGTAGCCTCTGGCGATATTGGCGGCCCAGTCTTTTCCTTTTTCTTCTTCTGGCCATCGGTCCTGGGTTGCTTGTTAATTCGGTGTTCAAGGATCATTGGGGCCGACCCCGACCTAAGCATGTGATTG
>CBDUFN010000315.1:0-3029 GCA_965366475.1 uncultured bacterium | reverse complement strand
GACCAAAGAACAATTGCAACCCCTTATCATTGTGTGACAATTACAGCGAGATGAAGTTGGACAAAGACATTGTCATCCAACAAAAGACGTCAGGCAAACAGTCAACAAAGGAGGTTCATGATGAAACAACTCATTATCATTCTCACTGTCTGTTTTCTACTAACCCCTGTCCTGGGATTCGCACACCATCCAGCAGCGGACATGGTCGATGCCGAGATTTACGCATTAATCGAAGAGATGGTCTCTGAAACACCGCATGCGGATTTGGAGTTCATCAGCATGGGCTCCGTCGATATGACCATCATTACAACTGACACTGTGAGCGCTGCGGAAGATTTGATCGATGAAGGTTTGATTGCAGACATCTCTCTTCTTGACGGCGACGTTTCTGTCTCCATTGAGTTTCTTCCCGAACCAGAAGTAGACGCAATGGATTTCAGATTTCCATCAATAGATCAGGACAAGAGTAAGAAAAGTGACAAAAAAATGAAATGGAGTGAGTGGGGCGGCCCCGTTAAGATTACAATTACTCAGGACACCTCCAACTAACGAAGAGGCCTGTCCGGCTATTAAAAACCTCCAGTTGCGTAACACTAACCGAAAAACGGACTTTTAGTAATTTGACAAACAGTTATTTATACCGAGAAACAGAAGCGACAGAACCGTCACCAACAAAGGCAAGGATGAATTCAGAGAATAAAGCCATACAGGGAACATTATCGAACGTTCGAACTTGGTAATCATGTTTAACACCAAGTTTGAACGTTCAAAAAAAATCATAACGGTTTTTCAAATACTTTTATAGCCTGTGACAATCATAAGGTTCATCGCTTTCCACCCTTCATTTTTTTGTTACTACCGAAGCCCATCCCTTTACCTGATGTACCGGGAGAGTCCGGGAGGCTAAGCCCCTGCTGCTGAGCTCGCTCCTGCATCCTGTCGTGATGCTGAATGCGGTAAGCCTCTTGCTCCTCCAACGTTTTCCTTTGTCGCATTTGCTGCTGGTACTCATAACGTTCTTGTTCACTCATCATCTGCCAGCCATAGACCTGATCTTGTTTCTGCAGAGATTCTCTTGTTTGCGCCTGCTCTTGCGCTAAAAGCAAACCAGCATCAAACAACAAAGCGCCCACCAAAAAGAAAAATAGTATTTTTTTCACAATAACTCCTTCATGTAGAGGAACGTCCCCCTACTTTCTCTTGATAACCCTAATGACCTCCGGACTCTCCAACGTCATCGTGATCCGCTAAAATTTGCTGCCTGACGCTGTCAGCAGACCTGGCCATAGATTCAGGATCAGAATCAGACACTCCGAGAATAATATTCAACGCTTTGACAGTGTCTGTGGTAATTGGAATTCGCTTGTCTGAGGCTGCACCTAAAAATGAGGCCGTCTCCTCCCTTGTCCAGGTCCCTGGTTTACTCATTGCCTCCCAATAGAGCGCCAAATTCTGAGGTGGTGAATGCACTCCGGCAGTTGGTTCTGTAGCTAAAGAAGTCCGTGCCTCAGACAAGGCTCTGAGTAACACGTGGTCGGGTGCACGGGATACGTTCAGTCGACCAAGTTCAACCTCTGGCAAACCGTCTTTAGCCCAAACCGGCTGACGACCGCGCCCCCTGAGAACAACGTCTTCAACAGCTTGGCCGCTCTTATGATGCCCTTTATCTTGGTTATTGAGGTCGGCACCACCGTGCCCTCCCTTATGTCCGCCACTCCCTCCATCATGGCCACCCCCCTTGTTTCCTTTACTGGAATGACCGCTGTCGTGCCCGCCACTGTGAGAACCACCGTCCTCGGAAGCAATCGCCTGGAATCCAACCCCTATAAACAAAGAGAATGCTAGTCCGACAAGACAGGAAAACAGCCTCTGGGTAAAGATTTTCAAGTAAGTTGTCTTCATTGAAGCTCTCCCTCATGTAATAAAAACAGCACAGTATTGACCCGTTAAAGAGCCCTGGTAGGGCCCCTTAACGAGCCGTATCAACACGTTAATACATCGTATGAATTTGGGTGTGCACGAACTCAATTACCTGCACAGCATCATCTGAGGCCTGAGTGAAATCTGTGATCCCCTCTCCATCGGAGCTGAGGTAAGAATCACCGCCAAAAATGGCATCTAACATTGGCTCTGTCACTGGCACAACGGGGCCATCCTCTACATATTGTACAAAGTAGGTGATGTCACCACTGTAGGTTGAATCTCGGCTGTAATCGAATTCGGAGTAGTCGTAGTAATCTGTAGGTGTCATTGCAGCGATGCCAAGAATCACGTTTTGATAGGCAATCAGGTCGATTGTAATCTCTCCGGTTTTATCAGCGGCCCCAGCGAGTAGACTCGGTGCAAGCACCAAAGGTTCTCCAGGAAGCATCTCCAGATAAGGGATCAGAGCAGGATCTGCTTTCATCAGAGCCACGTAAAGAGCCAGGTTTTCAAGGGGTGAATCAATCGTAGCCCCATCGATAACCAAGCGACCAGCCGCGTCAAGAGTGACTTCAGTGCTGTTATCGAGTTTAGTGAGGACTTCTTCGAGAGCATGATCGATGACTTTATCTGGTGCCCGGCCAACACTCAAACGACCCGATTCTACTTCTTGTAAAAAGGGCTCGAACTCTGCCGGTACTTCACCATCTTCGGTTAACTGGATGGTTACAGGATCACCATTCTCATCGATGATGATTGGCTGGACATGGCCGTTGTCATCCAGAATCGCCAGTCCGGTTACAGGATTACGCAGAACAACCCACAGATCACCAAACATATCTCCTTTCTTTATGCCTGAACCTTCAGGTTGTCCCCCGCCTTGGTTATGTGGATTAAGGTCTCGATTGCCCTGAGCCCATTCTGGACGATCCGAGTCATCCTCCCCCTCATCATCGGCAAAGATAACGGCCTCGACGCCCTTGCTATGACCTTGGGATCCCATTGTCTTACCACCCTGACCTTGCCCACCCTTTACGCCTTTTCTCTCACCTTTTTGAGCATCAACTTGCGCGGCCAGAGCCTCACCACTGAAAGAATCACTGTCT
>CBDUFN010000314.1:0-3040 GCA_965366475.1 uncultured bacterium | reverse complement strand
CAGGTCGGTGAGCTTGGCAGCGGAGCTTCCCAACGTCGGAAAAAAAGATTCTTGGCTGCAAAACAATGATAATCGAGAGCGCATCGAGACAGCTGTTCAATCAAACGGTTGTCAGGATTGGCTTGCAAAGAGGATCTCACCAAAGGGTCTAGCTTGCGATCGTCAAAATGATCCGGTTGCCACTGGTTGTTGCGATCCACTTGAACACCAGCAACATAAAAACGTTCTTCCTCAACACACCAGCCAACGGCAGTATAAGACCAGAGCGGCAAAGTTTGGCCTTTGCGTTGATAATCAGCCGCCGGCAGTAAAGTGCGCGTATAACCAGGGGTCAGAAATGCAGAAACTGCCTGAATTGATCCACCACCCCATTGTTTTGGAAGTCGTTCAGCTGTGTGAATCTTACCACTGCGGCGATCGAAACCAATGGGCGGGGTCTGCGGGATAGTGAAGAGTCGACTGCCTTCCGGCATCGGTATCATCTCATCGATCCGCGGCCGAACGGCTTCGGTGCCATTCATTCCTGCCAACAATAAATCTGGATGTTCAAACACCTCGCCAGTCTCGTCTGCAACGACCGCCAGTATGGTTTTATTTTTGGTCACGTAATGCCTCACTAATATTGATTTTCTTTGCCTTGAACAGCATTCACAACTCTCTGTCGTGCTTCTATCATGTAAAAAGGCACCTTGATTGTCTTGGAAAAACCAAGCTATCACAAGCGACTATTTAAAGACAATTTCTCATGGTGCTTTTTCCATAGTAAACAAAAGCTCGCATACTACACCTTATTACTGTTGTTTATTTATGGATTTATTATCTTGACAGTGTAGTTTATGTATGAGAAAACACACTCAAACAATAAACAACCGGAGAGACATCATGCAACATTTCAAACGCTACATTACAATCACGGCACTACTCGTAACGATCATCCCAGCGCTCGCAAACGCAGCACTATCTGATTTCTTTATACAGACTGACTGGCTGGCAAAGAACCGAGCGAATGTTGTCATTCTGGATGCACGTCAGACGCCACTTTTTCTTATGGGCCACATAAAGGGAGCACATCATCTTCCTCGCAGTGAATTTCTCGACAAGCGAGATGGAGTCAAGAGCCTGGTGCCAACAACAACCGCATTTGAATCCTTAATGAAGCGATTCGGCATCACATCTGAGACGACTGTCATTACCTACGCAGAGGACAACAACCCCTACGCCGCACGTTTAGCCTGGACCTTGCGCTATCACGGCCACGATAAAACACTCGTCCTCGACGGTGGTTATGAAAAATGGAGAAATGAAGGCTATCCGACATCGTTACTGCCAACGACAACTGCAGTCCCGAGCAGTTATCGCGTCTCGACCCCAGGCAAGGCTCGCGCTGAAGCAGACTATGTGCTGACCCAACTGGGCAACCCCGCTGTCGTCATCTGGGATACCAGAACTCAGGCAGAGTATGATGGCAGCAAAGTACGTGCTGATCGTGGGGGCCATATTCCCGGAGCAACACATCTTAATTGGACAGAGCTGCAACAAGAGATCAATGGTGTGAAGGTTCTTAAAAGCGAAAGCCAAATCCGTACACTCCTCGCGGAATATGGCATATCACCTGGGCAGGAAATCATCGCCCATTGCCAGACAGGCATCCGCTCCTCTTACGCCACCCTGGTTCTGCAAGGACTAGGTTACTCCCAAGTCAAAAACTACGATGGATCATGGATCGAATGGGCCAATAACCCAAGTTTGCCAATCATTGAAAATGCCGAAACGACTCAACACGAAGAGATCGCCTTACTTCGAAACTGATTGATTACAAGTTCTTTTAAGTTGAAACAAACGTCCCCATCCGGATTTCCAGATGGGGACTCTAGTATCTGCTGCTGAATATGACTATACTGATTCAATCAAATATACGGGAGACTTCTATGTCGATGACGAACCGACTTAAAAACCGCCTGATCGCAAAAGTGATCACCCGCTTTCCAAGCATCGCACAACGCTTTATCACGGCCTATGAACCATGGGAGTCAGGTGAACCTGTGCCATGGTCACCGCCACAAAAGCCACTTAACGAATGTAAATTGGCTCTGGTTACAACCTCTGGAGTTCACCATGGCGAACAAAAGCCCTTCGATATGCAGGATAACGATGGAGATCCAAGCTTTCGCGCTATCAATGCCGCCACGATCTCCAAAAACTATAAAATCACACACGACTATTACGACCACAGTGATGCTGAAAAAGATCTCAACATTATCTTTCCAATCGACAGATTGCGTGAATTGCAGGAGGAAGGTGTCATTGGTCAATTAGCTGAAACCTACTACTCCTTCATGGGCCATATCGACGGTCGGCATATCGCCACCTTGATCGGACAGGCGGCACAACAGTTGGTGCAGAAGCTAAAACAGGATCAGGTAGACGTGGTTCTACTCACCCCGGCTTGAGGCATCTGCAATCAATCCGTGGGATTGATACAAAGAGAAATTGAAAAAGCAGGAATCGCCACAGTCGGAGTGACAATTGTTCGCGAATATACGGAAAAGGTACAACCGCCACGAAGTGTTTATTTAAAATGGCCATTCGGACATCCACTCGGCGAGCCCGGCAATATGAAGCAACAAAGGACCGTAGTTCTTGAAGCATTTAAAGCCCTTTATGGGATAACCTCTCCGGGCGAGATTGTCGATTTGCCATTCCGCTGGCGACGACATGACTATGACAGTTACGAAGAACCGGTAAAGTTCGTACCTACAAAGCAATAATTCCCAACAAAGACAAAAAACGGGACACAATCAGCAGAGATTGTGTCCCGTTTTTATTCTACAGAATATGCGAGAAACCGATTAGTGACCAAAACGTGACGCCAGAGGAATCAACTGACGATAGTTATCGTAGGTTAAGCTGGTCTGCCAGTGATCCGTCAACATCCCCGTCAACACCCCACCAGCAAAGAGCAACATCACGATCGTAACAAACGCAAGTCCAGGAACAGACCATTTCCATAAAGACATCGTCAAAGCACCCTTTTCAGGAC
>CBDUFN010000313.1:0-3051 GCA_965366475.1 uncultured bacterium | reverse complement strand
GACTGTTTTTAATCCTCGTGTTTGTGTTATAGTTGAACTACCTCAAATCAGTCATGAGGTCTCTCAAAGGTAAAGGAGGAAGATGTTATGCCTGTCTCTGATCCACCTGACCGTTTAGGGAAAATCTCATAAAGTTGAAAAACAAAAATATTTGGATTACTGAGGTCTCGTGATCCATCAAAGGTTCCCTCGAAGGGAACACTCGCAGAAGTAGATGAACGTAAAACGCCCCAGGAAATTCTGGGGCGTTTTATTGTTTGTCACGGTCAGTAATGGTTGTGTTTCAATCAATTCCACACTATTAAATCAATGCGAGAGGATAAAGAGTAAACCGATGGACTGGACTCTAGCCAGTCTTTATGTCCTCGAAATCATTGAGTTGGCGAAGAGGTCTTTGATTCCTTCAAGAAAGGAACAAAAGGAGCTATAAGGCCTTTTCCGGTGGGTCTAGAGTGCTAAGGTGTCGTAGCCACGAAATTAATAACCGTCGTGATTCCATGGAAGCCAGGGCAATCCTTCACGCAGCCCCTCGCGCATCCGATCTGCAGATCCAAGTTGATAGCTATAAACCTTTACACCAAAAATATGTAGCATAAGACTTGCCGCACGCTTTCGGCTCACCGTCGCACCAAATTCTTTTACCAGGTAGCTCTGGTAGAGTTTCTCTATTTCACCTAACTTGGTGGAGGCAAAATCGTAAAGTTCGTTTTCCTCGGCGGCTAACTCAAGCTGTGTTTTGACCAGGAAGCAGCTACAGTAATTTTTCCTGTAAGAGTCATCAATCATCTTTTCAAGAATTGTACAAATGCCTTCTCCAACACTTGGTGCGGTCTCTATTGCTTCACGAATTTGCGCCATCCCTTCTTGAGCATAGCCTTCCAACGCTTCACGAAACAGCCCTTCCTTATTGCCAAAGGCAAGATAGATTGAGCCAGGTTTAAGGCCGGTAGCTTTAACGACTTGTTGCATCGATGAGGCACTGAAGCCATTTTGCCAGAAAAGCTCGATCGATTTCTCGATAACCTCGTCTCTGTTGAATTGCGCTTTTGCCATGTGTTACCTCACTTCTTCTCGCTGATATTTTGGACAGCACTTATTTACTATACACTATGGTTTTGAATGATCGTTCAAAAAACCGTTGACAGGCCAATTCTTATCGTTTAGCTTGAATGCTCGTTCAAGGCAAGTTTTTTTGTTGAACGTAAGCCTGCTGAGAGAGCTGTTTCGATTTGGAAGCTCAATAACATAAGTAAGACTGTGCAGCTTAAAAAGCGCATTAGTGGCCGAATTGGAACGTGAAGGAATAAGAATGATAAACGGCTAACTGGTGTCAATATTGATTGGATACGCCGCCCCTTTTGTGAGGGGACGGGCAGAGAAACTGTCTATAAATGAGAAGGAAAATATTGTTCTGAGCAGCGCTCAGTTAGTTATTAACAAATAAAAAACTTAAACTAGAGGTGAAAGAAATGGATACATTTAAAGTTCATAACGAAGAATCTGCGCCTGAAGGCAGTAAAGAGCTTTTGGAAAATTACAAAAAAAAGAACGGAATGATTCCCAATATATTCGGCGTCATGGCCGAAGCCCCGGAGCTATTGAAAGGCTATGTGGCTTTGCACCAACTTTTTGTTGACTCGTCATTCGACGCTGAAGAGCTGACTGTAGTGTGGCAAAGCATCAATATAGAGCACAACTGTACCTACTGCGTTCCTGCTCATACCGGTGTTGCCCATATGATGAAAGTAAATCCGGTGCTGATTGATGCACTTAGAAATCAAGAGCCTATGCCGACAGAAAAGTTACAGGTGCTACAGGACACCACACTGGCCATGGTTCGAAAGCGTGGTGAGCTGTCTGAGGTAGAAATCGCCGCTTTTTATGCTGCAGGTTACGGTCAGAGACAACTGTTGGAAATCGTTTTGGGGTTATCACAGAAAGTGATGAGCAATTACGTTAATCATTTTGCGAAAACGCCGGTTGATGCAGCTTTCAAGAAATTTTCGTGGCAGAAATAGAGCCAAGTGGCGATCCAACATGTGCCCTGTGTTTGTTTTTTGGTAGAGTTGATTGAACAAGAGCTATAAACCCCACATAGAGTTTAGGTCTTTTGGTAAATTCTTAAAGCCTGAAGGGCGAACAAATCATCATTAAGGAAGGTGCTGCAATGAAACATATCGTAATCACAGGCGCCAACTGTGGCATAGGTCTCGATTTAGCACGTTACTATCAGGTCGCAGGTTGGAAAGTTACAGGAGTCTGTCGAAAATCATCAGATGAGCTTGAAAGTGTCGCCGCACAAATCATTGAAGGTATCGATGTCACCAACAAAGAATGTGTCGAACAACTGGCAACGACACTTCAAGGGCAAAGGATCGACGTGTTGGTTAATAATGCCGGTGTTCTTCTCGATGATACTCTTGAAACCCTTGATTTTGACGCGCTTCGTTTGCAAATGGAAGTCAACGCATTTGCTCCCTTGAGGATTGTTGAGGCTTTGCTCTCAAATCTTCAGGAAGGCAGTAAAATTGCTAACATCACAAGCCGCATGGGCTCGATTGCGGACAACGGCTCAGGTGGACACTATGGGTATCGCGCTTCCAAGGCCGCGTTTAATGCTCTTGGCCGATCTCTGGCCATGGATTTGAAGCCGCGTGGTATTGCTGTGGCGCAATTGCACCCAGGATTTGTAAAAACGCGCATGGTTAATTTTGCTGGACTGATTTCCCCGGAAGAATCTGCCGCTGGTCTTGCCGAAAGGATTGCAGCTCTCAATATTGAGAGCTCTGGCTCTTTCTGGCATTGCAATGGAGAAGAGCTCCCCTGGTAACTCAAGAGGTCAAAGCTGTAAATAGTAGGGCGCAACAGTAAGTTCTCAATAAGGGGGAAGCAATGACAACTCTCGCTTTTGATGTATATGGAACTCTGATTGACACACACGGTGTCTTGGCTGCACTGGAAGAACTGGTCGGTGAGCAGGCTAAAGCTTTTTCAACCACCTGGCGGGAAAAGCAATTAGAGTATTCGTTTCGTAAAGGTTTGATGCAAAAT
>CBDUFN010000312.1:0-3064 GCA_965366475.1 uncultured bacterium | reverse complement strand
GAAGGCGGCATTCCAGGCCCGGGTGGCACTGTCGGCAAAGGCTATTTCCTCAGCGGAACAATTGAGCAACTGCGCGGTAGCGGTGTAAAAATGATCCAGCTCCGCAGCACGCCGGGCCATGACTTCATAACCGCCCTGCTCTTCTTCTTCGCGCAAATAGTCGTAGAGAGCGTCGGCCACCGGAATTGGCGGTAAAGAAGCACCGGCATTATTGAAATGTATGCGCTCTTTACAACCACGGGTTTCACGACGCGCGCGCTCAACATCAAACGTTACCATCAGGACAGTCTCTCCCAGACGCTCAACTGCGAGACCGTATGTTGAAATTTGCGTGCCGTTTCCCGGATCACGAATTCGACATCACGCGGTTCTTCAAGCAAGCGGAAATGATTGCCCAGTTGCGCCGTCAACCCCTCCAGGGTGGTGAAGGGCTCACCGGCGATGCGGACACCGCCGACCCAGTTTTCCTTCTTGGTAAATTCTTCCAGCCAGGTATAGGGCGAAGCAAGCACCAGTAGCCCACCGGGATTGATCCGCTCATGAATGCTCGACAGGAAATGCGCCGGATCATAGAGCCGATCAAGCAGGTTGGCCGCCAACACCAGGTCGTAGCCGGTGAACTGCGGTTTAAGGTTATGGGCATCACCTTGTACGAATTCGATCTTTTCGGAATTGTCGGAGAGGCCGAAGTCACTCAGGCGCGCTTCGTTGAAAGAAACAATCTCACCTTCTTCCGGCAACTGGTAATGGGTCACGCCCTTTTCCTGCAACTGGTGGGCGATACGGATGAAGCGTGCAGAGAAGTCGATTCCTGTGACAACGTTGAAATGCTTGGCCAGCTCAAAGCTGGAGCGACCGACGGCGCAGCCGAGATCAAGGGCGCGGTTTTTCGGCCGATCGGCCATAACGTGCAGACATATTTTTACCAACTGAGCAGGAAAGTTAGGCACACCGAACTTCTCCGGCCCGAAATGAGAGTCACAATACTGGGCAACCAAATCGTCGGTCTCGTACATCGCTTCGGTTTCTGCCAGTTCCTGCTCAGCGGCAACGTAGCGAAAGCCCGCATGTTGAAAAAAGTGCCGGCGAAAAGCGTAACGCGCATCACGGGTCGCCTCGTTGCCGGTTGAAATCCACGATCCTCCCTTGATCAGATTGTGCTGGGTATCAAAGGTCGGTGTGGAAAAATCGTCGTACCAGGGGTGTACCTCGAAACCGGTGAAGCCGGAAATCGGGGTTTCGGTCCACTGCCAGACGTTGCCGACAAGGTCAAAAAAATCGCCAAAGGAGAAGCGGTTCACCGGACAGGAGGACGCCCAGTACTCGAGATTGATATTTCCGGGAGCTTGCTCCCAGTAAGGTTGATCAGGGACCTCATGCAAGTCATGCAGTCGGTACCATTCATCCTCGGTCGGTAAGCGGACCGGCAGGCCGGTCTCTTTGGCCTTCCAGTTGCAGAAGGCTTTGGCTTCAAGGTAATTCACCTCAACAGGCCAGTCCCAGGGCATGGTGATCTCTTCTGTCATGGTACGCAAGCGATAGCTGGTTCCATCCTTAACCCAGAAGAGCGGTTGCTCGGCGTTGCTGAAGTCAAGCCAATGCCAACCCTCCTTGGTCCAATACGCCTCGTTCTTGTAGCCGTCAGCCTCGACAAAAGGTAAGAACTCCTGGTTTGACACCAGGTACTTGCTGGCCTGGAAATCATCCACCTGAAACTGGTGTCGACCATACTCATTGTCCCAGCCGTAGAGTGCGTGGTCTTTACCCTTTCCGAGTATGACCTTGCCGCCGGTAACCGGCAAGAGTTGGTTGTGCGGTGCCGGGCCCGATTGGTCACAAATCTCCCAAAGCGGCAACTTGCGCACCTGATCAAGGGGCAGACGGCGGATGATGACAGAAGAGGTCTCCAGATGGATGCGTGAATGCTCGATCCCCATCATAATCGACCAGAAAGGGTTGTCCCAATCGATGGGCAACGCGAGGGGAAGAGTCTCGATCACATGATCGACCATCGCGCGCACCTGGTCCCGGTAGGCTTTGACTTCTTCGACACTTGGCCAGTCATAGCTGTCGTCATTCAGGTCGTCCCACGACATCTCGTCGACGCCAATGGAAAACATCGCCTCGTAGTGTGGATTGATGCGCTCCTTGATGACCTTGGCAACGATCAGCTTATTGACGTAAAAGACAGCGGTGTGACCAAAATAGAAAATCAGCGGATGGCGCAGCGGCTCGGCGCGCAGGTAGAAAGCTCGATCATTAGCCAGCGTTTCGTAAAGCTGTTCTTCAAGAGTGAAGGATTGATGAAAATAATCACGGATTTCGACACGTTTGTCTTCCACTGAGCCATCGTTGAGGATGGTGGTACGCGTACTACGGAGATTCATAGGACCCCTTTATTTGTTCATTTTATTCAACGTCCTCATTATAACAAAGCTACGAATGATTACTTATGGTCAGAACACTTTCATCTCATTACCCACTTTACTCACGTTGGGCCTGATTGGTCGATTGCATTACGGATTTTTTTTGGCACGTACAATCACGGATAACTGCAAAACAAAATAAAATCTGTTTCACGAAGATAGACGCAGGCACCCTGAGGTGAGGCGCAGAGTTCGCAGAGGAAAATCTTTAATAACAGAGCTTAGCGCTTTTTTCTTACTCTGCGACCTCTGCGTCTCAAGTAAACTTAGCGAATGGGGCGTGAGGCAGATTTTGATTTCCGGTGTCATGTTTACGACTCGGCCACATCAAGTAGCGCTTCTGCTAAAGCGTTTACTGAAGTGAAATAGTTGAATGTTTAATCTCCGGAAATTTTGCGTTGAACTTGCAAAGTTCGTTATCATGTAAACACAGTTGGTGATTCTAACCACTGCATACCAACACTGGACCGATACAATCATGAACCAGGCCGTCGCTTCACCCTTCCAGATTCCCAACGTTCGGCTGTTCATTATCTTTCGAGTTTTGTTCAACGCGCGTTTCTACTATCCGGTCTTCTCAATCCTGTTTCTCGATTTTGGACTAACCCTCTCCCAGTTCGCCATCTTGAATGCTGTGT
>CBDUFN010000311.1:0-3085 GCA_965366475.1 uncultured bacterium | reverse complement strand
CAACAACCAGCCTGATGCGTCAAGGCCTCTCACCTGAAGCAATGATCGAGAGCCTTCTGGAAGGCTTCCCTTATCAGACCCTTGAATCAACACCTCTCTCTTTCGCCTGTAACTGCAGCCAACAGCAGACCCTCTTAATGTTGCGATCGCTCGGAGCCAAGGAACTTGATCAACTCATTGAAGAGGTTGGCGAAGCACAAGTCACCTGCGAATATTGCAAGGAAGATTACTTCGTCGACGGCGCCGCGCTGAAGGAGATCAGAAAGAGTTTACCAGACGTTTAATTTCCAACCTGGAGCAACTCCAGCTGCTCATCTTTGCCAACCTGCGCCTGCCAATAGAAACCCTTTAGCTCGACACCTTTGCGAGCAAAGAAGCGTTTTATCAATTCCTGTCGTTTCACAGCCAACGCCAGAGGATCAAAGCCATACCCTTCTTCTCCCGTGACAGTGACCTGCCAACGGCTTTCTGGCACTCTTTTCAACCAGTCAACCAAAGAATCAAGACACACCAAACCTTCGGCCTTTGGCAGAGCAGCACCATTGCTGTAAAGACTCTCAGAAACATATCCAATCGTCACGGCCTCTGTTCTAACAACCTCAGCGCATGGCAAAGCAGGAACATCAAGGTAAGGAAGATTTGAAACGGACAGAGGTGGAGATTCGATCTTCGAAGAGGTTTCCCCTGTGGGTCGAACCTCCGGAGGAGTTACTCCCTGCGGTGTTGCACAAGCACTGAGCATCGCAAGAAGAAGAACTGCAAAAAAGAGCCGTAATCGATACATCAGACACCCTCTCTTATTCATTGTTTTCGGACACAACCTCGCCCAGGCTAAACCTTGATTGAAACGCAGGATGCTGCCTCAGCTGCTCAAGCAGAACGGCAGCAAGCCACCCGGTCAACATGCCCGCAAAGAGAGTAAAAAAGAGGAAGACCGGAAAGATCTGCCAGATTGCGCCATGTTGAATAACCATTAAACGGGCGGCCAGAATCTGCCCCAGAGCATGACCTGCAGCTCCAACCACCGAGATGCCGATCGGGCTCAAGCGTCGCTCTGCAACACGATACATAACAATCATAGCAGATGTCGCCACGATAGTACCGGCTAAAGCCAAACAGAAGCCTGGACTGAAAAGCCTGCCAAACAACAGTGAGCCGATACCAACTCGAGCGAGACTGACGCTCCATGCAGCACGTCCCCCGTACAGGTAAAGGGCAAGTAGAGTCATGACATTCGCCAGACCAAGTCGCATCCAGGGGATTGGTGTTGGCAACATAATTTCCAAGGCGTGCAAGCTTACCGCCAGCGCAATAAAAAGCGCCATAAAAACCTGACGTCTGGAACGCTCCAAGGCTACAGGATCAACGGCTGAGCAAGTCATAAGACGCCTCCTCAACAGCAGGTCCTTCGATGCGCACGAGAATATGATTTGGTACACAAGCCAGCAAATCTCCCGTTTGACTGATAGAACCCATGGAGAGACAGATCTTACGAGGACAAGGAGAATCGGTGATTTTAACTCCCTTATGATCAACAACAAGGTGTGTTTGGCCGAGAGGACCATCAAGAGCCACCGTATGTGAGACCCCCAAGGGTGCTGTAAAAATCAACTTTTCGCCACTTGTAACGACCACGCGAGAACCTTCCGGCATTGCCGCAACCCAGGCAATTCCAGCCAGAGAGGAGATCAAAAGCAAGGAGACTATCCAGAGATCACCACAAGTCATAAAGTGCCAGGGACTTTTCATTGCGCAACCTGATATTTTGTCCAGCCATTGCTCGCATGACGAGATCCATCAGCAGAGATTATCAAACCCTCCACCTGTGAATATTGGTCCAAGAGCTTTAACCCCGCTTCGGGGCCGAGAACAAAAACGGCTGTGGCCAGAGCATCGCCTAGGGCAACACTTTCGGCAATCACCGTGACACTCTGACAGCTTCTGGCAGGCATGCCACTCTTCGGATCAAAGATATGGTGGTAACGCACACCTTCCTGTTCAAAAAAGCGCTCATAATCACCAGAGGTCACAACAGCACGGTCACTAACCTGCACTGTTTCCAGAATGCCTGCCTCCTGCCGGGGATGCTGAATACCGATCTTCCAGGGGCGTTTCATACGCTGTCCAAGCAGATACATATCACCACCAGCATTCACTGCTGCGCTGGTCACACCGCGTTCCTTAAGGATGCTGATGGCACGATCAACAGCATAACCTTTGGCAATGCCACCAAGGTCAATCTGTAATTGAGGAGAATGTTTTTGAATAGATCGGCCCTCAAGAGAAAGAGCCAAAGGACCGATTCCTGTTAAAGCCTCCGAGACGGCTTTGACTTCAGGAATCGTCGGGGCTTCTTTGTCGAAGCCCCAGAGAGATTTCAGCTTGCCAAGAGTCAGGTCGAATGCGCCGTCACTCTTTCTGGCGACATCCAACCCCAAAGCGAACACATCGGCTGTTTCCTGCGCAATCTCACCACCAGATTCACTGAGAGACAGCCGTGAGATGTCGCTGGTCGATTGATACTTGCTCAGTAACTTTTCAAGCCTAGCCATTTCGGCAAAAGCAGCCGTTACAGCTTCATCCAGGAGATCGTTATCCTGCCCTGTGGCCACGATCTCCACAACCGTACCCATCATTAACTGGCTACGACGAATGTCATCACCGCCCGACTGAAGTCGCCACCAGGAGAGAGCCGTAACGACCACAAGGAGGCCAATAATCAGAGGGCGGTTCCAGAACAAGCTATTCCTCGCAGATTTCGCCAATCAAGTCATATTCAGAAGAATCAGTGATTTCCAGCTTAACGATATCACCCACATCAGCCTGTCCGGAAGTGATATAAACTTGGCCATCAACATCCGGCGCTTGGCGAACGCTGCGACCACGCAACAATATTTCAGTTTCTTCGCTGTACCCTTCGACCAAAACCGACTCGATTCGACCTTTGAGAGCAAGGTTCTTTCTGAACGCAACGCGCGATTGAGCCTTCATCAACTTCTTATATCTTGAAAGCTTTGTCCGCGCAGGAACCTGTCCGACAAGTTTCGCCGCTGAGGTTCCTTCCTCTCTCGAATACTGAAAGACT
>CBDUFN010000310.1:0-3090 GCA_965366475.1 uncultured bacterium | reverse complement strand
TGGGAAGGTCTCTCTTATGTTTCCTTAAATATCACGACCTCCGAGAAGAAAACCGGCTTCTTATTGATAGAGGTATTCAGGAAGCCGTTTAATATTCAAAACAAGGTCCACTAGGGGACGATCCTTGGTGGCCGTTTTTATTTATCAGGATCAGCAAGAATTTCGCAAACAGGTCAATCGAAGCAAGCCACATGAATGTAGTGGGATAAATAAGTGACCTTCCTAATTGTCAAAGTATCTCTCAGCTTGGCAGGGGGACACTTACTTGAAGAAAGCTCGCGCTAGGATAAACTCTCATACATAAGGCAACAAGATGGCGATTGGCCGATTTCCAGTAAGGGGACCTGTTATGAATAAAATCATGTTGATGTCGCTTCTTCTAACGCTGCAATTGTTTTGGGTAACACTTCTGTTTGCAGTGGATAAAAGGTTTGTTGCTGAAGTCGTTGATGGTAAACAAACGATTGAAATTATTGGTGGTGAATATTTCTTCGACCCGAATGTTATCGTTTTGCAAGTCAACGTTCCTGTTGAGTTCAAGGTCAGAAAAGAAAAAGGCATGGTTCCGCATGATCTTGTCATATCAGCACCTGAGGCAGGTATAGATGTGAACATAGGTCTTAAGTCTGATTGGCAAACGATTACTTTTGTTCCAACCAGGGTGGGAATTTATCCGATGAAATGTCAGAAGAAATTACTCTGGTTCGAGAGCCATAAAGAGAAAGGTATGGAGGGGCGTATTGAAGTGATCCAGTAGCTTCGATGGGCATGAGAAAAAAACTTCGGAATCTTCAGTGCGGAAGAATTCATTGCCAGGATAACCCAGCACATCCCCGAGAAAGCCTTTCCGTTTGTGCACAAATTAAGGCTGGTACTCGAACAGGTCATGAGGCTCTCGAGAAAAGAAGCAATTGAAAAACAGTTCGGAGATGATCTCTGCTGCCGCAGAGGTTAATACCTTCCTCTAGCCAACACAGAAGAAGATTCCCTTAAGATTTAGTGAGAAAGTATCAAGATGATTTGGATGTCGACCCGTGGCCTGCCCGGAATGCGGGATTGAGATGAAGACCATCAGCTTCATCGATGAGCCACTACCGATAAGCAGTATTCTTAAAGGTCACGACTTCTAAGAAGAAAACCGGCTTATTATTGATAGAGGTATTCAGTAAGCACTTTAATACACAAAACTATGGCCACCAGGATTCAATTCTTGGTGGCCATAATTTAACTACGTTCAAGTGTAATTAAGGTTTGTAAGTCTTGCTCAAGTAGTCCAGGAGTTCCTTTTTTTCTTCTGGTACTAGTTTAGCGCCTTTTCCCATCATGCGCGTCACGGTTGCTTCCCATTGTTCGGGGGTCTTCTGCTTAGACTTTGGTCTTGCAGAAGGGTGGCAGACTGAACAGCGTTGTTCTAAAAGTGCGGCACCACCATCTTGAGCCAAGGCTACAGGTGCCTCGATGGTAGAGAGTGCGAAGCCAACAGCTAGAGTGAGCAATAATACTCTTTTTATCATCGGTTTTCTCCTTGAGAAAGATACCTGCATATTTAGAGTTGAATTTAAAGTGTTATCAATCAACCATATATTTCTTGAATTGCAAGTCTGCCAGAAAGCTTTCAGCGTTACTGGAATGCAGGGTTTCTTAAGGAGTGGCAATCTCTCACTGAATCCAGACAGCTAAAGCCAATAACACAACTTATGGGGGCTCACTGATAACACTGTTGACAATTTCCATGATTTAACATCAAAAAAATCGTGTACAATTGACAGCCACAAACTACTCATCAGGAGCTTTTCAATATGGAGAATGTCTGGATCGCGTTCGGACTCACTATCTTTGCAGGTTTAGCAACCGGCATAGGTAGCGCTATAGCTTTTCTTGCTAAACGATCAAACTACCGATTCCTCTCCATCTCCACCGGATTTTCTGCGGGTGTAATGCTCTACGTCTCCTTTGTTGAAATCTTCGTCAAAGGGACCGACGCACTGGTGGAGGCCTACGGTAACTACTGGGGACACTGGATAAATGCCGGATCTTTCTTTTCTGGCATATTACTGATCGCCTTGATTGATAACCTTATTCCTTCTGCTGACAATCCTCATGAAACTCACACTGAAGAGGAGCAGGCCCCACTGAAAAACTCCGATGCACCTCTACCCGATTTTGAGTCCATCCACGATACCCCCAAAAAAGACCTGGAGTTCGGTGCCCACGACCACGGATCACAACGTAAATTGATGAGGATGGGGCTCTTCACCGCCCTCGCTATAGGTATACACAACTTCCCAGAGGGTTTAGCGACCTTCCTTGCTGCACTGCAAGACCCTACCCTAGGTGTAGCCATCGCCATCGCCGTTGCTCTGCACAATATCCCTGAAGGCGTCTGTGTATCGGTACCAATCTTTTACGCCACCGGTGATCGCAAAAAAGCTTTTTTCTACTCCTTCCTTTCCGGCGTTGCCGAGCCTGTCGGAGCTGGACTTGCCTACATAGGACTACTCTTCTTCTTTGGTGGCGATTCCGGTGTTATCCCACCACAGGTAATGGGGATACTTTTTGGCGGTGTAGCTGGCATTATGGTCTATATCAGTCTTGATGAACTTCTACCAACCAGCCGAGCTTATGGCAAAGGGCACGATAGTCTATTCGGTTTGATCGCAGGGATGCTAGTTATGGCACTGAGCCTGTTGCTTATGCGTTAAGCAGTTTCCTTTAAAGGGTTTGTAATGCCTTGACCAAATCTGTGACCGAATGTGAAGGTGGACTGTAGAAAAAACCGTTCCTATAAGGCACAGGAAGTAAAAAAAATGTTTAAAGGGGACCGCTATACAAAACCCAAACCGCAGTCATTCGTAGGTGCACTGATAGTAGCAGTGCTTGCCTGGATGGGTACCTATATATCCAGTGTGATTGGATACTTTATCGCACTTCTGTGCATGGTCATGATTATCGTTGCGCTGAATATTAATTCAATATGGCCAAGAGAGAGGGAAAACAAGAGAATACTCTTGTTTTCTCCCTTTTCTGGGGCTGTATGGTAGGTGCGGCGAGTGTCAATATAGTTGTCGCCTCAAATAAATATAGAGAGGA
>CBDUFN010000309.1:0-3104 GCA_965366475.1 uncultured bacterium | reverse complement strand
CGCAAGGCATCTTCTCGTTGCAGAATATCGCGACAGCGAGACTGCAGATCTGACCATTCTCCATGCTGCTCAACGAAATGCGCCATAGCCGTCTCACTATAAAGAGAAAAGCTTTGTGTCCAGTTAATTGCAGGGAAGTGGCGTCGATGGGCCAACTGCGTATCAAGCATGTAGAGTGCACCGGCAACCCTTAAACAAGCCTGAGTCACCGGTTCCGCAAAATCAGCACCGGGAGGTGAAACCGCCAGAATCATGCTCAATGAGCCCTGATCGCCGGACAGGGTTTCAACAACTCCGGCGCGCTCAATAAATCCCGAGAGACGTGAACCAAGGTAGGTCGGATAGCCATCTTCGCCAGGCATCTCTTCAAGGGCCGCAGAAATCTCTCGCAAAGCTTCCGCCCAGCGTGAAAGGCTATCGGCAAGAAAGAGCACATCAAGACCCATATCACGATAATATTCAGCCATGGTCACGGCAGTAAAGATCGACGACTCGCGGGCAGCGACCGGCATGTTAGAGGTGTTGGCAACAATGATAGTGCGCTCCATCAGAGGCCGATTTGTCCGGGGATCCTCGAGCTCGGAAAACTCATCGAGCAGTCCGGCCATCTCGTTGCCGCGTTCGCCACAACCGACATAAACCACCACATCAACGTCAGCAAACTTTGCAATCGTCTGTTCGAGAACAGTTTTGCCGGTTCCAAAGCCACCAGGAACAATCGACACACCACCTTTGAGCATGGGAAAGAGAAAATCCAGGCAACGTTGGCCAGTGATCAGGGGCGTGGTTGGTGGTCGTTTGTTTCGAAAAGGCCGTGACTTCCGAACCGGCCAGCTGTGCCAGCCGTACATCTGCTGATCATCCATGAGAGTAATGACAGGTTGGTCGAGACGGAGAGGACCGGTATGTATCTGCTTGATGATGCCGTCTTGCGAGGCGAACAGGAGATGATCGATATGTCCCTCCCTGACATTACCAAAAGTCACCCCGCTTTGTAGCTTTTCCCCTGGTTTGCATTCAGAGTTAAAATCCCAACAATGGCTGCAATCAATCGGAAAAGGGTCTTGCCCACTTCTGATGAAATCACCGCTCTCTGCTTGCAACAGAGGCAACGGGCGCTGCAAACCATCATAAACGCCGCCAAGCAGTCCCGGACCCAACCGGACCGTCAAGGGCCCTTGAGCAGAGACCACCGGCTCGCCAACACCAAGCCCGCGATTTTCTTCAAAAACCTGAACGGTTGCAATATCACCATCAAGCCGTACAACTTCTCCGGTTAACCGATTGAGTCCAACAAAGACACGATCGCCGACTTTCAAATCTACAAGATCAACGCATACTGTTGCGCCGCTGATACTGGTAACCTTACCGCTCATTTCTGCAACCTCACATGATAGCCTAGCGCCCTTTGTACCAGGCGTTGCAACTCATCACTGGGCGGGACTCGCCTGTCGGCAGGCGCCGGCAAGGTAACCAGAACCCCCGCCCATCGATCGGTCAGCTCACGTAATCGAACAGGGTCTAACTTTTCAAGCAAACGGGTATCGGCGGCAACAACGCCAACCTCAGTGTCTTTGCAGGCTTGTTGAATCGTTAGCCAAGCCTCTTCCGGAGTTAAGGTCTGCTGACGGACTCCGGTAAGCGCAAATCCTGGCGTGCTGTCTTCCATAGTTAAAAAGAGGATCTCCTTCATAGCAGTAGGACCTCCTCAAGCAGTTCCTCTCGATCAATAGCAAGACCCTGTCGCAAAAGTTGGTTATGTATGGAAAGTTGAGCCAGCCAAAGATACTCAACAATCAAAGCCAACCCCAAGGGGTCACGACCCTCCCGATGTAACCTCCGGACCAATCCCCTCATTAAGCACTGTTCCATTCCTGTAGCCTCTACCGAGCACGACGGCTCGCCGGCAAGTTGCGCAGTCACTTTGGCAAGACGACCACTGTCGCGTGCTGCCCAAACTCGCTGCAGACTGGTTTTCATCAAAGAGCCACCTTGAACCAAAGGAGGCTGCTGATTGACTTTCCAACGCCAGAGCTTGTTAATCATCAGACAGTTGCGCATATCAATCAGATACCCAAGTGTCGCCTTGATGATCTTGGCGTTGGATTGAAGCCATCCATGTTGAAGAATTCCCTCAGCAAGCTGGAATTCAACACCACCAGGGCCCTGATTCCGATATGTGGTCGTTAATCCGACAACAAAAGGATAGTCCCCAGAAAGAGCAACTTCAATCTGCGCAACAATCGCTTCGGCATCTTCTCTCGCCACAGCCAATCGTCGCAACTCTTCGTCAAGATATGAATTATTTAAAATAATCGCAGGCGGAACTCCTCCTGCTAAGGTGTAACGCAAAAGCAGGACCAGATTGCGCGTGGCAAGGAGATCAAGAAAGGGTTCGAGTCGTTTCCGCAAACGGTTATTCAGGCGGGTATAAACCCAGGAGACAACATCAACAGAAGGGACACTGTGCAGCTCTTCGGCAGCTAAATCAACTCCAGCTCGACGGCAGCGAAGTCGCGCCAGAAGTGCCTCTGTCGGCAACTCTGATGGGTGTGTATGGCTAAGGAGTTTCATCGTTGTCAACCTGTTTGCGCAGTTCATCCAGCAGTTGTGGTAGTAAATCAGGCCAAGCCCTCTGTAAGCGACAACCGAGTGAATTATCAATGCGGATGGTGCCCTCTTTATTGGCTACAATCAGCCCGCCATCGAGGGTTAAGTCACTCTCAATTTCAGCTGTCGGAAAAGTCTCCGCGGCCAGAGGCTGATCTTCTGGATGTACTTTGACGGTTTTCCAATCAGATTCTGGCAGTTCGTCACAAAGTGCCTGCCAGATATTTGAGCGGTCATCATGAGTGAGCCCCTTCAGTATTTCACCGAATAAATTCAACAGTCGTTCAGCAACAGCTGTTTCGGTAATCAATCGAGACTCCATAGCCCGGGACTGGGCTTCAAAGAGCATACTGTTCCGCAATGAGGCAGACTCTGTTTGCAATTTCTGATCTGTCTCAGCTTGCAATTGGCTCTGCTCCGCTTCAAACTCCTTTCTGCTCGCAGCCACGGCCTCTTCGGCTCGCTCCCAGAAGGCGCTGATCTGCGCCTCTCCT
>CBDUFN010000308.1:0-3145 GCA_965366475.1 uncultured bacterium | reverse complement strand
CACTTATCAGGCCCCCGGCCGTCAAGAGTAAAAAAGTCCGTTAACGCAAAAGAAGTAGCTCCTTTTCGTTCTTTGACAAGCGACTGATCAACCAAGAATCTCCGGGTTCTGACTTGGGCTTCTTAACTGGCTGCAGATATCGAATTCTGCTCCAAACACTTATCGAGGCTCAATCAATACGAAGGCCCGAGATTTGTCTCGGTCAGATCACTGACAAACCCCACATTTTCGGATGTGGGGTTTTGTTTTGCTTTTTAATGCCGAATCTTTGGGCGTTCTAAAGCTCAGACCCAAGAAATTCTTTGATATGGGTTTATGGCGTCGATCCAGCGGCTGATTAGTGCACAAAGAGTTCGAGGTGAGGTTTTTTCGCCCTTTTTCTCCGGCTTGCATAGCAGCAGTGCCATCTTCTTTATGTTCTGACAGGCGGCTGACAGCAGGCACTGTTCCTGGGCGCGCAGTAATCCGCGCATGCGGATATAGCGGTGCCCGTGAAGCTGTTTGGCATCTGCGAAACTGCGCTCAATGGTCTCTTTGCGACGCTTGTAGAGAGCTTTGCCTGCTTTGGTTTTGCGGTGAGAATCGACCTTCTCCCGAGAGTCTTCCCAAACATGCCGGGTGACGGTTTTTACGTATTGGGCGTTGCTGGTGCATTGTCCTAACAGCGGACACTGTTGACAGATTTTCGGATCGGAGCGGTATTCGCGATAGCCCTCCCGGTTGGTAGTGTGATAGTTCAAGAGTTGGCCGTTCGGACAACGGTAACCATCCTCCTTCGGATCATAAATATATTCGCGTTTGTAGAGTCGCCCTTTGATATGGGTTGGCCGACGGTAACCGATAACGCCGTAAATTTCTCTATCTTCGAGTCCCTTGCAGATCGGCGCAGACATGTAACCGGCATCGAGACCGACGGCTTCGGTCTCAAACTCGAAGCGCTGCCGCTGGCGGTCGAGACGCTCAAGATAGGGAATGCTGTCGTGAACGTTGGCGGCGGTGACATGGGTATCGGTAATCAGGTTGTGCTTGCCGCAGGTGGTGCGGTGATCGAGATAGAAGAAGCCCTTCGGTTTGCCCTCGCGAACCATGTAGCCGCTGTCGGGATCAACGGGACTTGATTTGACCTCGCGGGTTTCCGGTTTTTCCTCTTTGTCTTTCAGTGGTTTCTTGCCGTGCGCCTTACGATCAGCGGTAATTGCTTCTTCCAACTCCGCCAGGTAGCTGCGGGTCGCTTTGACAACCTGCTTTTTCTTGAACTTATTCTTGTTGGCACTCGCCTTAAGGTGAGTAGAGTCGGTATAGAGCACCCGGCCGTTGACCAATTTCTTACGCATCGCCTGCAGGACAATCTCGTCAAAGATCTCCTGATAGATACTGCTTTGTGTAAATCGCCGGCGACGGTTCTGGCTGAAGGTCGAGGCATCCGGAATCTTATCGGTTAAGCCGAAACCGACAAACCAGCGGTAGGCCACATTGACCTGGATCTCCCGGATCAACTGTCGTTCGGAGCGAATACCGAACAGGTAACCGAGAAACAGCATCTTGAACAGCACCACCGGATCAACCGCCGGACGACCATTGTCGGCGCAGTAAAGGTCTTTGACCTTCTCGCGGATGAAGTCAAAATCAATCACGCGGTCAATTTTGCGCAGCAGATGATCCTGAGGAACCAGTTCTTCGATACTGACGAATTCCAACCCAACTTGTTTGTTGTCGTGTTCACGTAACATGCGAACATTTTACAGGAATTTGACCTGTAAAAACACAAAATCCCCGCTTGTAGGCGAGGACTTTGTCAACAGTCTGCCCGAGATTTGTCTCGGTGTCACTTCGTCGCCTAGAAACACGTCCGTAACCCTTATGCCGTCCCAATCAAGATAACGCGGTCCGATCCTCCATGATGGCCGCAGTTAGTAACGGGCTCGGGGAAGGGGCAGAATCCGGCGCTGATCCTGTTGGACCATCGCGCGAATTTCGTGGGAGCGAGGCGGCTCTCCAATCAAACTAAGCTGGCTGACGATGGTTAGCGATGAGGCAGCCCTTTATTGCGGGTTTTTCTCTCAAAGGTTCATGGCTGCTCTGATTCCAGCTGCTTGCTGGTATGTCGTCCAGTTAGACAATCTGGCTGAAGCCGCCCCCTCCCGTCAGGCGCTTATGCGCAGGAACTTGTCCTGATCAAAAGGCACCTGATTCTTAAGCATGAAATAGACAGCTCGGCCCAGACGATGCGAGAGGATCGCCAGAGCCTTGCCCTTGCCGTGCTTACTTGCCAGCTTCTGTAAGGCCGCCTTGGCCGGGGCATTCCCCTTGAGCATCAGCGCCACCGCTTCGCCGAAGGCCCAGCGCAGGTGCGCATTGCCGATCTTCTTGCCGGAATGTCCGTAGTTCTTTCCGTTCGACTCCTTGGCCGGTTTGACCAGGCGGCAGTAGGAGGAGAAATCCTGCGGACGCGGAAAGCGAGCGATATCCTCGATCTCATAAAGGATCACCATGCCGAGGATGCGACCGACGCCCGGAATACTTTTCAATAGTGCGATTTCTACGGGAGCATGCTGCTGGGTCAGTCTCTCAAGGTCCCGTTCCAGAGTATCGAGAAGTGTTTCAGCATGTTCGATGAGGTCCAAATCGAGCTGAACCATCCGGCGCACGACGGTGTCGGAAAACTTCTCCAGCAGGTCGTCCCGCTCACTCGGCTTGGCGATGCGTCCCAGAGGGGCGGGCAAATTGTACTGTGTGGCCGTGTTCTGGATGTGGGCGATCAACTCGGCTTTCTTGCGATTTATATGATTCCGCCGGCGCAACAGGTCACGGGTGGCACGCCATTGTTTTGGATAGACATAGGCCAGTGGAAAATTGCCACCACGTAAGAGCGAGGCAATCTTGTAGGAATCGATACGGTCATTCTTGGCTTTGCCGCCATGAATGGAGCGCATATAGAGGGCATGTCCGAGGATGAATTCGATCCCCTCGGCCTCACAGAGATCGGCCAGCCAGTACCAGGAAAACATGCACTCGCAACCGACAATGAGACCATCGCGATAAGGTTTGATCAGGCGCAGGAAGGATTTCGGCTTGGTCGATATGTTCTTGTGAACAACGACTTCGCCGGACGAATTGAGGATACAGACGTACATGGCGTTGGCAT
>CBDUFN010000307.1:0-3168 GCA_965366475.1 uncultured bacterium | reverse complement strand
TTATTCGATCAATCTTTGCTTTTTTAAGTGTTCCCCTTTGTCTTGTCGATGCATAATAAGGCATGTCTTTAAGCACCCTTACGACCTTCAGTAAACATAACCAGCGCATGATCTTCCTCCTGAGTGCCAGTCATCTTGTGTGGGTATGCGCAGTCTTTGGTCTTTGGTCCACAGGAAGTTTCCTGCCTGCATACAGCCCCCTATGGTCGGGACTGTTCATTTTTTTACAGCTTTATGCCGCAGCTCAGCTACTGTTGCCAGCATTGCTGATCCATCCTGAGGAGCGAAATCGGGGCTTTTATCTTTTCTGGGGAACCACACTTGTCTTCTTTGTTTGGCTCAGTAATCAGTTCTCTCCTGCAGCTATGTGGCAACCCTTGCTCGATATCTTTCAATCGTCTTTGGGAAATTGTTCCTGTCTGTGTGGTAATGACGCTTGCTGATTTTATCAGTTGGCTATACGGTCCAACCGCTAGCTTTACTCACTCAATCCAACAGTATTACTTGTCACCGGAGGGTCCTCCTCCTCTGATTGATATGGTTCTTGTGAAGCTCGCATTCCCAGGGACTGACATTATGCTCCCTGTGTTTGGCATCTCTGATTGGATTAT
The DNA here is from genome assembly GCA_965366475.1 of uncultured bacterium. Classification (GTDB taxonomy): domain Bacteria; phylum Desulfobacterota; class Desulfuromonadia; order Desulfuromonadales; family BM103; genus M0040. The sequence goes on along the minus strand of CBDUFN010000307.1, from coordinate 2,557 downwards.
GGTTGTGTTCTTTGCCATTGTTGCGTCCCGTCATGACGTTAATGACAATTTGTCTGGAATGGCTGGCGAAAAATTAGCCCGAAATGGATTGATAGGTCGGTATTTACCTGTCCCTGTTGCGGCTCTTTTCCTTGCTATTCTTCTGGCGCAGACAACGGGCCTTTTTGTTCCTGCCTTGCCTGTTATTGCTCTTGTCATGATGCTCTGGTACGCTTTTCGATATTTGTTTCGTTGATTATCACAACGACACTCTTTGCTTTTTACATATGGTTGACTAACAACTTTGAGCTCTAATGATTGGATTCTTAAATGAAAAACAGTAACTCGCGTCTTGTCTATTCCAGTCAACTTGGACGAGTTTGCCCTAAATGCAAAAAGCCGGTTTCCGCGTGCCTCTGTAGTAAAGCGACTGCTTCCAAGCCTGTCTCTGACGGTGTGGTTCGTGTTGGCCGCGAAACAAAGGGTCGTAAAGGAAAGGGAATGACTTTGATAACCGGTGTCCCTTTGCCAATGGATGAACTCAAACGTCTGGCTAAAGAACTCAAGCAAAAGTGTGGTACTGGTGGAACGTTAAAGGACGGTGTTATCGAAATACAGGGTGACCACCGTGATGTACTGATTGAGATGCTTCAAGCTAAAGGTTGGACAGTGAAAAGAAGTGGAGGGTGAGCAAGTATTTTTTAAGCACAATGATCAACCTTCTTTACTCCCCAGAATCAATATGGAGAATCCGATGAAACTTTTTATCATGATGGGCAGTCTCAACGCTTTCCTGGGGGTTGCCTTAGGTGCCTTTGGTGCGCATGGCCTTAAAACTAAGGTAAGCCCAGAGATGCTGACTGTATGGCAGACCGGTGTGCAGTATCATCTGGTTCATGCTCTTGGTTTGGTATTGATTGGCATCCTTTGTCACTTGATGCCAGAAATTAATCTTCTCCGTAATGCCGGATGGTTTTTGTTGCTTGGCATTGTCTTGTTCTCTGGTTCTCTTTATGTGCTGGCACTTTCTGGAGTTCGTGGAATTGGTATGATCACACCACTTGGTGGTATCGCTTTTTTAATCGGCTGGTTGTTGCTTGTTGTTGCTGCATGGAAGGGTGCTTCTTAAACTATTCCTCTCGTTCCTTTGTACAGGTCTGGTGTTGACAATGAAAATTGGCTTGATCAGTGATGTCCACGCTACAGTTGCTCCTTTACAAGAGGCTTTGGATCTTTTCCAAGACCACGGCGTAGAGACGATTCTTTGTGCGGGAGATACTGCTGGATATGGATCTGAACTGGAACAGACGGTGCAGACCTTACTCAAGAGCAAGTGCCGTGTGGTAATGGGCAATCACGATCAATGGTGGTTTGAGAAAACAGATAGAGACCCCATAAGTCCGGTGGCAGAATATCTACGCAACCTGGCCGCTGTTATGGAACTTAAAGTTGCAGGTAAAAAGATTTACATGGTTCATGCTAGTCCTCCGGATTCTTGTATGGAGGGAATCAAGTTGTTAGATGACACAGCTGATTTAATGCAGAGCCAAAAGATCTTCTGGTCTAAATATTTACAAGAGTTTCCTTGTGATGTCTTGGTTGTTGGTCATACACATCAGGTCTTTGCCGAAAAATTGGGGTCTGTTCTGGTGGTTAATCCGGGTAGTACGTTGTTTAATCATACCTGTGCAATTTTGACTTTGCCGGAGATGACCGTTCAGGTTCTGCCTTTAGGTGGTAAGACACCGGTGCTGAGTTGGAATTGGGGAATGGAAGCTGTTTTGCGAGGACAAGGCTTTAACTGAGTTCTTTGCGTTTTATAACCACAAATATTCAAAAGCAAAAGGCCCTTCCATATTGGAAGAGCCTTTTGCTTTTTACGGTTGAAGTTTACTTTCTTCGACTGGTCGGCCGTTTTGATCTTTGTTTCTTTTGTGGTTTTTGTGGCTCAGTTTTCGTCGAAGTCGGTGGCGTTTTTCTCGGTAACGCTTCTGTGACACTGATAATTCGTTTGTGCAGGGAGACCCCATCAAGCGTATTGATGGCATCTTTGCCTTCTTCGGCTGTTGTCATATGAACGAAAGCGCAGCCTTTGAAGAGCCCCGTTTTAACGTCCGTCACCATATGAATAGAACGCACTGTGCCACATAAGGCGAAAAGTTTCTGTAAGTCCTCTTCGACGGCCTCAAATGCGATATCAGCGACATATAAATCTTTACAGGTCGATTTCTTTTTCATTCGTCTGTTCAATTCCTTTTCCTTCTTTAACTAATTTTTTAGCAAGTTCAAAGTCCCAACCAATTTCTGCTCTTTTATGCGGTCCTTTGTGCCAAGAGTCATAAGTGACAGTATTCCCAAAAGATTCTATCAGTTGAACAAGCGATTCCGTTCCACCAAAAGGCATTCCTCCAGGATTGTAATATAAAGTTCCTTTGTCATCTGATTTTTCAATCTTAATCAATTCGTAATCTCCTTGAAAAATCACATAAATCATTGAATCTAAACTCCAGTTGTCCGCTGTATTGAACATTGGATGTTTTAATCTTATTTCAGGTTTTGTTAATTTCCAGAGTTCGTC
>CBDUFN010000306.1:0-3215 GCA_965366475.1 uncultured bacterium | reverse complement strand
AGATCCTCATCAACCGCTGAGGCTTGGGCACGTTCGTAGAAGTCTTGACCATGCTTTTCCAACCAGACGGCCAGATCAAGAACAGACTCAAGAGAGTTAATACTCTGGGTAGCTAGCACAATATAATCCTCCGTAAAAAGACACGTTTCTATAGATGCTTCTGACGCAACAGCTTCTTGTCAATTTTACCGACGCTGGTCTTATCAATCTCATCAACAACCAACACCTTCAACATCAAGGCATGACGCGTCAACCGACCGGAGTCAACAAAGCCTTTAACAAAAGCCACCAACGCTTTCTCGGTTGGCACTGAAGCTCCTGCCACAACCAGCGCCAAAGGGCGCTCTCCCCACTTGTCATCAGGGGCACCGATAACAGCCACCTCGGTGACATCAGGATGTTGCGCTATAAGGTCTTCAAGCTCCAGAGAAGAAACCCACTCCCCGGCGATCTTGATCACGTCCTTAGCTCGATCTGTAATTTTGAAATAACCGGAAGCTTCAACATTTGCAACGTCACCTGTGTGCAAGTAGCCTCCACGCCAGAGATGTTCAGAATTATGATTATCTTTCAGATAACCCTGAGTCAACCAGGGAGCCCGCAACACAATTTCACCCGTACTTTCACCATCAGCCGGCAAGACATTCATCTCTTCATCAACCAGATGCATACCAACCAAAGGAATCGGTCGACCCGTTTTACAACGAATCTCCACCTGTTCCTCAAGCGGCTTATCAAGTAAATCTTCCGGAACATGTGCCAGTGCAACAACGGGGCAAGTCTCCGACATTCCGTAGCCGGTAAAAATATCGATTCCAAGCTTGAGAGCTGCCAAACACAGAGTTTTTGGCATGGCGGCTCCACCGATCACCACTTTCCAGCGACTCAGATCAACACTTTTGACATCTGGGTGACTGAGTAACATATGCATAATGGTTGGAACACAATGCGAAAAAGTCACTTCCTCTTGCTTGATCAAATTAAGGAGCATCTCGGGAGAGTAGCGCCCCGGATATACCTGTTTCACACCAAGAGCGGTTGCGACATAGGGAAGCCCCCAAGCGTGAACATGAAACATCGGCGTGATCGGCATATAAACATCTTGCTGATGCATCCGCCCCTGAGTCTTTGGTGTCCCAATTGCGGCCAGTGCACCTAAGGTGTGCAAAACCAGTTGTCGATGACTGAAATAAACGCCTTTCGGCATCCCGGTGGTTCCGGTTGTATAGAAAGTCGTTGCACGTGTGTGTTCATCGAGGTCAGGGAAGTCAAAATCTGTCGATGCGGCAGCGAGAAGAGACTCATACTCACCCGCCAGAGGGACCTGAGTTTCAGGGTTCTTCTGACTGTCACTTAAAAGGACGTAGTCATGGACCGTATCGATACGCCCTTTAATCGCATCGAGAATAGGCAGAAAGTCGCTATGCACAAGGATCACATCGTCTTCAGCATGATCGATGGTGTAGAGAATTTGGTCTGGTGAAAGGCGGACATTGATGGTATGCAGTACAGCACCAATCATCGGCACCGCAAAGAAACATTCCAGATAACGATGGCTGTCCCAATCCATGACCGCAACCGTGTCACCCGGTTTAACACCGAGCTCCGTCAGCGCATTCGCAAGACGACAGATCCGCTCACGCAAAGTACGATAATCGAAACGTAACTGGTCGCGATAAACGATTTCCTGAGCGGGATTGTTAACAACGGGATATGCGAGCAAGTTCTTAATCAATAGCGGGTAGGTATAGGCCGAAGCCGTTCTTTCGATCAGTAGGTCGGTCATGAACACTCCATAAATAACGCAGGAAGAGATTTCAATGTAAATAGTAAAGAAGATTTATATTCTTCATGGATTAAATATAAATGGCAAGTGCAAATGATATTTTGACAGAGGGATTGAAGCGATTCAAATCCTCTGAACCTTCATTATCCATGCTCTCAACAAAAACAATTTAAACTTCATTTCCTTGCTTACATTATGATCGTTGTGATCAAATCGCCAACTCAATCAGTGCGGTGACGAGGATAAGACGCTGTCCAGAACCATTTACAACTCTTTTTTGTTTAGGGAATACGCACCATGGCTACGTCTGCACCAAGTTCACCGGCTCGCCCCTTGCTCTATCTGATTATAGGTTCGACCTGTATCAGCTTTGCTCCCATCTTCATAAGACTGGCTGACGTTTCTCCCGATAGCGCAGGCTTTTACCGCATGTTATTTGCGGCAATCTCGCTTTTTTTATTGATGCGTATTAAAGCTGTAAGTCTGCGGATGCACCGCAAGACTTTATTACTGCTTGTATGTAGTGGCTTATTCCTGAGTTTTGATTTCATGTGCTGGCACCGCAGCATTTTTTATGTGGGGCCAGGACTTTCTACGCTCATTGCAAATTTTCAGGTTTTTTTTACAGCAATATTCTCATGTTTTCTTTTTAAAGAAAAAATCAGCCGGATATTTATACTCTCGGTTCTAATGGCTTTTTTGGGGCTGTTCTTCATCACGGGAGTCGACCTGAGTTCTCTAAGTCAAGACTACCGTCTGGGCATTCTCTTTGGCATCGGCACGGCTGTCTTCTACTCCGCTTATGTTCTTTTCCTCAAGAGCGCAATGAACCATCAAGAAGTAAGTGGTGTTTCAGCAATGTTTATCGTTGCGATCACTTGCTCTGTATTCTTCAGCGTCATTACGCCTGCAACGGGTTCTTCCTTTATTATTCCAAACGTCCAATCATTCTGGGCGCTGGCTGGTGCAGGTGTCATCTGTACCACGATCGGATGGTCTTTAATTTCGACAGCGATTAAACACACCAGCGCAACGATCACCAGCCTCTTTCTTCTTCTGCAACCAGCGCTCGCTTTCGTGTGGGATGTCCTTTTATTCTCACGTCCAACCGAAGCCAGAGAAGTCATCGGTGTTTTGCTTATACTCTCTGCTATTTATGTGGGAACATACCGTCGATAAATGGACCGTAAGGCATTCCTGCAATGCGCACAATGACCTTAAAATCTTCTTTAACTATTAGGCTCGGCTAGTCCTTTGTGCTGATAAATGAGTGGTCTTATAAATCCTAAGGTAATGTAGGAATTGTTGCTGGCACAACTTCTGAGAAAACCAGTGAGGAGTGTGTCAAGAGCGAGATTTCCAGGAAATTTGCAGGGACGCGAAGTTGATTGTAAGCGGGAGGCCTGATGCTGCTTTAAAGTGTGTCAGG
>CBDUFN010000305.1:0-3258 GCA_965366475.1 uncultured bacterium | reverse complement strand
CCAAAACATGCGACAATTCAACATGAAGGTTGACACGCTCGATCATTGGTTTGTCAGTGCCCTCTCGGGTTTATTTTATTAAAATCTGCGTACACGCGAGAAGTAGTACGCGATTGCACTTCGGGGCAGGATTGCGAAAGTGGACTGAGTCGAGAAAAAAAAGGAATAAGGAGGGAGCCATGAAAGTCATCGTTAAAAAAAACAAAGCTCTGATTGTTTTCTCTGTTTGCGTGCTGTTCCTAGCGTTGGGAACGCCTATTCAGCTATTGGCCTCTTATGATGATCAAGCGCACGTTTATCTGGCTAGTGCTGGCGGTAACGGAGGCGGAAGCGGTAATGGGAGCGAGGGTGATTCCAGTGGGAGTGAGACACCCGGAGGGCAAGGCGAACCAGGGATAACAGGTGGATTTGGTCAAGGAACCATGGAGTTGGAACGGACACGGACAATGAAACAATTACGTGACCAAGACCAAGACCAAGACCAAGACCAAGACCAAGACCAAGACCAAGACCAAGATCAAGATCAAGATCAAGATCAAGATCAAGATCGTGACAGGATTCACCAGTAAGGGATTTAAAAAATTTACTCCCCCGAAGCCGTGCCTGCGACAACAACTTGGAGGCAGAAGGCATCAACAACAAAGATCATGGGCTCCCGTAAAGTGATTTTCTGTGTTGATACCGATGAAGGGCTCGAGTACTGGTTTAGACTTTTTTTGGGAAAAAGCAGGTAGGTAGAGCCTTCATTTTGAATATGCTTAGGCCCCTAATCTGCAGGAGAAAAGGGCAAAAGACCAATCAGAAAAATATGGCTCTACGTAGGAAGCACTCTTACACACGACCAGATCTGTAGGGTTGTTATTCGTGACAAAACTTTGCTCTTTGCAAAAGCAGTGCAACACACAAAAAAGCAGCCTGGACGTATAAACGTCCAGGCTGCTGATAATTATGGCGCGCGATACAGGATTCGAACCTGTGACCTCTGCCTCCGGAGGGCAGCGCTCTATCCAGCTGAGCTAATCGCGCATAGGGAATGGTTTATACCCCACTTCATAGGCTTTTGCAACTGATAATCAAAGGAAACCAAGACAGTTGCCGGGGTGGTCAAATCCCTGCTATTATACAATTCATGTGGCGCATTCTTCTGATCATTTTGATCCTGACATACATCTTGGCACCTCTTGCTCTCGCGGTCGAAAGTGACAAAAAAGGACCGGGCGTTCAACCGGCAGTCGCAGTTGTTTCTGTGCAAGACAGCTTCCAGATTCAACCATTGGCGGCAGGAGTCTTTGCCGCGATTGCTCAACCGGGGAGCCAGGCGACTACGAATGCTATTTTTGTGATCGGCAAAGAATATGTTGTTGCCGCCGGTGCACACATGTCCAAAGCAGTCATCGACGATCTCTACAAAGCTATATCAGCTAGAACCAGAAAGCCTGTTCGCTACTTTATCCTGTCTCACCACCATACTGGTTACACCTATATCGATTTTGACTTCCCACCAGGCCAAGACATCTTAATGAGTTGGCAGACTTGGAAAAATGTCGACGCCGAAATTCGCAAACCTGAGTATTCTTCCCTCTTTTTCAATGAAGGGCTCACTCTGAAGCCTGGCGGCGTCTCGGTTGTTCTTACCAATATTGGCAAAGGGCATACCGATGGGGATGTTGTCGTTTTTATCCCGGAAGCAGAAGTGGTCTTTGCCAGCGATCTACTGTACATCAACAGTGTCGGATACATGGGTAACGGCTACATGACAGACTGGTTACTGGCTCTCGATTTTCTCGAACAGATCGGTGCAGAACAGATCGTTCCAGGCTATGGGCCGGTCAGTGAGGCTGAAGATGTTTACGAATTCGGCCAATTCTTTCGCGACTTTCTCACTGCTGTGCTACAGCATATCGAACGCGGCGACACGCTTGAACAGACCCTTGCGGACTTCGATCTCCCCCAATACCACAAGATGGATGGCTATGATCAACTGATCAAGTTAAACCTGACTCGTGCATACAATGACCTCAGCAACAACTTCAACCCCTGACGCGCTCTTCAGATGATCATTACATAACAACAAAGGGCACTGCAGATTGATCTGCAGTGCCCTTAATGTGTTTGTTGTCTTATTGGATCAGATCAGCCTTGTTCATCCTCCTCGTAGGCTTTTCTGACCAACAAGAAGATCACACCGGCAAGAACGAAAAGACTGATAACAACACTTCCCCAAAGCTTTCGTTCTCCAAGAGTGGAATCGATTTCAGAAATACTGTCGCTGACCTTGCCCAGCTCAGCTTGAACATCTGCAGTCTCTTTGCGAACACGCTCAACATCGACACCATGGAAGATGCGATGAAAACGGTTGCGCTGATTAAAGAGGCTTCCTTCCATCTCATCAACGGCAAAACCAAGACGATAAAGCCGATCAAGATCACCCGCCGTTGCTGTAATCATCGTATCCGTTTCAACCAGTGAAAGCCTGATGAGAGCCGCACGCTCATAAGTATGGCATTGTGAGCATTTGTCTTCGTTTATCAGATCTAAGCTAGCTTTCTGAATCGCATGATTATCATGGCAAATAACGCACTGAGCACCACCACTTTCGATGGCCTGACCATGAGCTCCAGCCATGTAGGCCTCGGCAACACCAACGTGACAACGGCCACAGAATTCGGGAACCTCACTGTAATCGGGGGCTCCAATGAAGCCACTCTCAGGCTCCATAGCCAAAGCAAAATCGGTGGGATCGCCACCGTGGCAATCATGGCAAGAGATACCGTTTGCAGCATGAACGCTAGTACGCCACTCTTCGATAGGCGCGCCAAGAGGGCCAGGTTGACCACCGTGACATTGGATACAGACTGTGTCTTCAGCCAGTGAGGCCATAGGCATCAGCAAAGCAAAGGACACAAGGACAATAAGAGAATAAAGAGATCGACTCATGAGTAATGCCCCCAGACTGAAATTGCCACAAAAACAAGGATGGTAAGAACATAGCATGTGATGAACAAAGGTCTCTTACCAGGCCGTCTCTCAGGACTTCGATCAATAAAGGGCAACAAAGCCAGAAACGTCATAAACGCTCCCTGCACGCCCAAGCCAACGATTTCACTCGGGAAGATTTTCAACGTCTGGTAAGCCCAGAGGAAATACCATTCCGGCTTGATATGAGGTGGTGTCACAAATGGATCAGCGGGCTGAAAAGCTGACTCAGGGAAAAACAAACCTGGCGCATAAAAGATAATTGCCAACAAGAAGGCAATG
>CBDUFN010000304.1:0-3298 GCA_965366475.1 uncultured bacterium | reverse complement strand
ACTTCAAGTTAACTCTGGAATCAATGGATAAAAACTCTGGTTTTGTCGTTAAGTCGCCAGAATTTGTCGAAGAGTTGACAGAGGCTCCAGAGAACGGGTACCGGCCGAAACTGGTCATCCCGGTAACAAAAAACAGCGTTGGTCGTCTCTTTGTGTACGTCAAAAGCGATGGCGGTTTGTTCTATAGCAAGATGTCTGTGCATTACGCCAATCGAGTAGACCGCGATCATGTTGAATTTGATTTCTCGTATTTTACGAATGTTGCCGGGAACAGAGGGCTGGAGTTTACTTCAGAAATTGCTTCACAATACCGAAAAGATATGAGAGCTCGTCGTCGTAATCGAGTGAAACGAGAGCAACTGGTCACGGGCAGTGTTCAAATCCCTGTCCTTGGAGTGGAATGATGAAATCTCTTGTGCCAATAATCATCTTTTTGTTGTTCTCCATTTCCATCGCGATGGCGACCAACCTCAACGTGAAAATCTTAAAAATATCAGCAGAAGAGCAGGCAGTCGTCATCAAGCAGGCAGATGACAAACTGACCTTGTTAAAAGTTGGCGACATGATTGACGGTGAGAAACGCATTGTTGGTTTCGAAGGTGATCGTGTTGTCCTTGAAGGACCTGGCGAGTGGGGGCCCGTCAGGTATGTTGTTGATGTGTCAGCAGGGCAAATGCACATAACAAGTATGGCTCGCAGGCCGATAGAGACGTATGTTTTTAGAGGGAAGCAATGACGTCGTTTCTGACGTCGGATAGTTGAAGTTATCCCGCGTATTTAATGTTATGCAATGGAATGTTGGACCTCTGATGACGGGTCGGGAGGGGCACCTAAGTCATGTCCAGGGAGGGGGCGCGGGATAACTTCTTTTTATGTTGGAATGTAGAGTTCTGCGGTTGTGTCCGTCTTCATGACGGGAAGGTTTATGGTAAGGAGGAAAGTGGCATCGTTTAGTACGAAATCACACCGAAAATATCTCGCTTCTGTAATGTAATTTGCGTCATTCAAGGAGGGGCATTCAATGTTGGGCCCTTTGGAGGGGGCCCATGACTGATGGAGGGGATTCCATGTAATGTCCAATGGAGGGTGCGAGATAATTTCATTCCCCTTGTGTTATGTGATGTTCTGTCGTTATGGCCCGCCAATATTGGCGGGCCACTTTTTTTGGGGGGATCTGTTTTGAAATTTGTTGGAAGCTCTAGATTCACCATGCCAAACTTCAAACAATCCCTTTAAAAAACATTCACAACCTCCTGAGGCTTGTCGGCTTCGTCACACGTGACCAAACGTCCGTCGAACAAATGTTTCTGCGTATGATTTTCAATATTGTTGCCCACAACAGGGATGACCACATTAAAAACCATGCCTTCCTTATGAACGACTTAGGTCATTGGTCTCTCTCTCCCGCCTACGACATAACTTTTAATGAAGGTCCAGGGGGTGAGCACTCTCTTGATATTGCTGGTGAAGGAAAGTCTCCGACTGCTAACCATGTTTTCGACATCGCCACCCGCATCGGTGTTAGCCCAAGTTTCGCAAAGGAGGCATTAGAAGTGGTCATCGGGGTCATCGCTCGTTGGCCTGAATTCGCCTCAGAGGTTGGTGTGTCTAAGCAGGAGGCCCAGTGAATCAGCAAATTCCACAGTTTAAATTTGCTCTGAAGCTTGCACTGATTGGTTTAACCTTTCAGGAGGGGAAGGAGACCTTTGTGTTTGGAATTTAGCTGTTTTCATCTGAGGTTCTTGCCTCAAGGGCTCTCTTGTTGGTTGTGGCCAACAATGTTCGTTTTTTGCCTTAGACTAGAGATCTTCAACGTCAAGCCTCTACTCACACCCTTCATGAATTACAATTTTCTGAGTCATGATAATTTTACGAAAGTTTTCACTCGTACACGACCAATCAACAAGATCGACTTTGAAAGGTAGGTTTGATTCATCAAAGGAGGCGACGAGATCCGCCACGATTCCAAGAGAAAGAGGTTGCTGGGTTATTAATGCAAGATCAAGGTCTGAATATTCCCGAGCATTGCCCGTAACACGTGAACCGAACGCCCACACTGGAACGTCTGGAACATATGTAGATAGAATCAGCCTGACCTCATTCAGTTGTTGCGAACTTAGATTGAGTCCTTCTATCTCAGATTGATTCATTGTGACCCTGATCTATTGAGTAACTGTTCATGGAGAAAGCGGGCTTCTGCAAGAAAATCCTGCGCAACTGCGTAGACCGCGACAGCTTTTTTTTCATCATAGGTATGGCTACTATCAGTACGTGCCTGTCGGTAAGTCTTCCAATTCTCCCAGTCAGAACGCAAAAGACCCTGTTCATTGCCAGTGCGAATCAATCCAGCGAACGTTATGGACTCAAAGTCATCTGGGCTTGCAGCGTTTTCTTTCAAAAAACGGCGCAACATTTTATGACTGAGTTCATAGGTAAACTCAAAACATTGGATAACAGAATTACGTAGCTGTTCAAAGAGCTCAGGGTCCTCCTTGGCTCGTGGAGAATGAGCAAACTTCAAACTTTTATCAAGTTGGCTGATAGCCTTTTCTAAAGGGGTAAAGTCAAGAGGCATTGGGGGCACTCACTTTAAAGTTGTAGACGAAAGTTAACTACTTCTATACCACAATGGGACAAGTGCGAGAAGTGAGAACCTTCAAAAGGAAAGCATTTAAGGGCCGCTGATAGGGGCTGATAATTATATTGAAAACAAAGATCAGGTCATTTGATTTGTCGGAGTTTATTTGCGGCCAGTCAAACTCCTGGTTTTTGTTTTACATGGATCTTGATAGATTTTAATAACGGCCAATTGAGACTGTGATCTCAAAAGATTAGACCTGAGAGATTGAATCTAAAAAAATCTACTTCTCGCTGCGACCATTCAAGTTTGAAAACTTAATGCGAAGTTGTGGAGATCACGAACTGTGCAACACGTCCAACTCTTCAGCAACAGCGGTTGTCATTGCAGATAAGAGTGTGCTCAGTTCTTCATCGCTGATGATGTAGGGAGGCATGACGTAGACAAGCTTTCCGAAGGGGCGAACCCAGACGCCTTTGTCGACAAAGCGCTTTGTGATTGCAGGCATATCAACAGGTTGATCCAGTTCCATAACCCCAATGCCACCCTTGATGCGTACATCGGCGACACCTTCCCAGTTCAGGCAAGGAGACAGGTGTTGTGTGCATGTTTCAGCCATTCTGGCGATGCGTTCTTGCCAGGGGCTTGCCAACAGGAGATCGATGCTGGCGTTGGCGACTGCGCAGGCCAGTGGATTCGCCATAAAGGTCGGGCCGTGCA
>CBDUFN010000303.1:0-3310 GCA_965366475.1 uncultured bacterium | reverse complement strand
TGGTTATTAATCCAAGCCTTGAGATCACAACAGCCGAAGAAGCATTGACCGGTGCGGGCCATATCCTCGCCGAGCAGTTCGCCGATGTCGCAGAAGCAAGAGCTCTCGTTCGCGACCTGACCTGGAATCAGGGCCTGTTTTGCTCGCAACCCGCCCGCGGCAAGGAAGAGACCGTCAGCAAATTTGAGATGTATTACGATTTCAGTGAACCGCTTCGACAAGTCCCTTCACACCGGATGTTGGCAATGCGTCGTGGTGAAAAAGAAGAAATCTTACGGTTACGGATTGAATCACCTGAAGAAGACATCTTAAGCCGATTGTCTGCGCTTTTTGTTTCCTCTGATTGCCGCTTTGCAGAGCTATTACGCGAAGTCATTGCCGACACTTATAAGCGGTTATTGGCACCTTCGATTGAAGTGGAACTGCGCTTACAAGCCAAAAAAGCCGCTGATGATGAAGCCATAAGAGTCTTTGCCGAGAACCTGCGAAACCTGTTGCTGGCAGCTCCCGCAGGAAGTCATAAAGTTCTAGGTGTGGACCCGGGTTTGCGTACAGGCTCAAAGCTTGCGGCCGTTGATGGAACAGGTCGATTCCTGGGTCATGCCACGATTTACCCTCATGCGGGGGGGGGAGCCAAGGTCGAATCAGCCAAACGTGACCTGTTGCACCTTATTGCTGCTCACGACATCGAAATGATTGCGATCGGCAACGGCACAGCCGGACGAGAAATGGATCAATTCATTCGCCTTTGCCTGAAAGAGGCCGACTTGAAGTTACAGGTGGTCATGGTCAGTGAAGCCGGTGCCAGCGTTTATTCGGCATCAGACATCGCCCGAGAGGAATTTCCGGATCTGGATCTGACTGTGCGCGGAGCCATCTCAATCGCTCGTCGGTTGCAGGATCCACTCGCCGAACTCGTCAAGGTTGACCCTAAAAGCATCGGTGTTGGTCAATACCAACATGATGTCAGTCAAACAGCACTGAAAAAGTCTCTCGATGAGGTCGTTGAATCGTGTGTCAACTTTGTAGGGGTTGACCTGAATACTGCCAGTTGGGCACTCTTGAGTTTTGTTTCGGGGATCAGTGAATCTCAGGCCAAAGAGATCGTTGCTCTACGTGATGTTGAAGGGGCCTTTCTCCGCAGAGATCAGCTCCTGAAAGTTTCTCGCTTTGGCCAAAAAGCCTATGAGCAGGCTGCTGGATTCTTAAGAATACGCAAGGCGGCTCAGCCATTGGACAACACAGCAGTACACCCGGAACGTTACAAACTGGTCGAAAAAATGGCCAGTGATCTTGGCGTTGCACTGTCAAAGTTGATTATCGAACCAACATTGCTCGACAAAATACAGTTGGAACAATACGTCGGTGAAGATATTGGTTTACCAACACTGCGCGATATTGTTGACGAACTTAAGAAGCCCGGTCGGGACCCACGTGACACCTTCGTTACTGCAAGCTTTCGTGAAGATGTTATGGAAGTCAAAGACCTTAAAGAAGGGATGACTCTTAACGGCATCATAACCAATGTGGCTGCCTTCGGTGCCTTTGTCGATATCGGCGTTCACCAGGATGGACTTGTCCACATCAGTCAACTCGCGGATCGATTCGTTAAAGATCCGAATCAGGTCGTCAAGGTTGGGCAGCAGGTTCAAGTCAGGGTGATGTCGGTTGATCTGCAACGCAAACGAATCGGGCTAACGATGCGCAAAGGGGAAACAGAGAAGCCACCAGAACAGAAAGAGCGCAACAGAAAACCTTTGCCCGAGAAAAAACCGGAGATTCAATCAACAGCAATGGCTGCCGCTCTGGCAAAATCTGGTTTCAGGGTCAATAAAGGGAAAAGCTCGTAAGTGGCTGGAACAAAAGTCTATTAAACTGACTTCGTCCTTAGACTGCGGGACAGGATCTCGAAAGCAAGGTCATGATCGGTCTCTGGATTAAGCGTCGGCCCAAGTAAACGAACCAACGAAGCTCTTTTCAGTAAACGATCATCATATCGGGCATCTGGAGCAAGACGCTGTATCTCTTTCTTTAAGTGATTAAAGTTAAGATCACGGGTAAACTTCATCGCATCGCCGAGCCCATCATAGCTCATCGCAGATTTATCCAGAATGATTGTTTTGTCGTCATCCGTGTATAGCCAGAGGTTCTCATCACGTTCTTCGACCATAACTTTTTTTTCGCTCTTTACGGTCTTGCTCATCGGCACCCCACCGGCAAGCAGGGTTTTGCCAAGACTGAACTTACGTTTTGTCTCGGTAGCCGTGGTTTGCAACTCGCCTGCTTTGCAGATTGCAACCAACAATAGATCGATCTTGCTATATTCGACCTCACAAAACTCATTGTCGACAGACTCCATCTTCAAAGCCTTATCACCCAGCACAAAGCGCCGGACACAGAAAGGCAGCGACCTGCTTCGCACAGCCTCAGTATCGACCACAAACGTTGGAACAGCCTCGTCTGACAAACGAGTGGCCAGAGCCTCAGCATGTACAGTGTCTGCGAAACTAGCAAGCACAGCTGGCCCGCCGCCAGAGATCTTCTGACGAGCCTCAAAAGCCACTGTGCCCAAAGCATCAGCAATCTTTTTTGCAACAACAGACTCGTCTTGCTGCCAACCGTAAACCACAACCAGATGCATACTGATCTCCAATCTTTTCAAGAAGACAAACAAAAAGAATGCTGACAAAAGCAGAAAAAGCTTAGATATGTTCTTAATAATATCTCAAAGGAGGAGAAAGAAAAAGACCGCTATCAGGTCGCTCTTTTCTTAATATCACTATATAATGGTGTAAACACATTTGATTCTAGTGGGTTATGTATTATGAAAAAGATATTACTCATTGATGATGATCGTCTCTTCCTCGACTTGCTCACCCAATACGTACAGAAGCGTTACCCTGATCTGGAAGTACTGGCATTCAGCAATGCCCTAAAGGCACTCCCTCAAATTAACATTGAACTCGACCTGCTCTTAATTGACCTTGAGATGCCTGATCTCGACGGCAGCAAACTGCTTGCCTACGCTCTCGAAAAAGGCGTTGATAAACGTCGCATCATTATACTTTCGGGACATGACGCTGACTATCTTCACGAACGCTTCCCTATGGGCAAATGTCTGGCCGTACTCAACAAGCACGAGGCCCGTCAAAAGGCTGTACTGGACATGGTTTTTGATGCCCTTCAAAAGAAAGCGGCTTGTTAATTTATTCGTAATTTAAGCACAACCGATCTTTAACCTGTTGTGCTTTTTGACGAATTTTACAGCCTTAAGAAAAGAACAAAACCGTCGGGGGTTGCCCGACAGCAA
>CBDUFN010000302.1:0-3325 GCA_965366475.1 uncultured bacterium | reverse complement strand
AAAATTGCGAAGAACCCAAAGGAAGAAGCCGACGACCGAGAGCATGGCTAAGTAACTTAGGATGAGGTTGGATTGCATCGGCACGTTGTCACAAATCAGAGATGTAAATTTCGAATTCGAACTTCTGTCGTCATACGCCGTTTAGGTTTCTTATCAATCTCATTACTGATTGAATGCTCATTACGCGTCTCACCCGAAAGAGTAAGGCGAACACTGTCAATATGCGACTGCTTAGTGACAGTATCCAAGAAAGCTTCATTGATGGTATCTGGACCATTGTCGCGCACATACACAACTTCCAAGTCATTAACGCCAAAGGCGACAACAGAACAGACTCCATCGCTTTGGCGGATCAGGGCAGGATCGCCGTCCACATCTCCGTCACAGTCGTAATCAGTACCAATAGAATATGCGAGATAAACAATATCTCCCCAGATATGACCACCTACTGCCGGAGTAAAAGCACCAGCGGTACTAGAAGGAAAAGTTATATTACTACACTGCATTCCTGTAGGGCATGGGTCTGGACAACCGCCAACGCCTAAGGATATTTTGTTATTGACGATATCCCATCCACCGAAGCTTGATGAATCAGAAAACGTCAAAGAGGTTGTGCCCGTTGGTAAACCAGGTGGATCTAAAGGAAAACCATCGGTACAAAAATAAATATTTACCTGCGCTCCGGGCGAGGAACTAACAATCTCCAATCCCTGATCCTCTGACAACAAGACAGCCACGGCGTGAGGCCCTCCCGCAGTCCCTTCTGAACGACAATCACCATGGACCCCATCACCATTGCAATCGATATCACCAACATCAAAAGGAGTAATTTCTTTAGCGGTATAAAGGCCTGCCATGCGCACATCTCGAGACAATATATCCATCCCGATTCGAAGATTTTGTTCTAAATCAGCCAAATCCTCTTGCAATGAGATAACGCGTGTCTGGTGGATAAAGACAGAGACGATACTCGTCGCAAGAACCGAACCTACCAAGATAGCAACCAACAACTCAACGATTGTAAATCCGGATGATAGCGATCGAATACTGCTAGTTTTTGATGATGAAAGGGGCACTATTCAACCTCTCGCCAGGCCTTACGTGAAAACGATCCAAAGCCATGTTCCTTTTTTTCCTTTTCGTATCCCGACCCATCGCCATGAACTTTCAGACCCGTTGAATTGGAGATAAAAAGCTTTTCGTCATCAACCAGAAGCCTTGTTGAAATATTCCCTGAATCCAGAGCAGGCTCCATAGGTTGAGCTGCAGCAGACTGTTCGTACTCGAAGATATAAGTTTGACCGTTATTGCTCACGTCACAAGGGTTTTCAGTTTCGGCAGTTGAGGTGCCGAAATAAACTTGTCCGGCACTGGCAAAGGCAGAGGCAAAAACTCTCTGTCCGGCAGGGAGTTCGTAAAACCAATCAAGCTCAATATTGTCGACTCCCAACTCTCCTTCTTTCGCAGTATCAAGATAGCTAAAGAAGTGATAGGTCGTATTACCAGTGTCAATGTCCTCATCAAAATACGGGCTATCACCCGTACCAAAAAAGATACGAACCCTATAATCAAGATAGCCACTTGCGTTAATGGTCGTTTCATTAACAATTGTTGGAGCAGCATAAACCGGGTGCCATCGTTGGCTGGTCGGCACCTCAACAGCCACAGGGACCCCGGCAACAACATCCCCGGTTTCATCAATAAAGTCTTGATTAACCACGACATCATCCGCATCAAAATAGGAAGCGAGAGGATCATCGGAAAGAACAACTTTGTAAACACGGCCCTTATCTGTGCCGAGGTAAATCCTATCTACATAACCATTTTGATCGGAATCAACCAAGCTAGGGCGCCCACTCGGGACACCTCCCTTGCCTGCCACATCTGAATCGAGAAATATTCGTTGAATGACACTCCCATCAGAAATATCCAGAATGTAAATCGAAGGATAAAGATTGTCATCATACGTCTTTCCGGAGACAAAGAACGCAGCCCAGGTGGGTTTCCCTCCGACCATAATGCGACCAATCTTTGACACGTTTGGTGATGTTCGGCTGCGGTATAAATCAGGATCGGTGAATTCCCAGAGAAACTTCGGTTGATCACGATAAAAAACCGAGTCCCCTCCATTACCTTCTGCCATCAAAAGAACACTGTGCCAACCGTCTTTGCACACGCCACTTTCAAGAGAGCCTCCACGTAACGCGCATTCAGTCGCATCAGCACTCGCATAATCCATCTGCACATGTGAGACCGTTGCAGTAGCGTCAACAAAAGCCCTGTCATTTGCATCCAAAAGGTTATTTTTCAATCGTGGCAATAGATTTATCGGGACAAAAGCCCAGAGTTCTTCTCCAGTGCCATAATCAGGTTCATCATAACCATTGCCAATATCATCCCATTCAAAGTAGCCCAATTGCTCTGTCGAAGCGGTTAAGGGATTGTTTCCCCAACGAAAAGCCCCAGCATCAAATGCATGAAGGAGCCCATCACGAGAACCGACAAAAAGCAGAGAACGCCTATCACTGAAATTGGTGCGGTAAACATCATAGCTATTACGCTCTTTAGGCTTTGTTCCGGTACCAAAATACCAGGTCGTTTTACCCGGCGGTGTCAGAAGAGCGGGGGAAGAATGATCAACGGCACCAAGCTTCCATTTTTTTTGAGTGGTCACCGCAGTCCCGTCTGAGTAGCCTCGCAGCCACTGTACCAGCCAATCGCCATCATCTTCGGTGATCGAAGAATCTTTATGTAAATCATAAATAAACCCACCAGGCGATTGCACCGTCTGGTCAATGCGTAACATTTCATTCGTAACATTTGTAGGCGTGAACGCCTTTGGTGTCTGAGTCGTCTGATACCAGGAATAATTAGCGGCATATGTCGGGCCATTGGCAGGTGGAGAAGTAAACGATAAGGTGAATTCTCCTGTAAAGCGGTTGATCGTGCCGGAGCCATCATCCCCATAAAGGAGATCAGTTCCTTTATCCCGAAATATTATATTTGCAGATGCGATAACGACAGAACCTGCAAGAATCGGAGCGTGCGATAATTGACCAGAGAACTCTTGCTCTACTTCATCCCCCGTAGTCGTTGTCGTGCCGTCGCTGTCTTTTCATTGGTTACGTTCGACACGGTAACATCGGGATAATAAATCAATCTATCCTCTGGGGACTTAGCCGCTAATTCTAAGCCCGCATTCCACTCTAGATTGACATCTGAAGTCCCGGGATCCTGTGGATCATAAAGCTGTGTCGCCTTAACATGACCACGGCTACGAGTTTTATCTGGCCAGTTTTCGTTTGTTACGTCTGTTGCGTCTGGA
>CBDUFN010000301.1:0-3327 GCA_965366475.1 uncultured bacterium | reverse complement strand
GATCTTCCATAATATTCAAGGTGAAAGTTAACGAACCAGAACTTTCAATGCTCCTTTAAGGGCCTGTTCCATCGTGAGGTCTGGTGCCAATTCCATACTCTCCAAAACTTTACGCGCCTGATTCTCCTTGTAGCCAAGGTTGATCAGCGCTGAGATGACGTCATCTGCGAGATTGCCTGCAGCGACAGAGTTTGTTGTTGAATCGTTTGAGTCAGGGAGGTCATGTACCGGTCCGACTTTGTCTTTTAATTCGAGAACCAATCGCTCAGCAGTTTTTTTGCCGATGCCGGGAAGTCCGGAGAGTCTCTTGATGTCACCTGATGCAATGGCTCTTTTGAGGTCCTGCACAGGGATATGCGAAAGAATGTTGACGGCAAGCTTTGGTCCGACCCCTGAGATACCAATTAAAATACCAAAAAGCTCTTTTTCGTCCATGGTGAGAAACCCATAGAGAAGCAGAGCGTCTTCACGCACGTGCGTATGGGTAAAGAGGCTTACTTCACCCGTTTCGGGAAGTGAGTAGAAGGTTGAGAGTGGAATGAAAATCCGGTAGCCGACTCCATTGGTGTCAATGATCACGTGATCGGATGATTTGTAAGCTAAGGTTCCGCGGAGCAGAGCAATCATTGCAGGTAACTCTTTCTGTCTAGTGAGTGGGCGTTTATGCTTCTGGAATGAATATAGTCATTATCGGCGACCGGCATTAATGGCAACCTGCCTCAATGTGCGGCTGTTGGCATGACAAATCGCTACGGCAAGGGCGTCCGCGGCGTCTTCCTGTGCGACTTCCGGAAGGTTTAGAAGTGCTTTAACCATCTGCTGCACCTGTTGCTTGGCAGCGTGACCGTAGCCCACAACGGCACTTTTGACTTGAAGGGCCGAATATTCATGAACGTCAAGGTCAAGATTCACCGAAGCAACAACAGCTGTCCCGCGGGCGTGCCCGAGGGTTAGGGCCGCTTTTGGATTCTTGGCCATAAAAACTTGCTCAATGGCAACGGCTTCCGGGCTGTATTCTTTGAGTACCGAGGTTAAACCATCGTAGATGGCTTTTAATCGAATCGGTAAAGGATCTGTACTGCGAGTCTTGACGATACCATTATCCACATGACGAAGACGATTGCCTTCGACATCAATAATGCCGTAGCCGGTAATTCGGGTTCCTGGGTCGATCCCTAGAATTCTCATAAAACCTGTGACGTAGCACGAGAAAGATATCAAAATACTCGTACACGCATTACCTGCAATGAACCACTGACTACATGATCTTTTCCAGTTCTTCTTCACTGATGTCAAAATTTGCGAAGACATTCTGAACATCATCGTTATCTTCCAAGGCATCCATCATCTTTAACATGGTTTCGGCCTGTTTGCCTTCGAGCTGCACCTGATTTTGCGGGATCATGCAAGCTTCCGCTGTTTCCCACTGCAAGTTGGCTTCTGCCATTGCGTCGCGAACCTGTATGAAGTCAGAAGGGTCAGTGATGACTTCATAGACATCTCCTTCGTCCTTAACATCTTCTGCGCCGGCCTCAAGAGCTATCTCAAAGATCTGGTCGAAATCATTTTCAGATGAGAAGGAGATCAGTCCTTTTCGATCGAAAAGAAAGGCTACTGAGCCACTGACACCGAGATTCCCCCCCAGTTTGCTGAAAATATGACGAACATCAGCGACGGTTCGGGTGCGGTTGTCTGTGAGAAATTCAACGATCAAAGCGACACCGCCAGGACCGTATCCCTCAAAGATGCCTTCTTCATAGCTAACGCCATCGAGATCGCCTGTACCTTTTTTTATCGCACGATCTACGTTGTCTTTCGGCATGTTCGCTTGTTTGGCTTTGTCAATGGCTGTACGCAAGCGTGGATTGGCGTCGGGGTCTCCACCGGCGATTCGTGCTGCGACCGTAAGCTCTTTAATGATTTTAGTGAAAACCTTGCCTCGCTTGGCATCTTGAGCGCCCTTGCGATGCTTGATATTGGCCCATTTACTATGTCCGGCCATCTTCAGACTCCTTACGTGTTTTGGTCTTGTGAAATGAGGTTTATCCTAGCATAGGGGCTTGCTGTGGAACAAGCCTGCGTCACCATGAAGTCGCCTTGGCGACATGATTCTTATTACCTAAGCCATGGAGCTGTAATAGAGAAGCCGACCTTGCGGCCGGCTCTCAAAAAGTTCTATTTTAATCAGTTATCTTTAGTGCTCTGAAGGGTTGGTTCTGTATTCAACAACCTTGATATCGTTTTGCAAGTCACTGACGCCTTCGACTTCACGCGCTTGAGCCTCTGCAGCTTTCTTCTCGGCGTTGGAGTGTAATTGCCCGGAAAGAGTTACGACTCCATCTTCGACATCGATTTCGAGCATGTAAGCATCGATGTTGTCTGACGAAAGGATTGCAATCTCAACACGTTTGCGCAGAATCAGGTTTGTGAGAACTTTCTTGCCGGTTGCTTTGGTGCCTTCAAGGTTCTCGTCTTTAACGCTTTCGCAGATAACTTGAACGGCTTTGTCTTCAGACAGTCTTTGTGTATTGATGAGCAGGTCATAGTGGACACTGTCATCCCAGTCACGGTCAAAGTAGTACTTAATGAAACCTGCTCTTTGCTGGTCGCTTTTCCTCACCAGGTATCTGGCACGATCAGGGTCGAGCCATTCACGCTCAGCCCAGCGTTCAACTCGATCTTCAAATGGGGCAATGATGCGGGTTCTTAAGACGCTGTTGACGTCCTTGAGAAGATCTTGACCACCGCGGCCATAAATGACCACATTGCCTTTAAGGGCGGCTTCGAGAATGATTAATTCAATCAGGTGTAGATCAAGAAATTGTTTTGAATCGAGAGTGTCGACGAAATGAGGGGGTTTTTCATCAGCCTGCTCTACGGCTTCCGGGGAGAGGCCATATGCTGCTGCAGCCTCCATGATCATTTCGCCGTCGATCAGCTGATAGCCCAACTTCTCTGCAACTTTGTGAGCAATTGGAATGCCGCCACTGCCCATTTCTCTGGAAATTGTGATAATTGCCATTAGTTAACCTCAGTCCTATTCATTGAAAACTCGAGAAATACTACCAAGTTGTCATGCGTCTGACAAGTCCTAAGCTGAATATTGTTGTCTCAGTATTTAGGCTTGTAGTCGAAACTATGTCGTGTTTCAACAAATCGAATGGTTCGTGTTTTTGAGCGCATGACGATGGAGTGTGTCTCGGCGCCACCAGAATAATAGCGGGTTCCGCGTAATAAGTCGCCACTTGTGACACCTGTTGCAGCAAAGACGACGTCGCCGTTAGCCATTTCGTCGCATTGATAAACTTTGTCAAAGTCTTCAATGCC
>CBDUFN010000300.1:0-3347 GCA_965366475.1 uncultured bacterium | reverse complement strand
TTGGATACCGTCGCTGAAGATCTATTACAGACAGATCACCCCGCGCCCTATATGACCTTTACCTTTAAGGCCAACCCAACATGGAACGATCGTATCCCCGAAGTTATTCATGAGGATGGCACCTCTCGTGCCCAAGTCGTCAATAAGGATACGAATCCACGTTACTACGCTTTGATAGAAGAAATGGGTCGGCTGACCGGTAATCCTGTGGTGTTGAATACTTCACTGAATCGTCGTGGTGAACCGATGATTTGTGCTCCGGTCGATGCTCTTAATATGTTCTATGGATCAGATTTGGAATATCTGATGCTGGAAGATGTGCTCGTTGTGAAAAATAAAGCCGGCGAAGTCGCTTAGCCGTAACGTTCTGTAGGGATATTGTTGAGTGATTGTTTATTTTTCACAGATGTTTCAGGCGGTTCAGGCGCTTGCTCAGGTTTATGAAAAGACTGGCGGTGTGTTTGTCAGTTCTCGTACGTCAACGCTGTCGACTGTTCGTAAGAGGTATCCCTCTATAAAGCTTAAAAGGTTTTCCAAGCGCTTCCCGCAACTTTTTCCTGGAAATGCCGCCATGAGAAAGGCCGATGTGATTGTAACCGGTTCACCTTATGGACGATTGTTGAGCCCTTTTGACGCTAAAAAGTGCATGGTTTTCCATGGCACCTATATGTTCTTTACACCTGATGCGATAGAAAAGAATGCGCATTTTGACCTCTTGTGTGTGACTGGTCCTCGGATGCAAAGTATGATAAGTCGTCATCAGGACGTTGATCTTAACTGCGTTTATACAGGCTATTTGCCTTTTGCCGAATACCCGGAACGCAATGCCAGACATCGTGAAGACAAGTTGCTTGAGTTGGGCCTGAACCCTGATAATAAGACGATTTTGTATACTCCAAGTCGCAAGTCGATTGGTTCCTTTGCTATGCTCGCAGACAGGTTGATCTATGAGACTCCTGATCATTTTAACCTGATTATCAGGCCTCATCCGAGCCAATCATTAAATGCTCGAATCAACGATAGTTTGAGCTTCTACAAAATCAATAAGCTGTGCAGAGTTCGTGGGAATGCCATCTTGGATCGAGTCGGTAGTAAGCTTTCCGAACTTCTTTCGATCTCTGACCTCATTGTTTCTGATGCGAACTCACCCGCAGAGGAGTCTCTTTTCTACGATCTCCCTCAGCTAATGATTGAAACTAACTTGTACTCACGGGATAAGCTCTATGAGATGGGAGTGAACTCTGGCATTCATCTTGATGATCTTGAAAAAAATATGCAGCTCTACTCTTGCGGAGAAAATTTCTCTGCTGGAGATGACAACCTCGGTGCGGCTATTGAACGAGCGCTTGCGGATGAAAGTATTTATTCAAATGCCCGAAAAGAGTATTTTGAGTGGGTGTTTGGTTCCAGAGACCGAATGGCACCGGATCGAGTTGCTTCTGCGATACGCTCTCTAATGTAAGTGTCCTTTACTAATACACGTCTAAATAGGATGGTCTTTCAATAGATGCATCCTGAGTCAGGGAAATATTATCATGCTAGCTGAAAAATCACTTCTGGTAACTGGTGGGACGGGATCCTTCGGCAAGAAATTTGTTGAAACGGTACTGACACAATATCCAAGCATCACAAGACTTGTGATCTATTCGAGGGATGAGCTTAAACAGTTTGAGATGGCACAATTGTTCAGCCCTGAGGAGTACCCTCAAATTCGCTATTTTATTGGCGATGTTCGTGACAAAGAGCGTTTGACGAGAGCGATGGAAGACATCGACATTGTTATTCACGCCGCAGCACTTAAACAAGTTCCCGCAGCTGAATATAACCCTTTCGAATGCATCAAGACCAATGTCATTGGGGCACAAAATGTTATTGAAGCGTGTCTTGATTCTGATGTTAAGAAAGTCGTAGCCCTAAGTACTGACAAAGCTGCAGGGCCAATCAACCTTTACGGCGCAACCAAACTCTGCTCCGATAAACTTTTTGTTGCTGCAAATAACATGAAAGGGAAACGTGATCTTAAGCTTTCGGTTGTTCGCTATGGCAATGTCATGGGTAGCCGTGGCAGTGTTATCCCATTTTTCATGAGCAAGCGAGAAGAGGGTGTCCTCCCAATTACAGACGAACGCATGACCCGATTCAATATCACTTTGGAAGAAGGTGTTGATATGGTTATGAATGCTCTTGAGTCTATGTGGGGTGGAGAGATTTTTGTCCCCAAAATTCCCAGTTACAGAATCACTGAAGTTGCAGAAGCCATTGCTCCTGATGCTAAACTTGAAAACGTTGGCATTCGACCCGGAGAGAAACTGCATGAAGAAATGGTCACAGCGACCGACGCAATCAGTACGGTGGAGTTTGAAAAATATTTTGTGATCCTCCCTTCAATGCCGCTCTGGAACGTCGACGATTTCATGAATACTTTTGATGGCCGTCGTTGTTCCGACGGCTTTAGTTACAACAGCGGTACCAACACCGAATGGCTCTCTGTTGACCAGATTCGCACTCTTATCCGCGCACATGTGGATTCAACTTTTTCTGTTTGATCAAGGACAATTTCGATGAAAAAGTTTATTCCTTATGGTCGGCAAAGTATTTCTGAAGAAGACATTCAGGCCGTTGTCAATGTCTTGCGTTCAGATTGGTTGACTCAAGGGCCGGATGTTGAGCTTTTCGAAAAAATGGTTGCTGATTACTGTGGCGCAAAGTATGCCGTCGCTGTTGCCAACGGAACTGCGGCCCTGCACCTCGCTTCACTGGTCGCCGGCTTCAGTGATGGTGACGAAGTTATTACGTCTCCTCTCACTTTTGTCGCCTCTGCAAATTGCATTATTTACGCAGGGGCAACGCCTGTCTTTGCTGATATTGACCCGCTGACCTATTGTATTGATCCAAGCCAAATCAAGGCCAATATAACGAGTCAGACCAAAGGTTTGATTCCTGTTCATTTTACCGGCCAACCCTGCGATATGGGCGAAATTGCGGCTATTGCAAAAGAACATCGGTTGATCGTTATAGAGGATGCTGCACACGCCATTGGTTCCAGTTATGTGGAGGATGGCAAAACATATAAAACGGGTTCCTGTGCGCACAGTGACATGACTATTTTCTCCTTTCATCCTGTCAAGCATATGACAACAGGTGAAGGCGGCATGATTACAACCAATAATCCTGACTTGTATGAAGAGCTCTGTTTGTTGCGCACGCACGGAATTACCAAGGCGCCTGATAGGCTGACCCGCAATGACGGGCCATGGTATTACGAACAACAGGAGTTGGGGTTTAACTATCGAATTACAGATATGCAGTGTGCCTTGGGCAGTTCACAACTCAAGCGCCTGGACACC
>CBDUFN010000299.1:0-3370 GCA_965366475.1 uncultured bacterium | reverse complement strand
GTTAGGCAGTAGAGATGAACGAGTATGACTTAATCGAGAAGAGAATCCACGAGGCAGAAGACCTAGAGGCTATGGCCAAAGTTCTCTCTAGCCTTCTTAGCGGTGGCTACTCTGTCTGGACGGATGGGTCGCTCTACAGCATCCGGCAATTAGTTGCGGTACACAAAGGTTTAAAAATAGAGATACGCCCCAAAGAACACTCGCCTCCCCACTTTCACGTTAAATGTGGTGGATTGAGCGCATCCTTTTCAATTGAAAGTTGTGAACTACTTCAAGGGGACATTGATAGGAGGAACATTTCCTTAATCGAATGGTGGCATCAGCGGAGTAAAGATAAGCTTGTCAAAATCTGGAACGAAACACGACCCTCCGACTGCCCCGCTGGGCCGATAATTGCCTAACCAATCGCTCAAGCGGACTGGGTGATATGTCGGTGGTTCGCGTAAAAGTTTCTACACACTTGAAAAGGACCAACTCCAGTCCGCTTAGCTTGGTCCGTTAGCCCTTTGAAAATATATGCAATGAACTTAAAAATTAGAAAAGAAACGCCGGAAGATATTCAGACCATTTATGCTGTTACTATTACAGCCTTTCTTGAAGCTCCGCACTCCGACCACACAGAACAATTTATCGTCAAGGCGTTGCGAGATGCGGGAGCACTTACCATTTCACTTATTGCGGAAATGGATGGAGAAGTTATTGGTCATGTAGCTGTATCCCCTGTAACCATTTCGGATGGGACACTTGACTGGTTTGGCTTGGGCCCAATATCCGTAATTCCTGAATGTCAAAGTCGTGGAATTGGATCAAAGCTTATGGTTGAAGCACTAAATGTGCTCAAAAAAACCGGCGCAGCAGGCTGTGTCCTTCTCGGCGATCCTGCTTATTACAATCGTTTCGGCTTCAAACCTGAACCAAATCTTGTTCTTCCAGATGTTCCACCGGAGTATTTTCAAGCGGTATGTTTTGAAGCGCCCCTGCCACGAGGTATCATTTCTTACCATGAGGCATTCAATGCACAGGGCTAACAACTAAATCAACGCGGACGGAAAATACGTCTGCGCTAAATTGAAAAACAAAACCAAATTGCGGTAAGTCACGCAAGTTCGCGTCGCCACCGCTTATCGTGAACCGTTAGTCTAAGAAAAGAAGGAAGATTATGTATACGGCAAATACTGTTGGTGACCTTATCGAATATGTTTCTGCGCGAATAAGCGCCGACAAACGAGTTTTGTGGTTTCGGGGTCACACTTCAACAGACTGGACTATTCAGCCGACGATTTGGCGTGGTTATGACAACGAAGACGAAAGGAATTTCACCAACAGATTCAGGTCTCGAGCACGCACAAGACACTCAACTGCTCCTGAATATACCGATCTCGGATCGTGGCTCAGCCTGATGCAGCATTATGGATTACCCACCAGGCTACTTGATTGGTCCCGTTCTCCTTTGGTTGCTCTTTACTTCGCGCTTGAGCCATACATTTATTCAAAGAGAGATGAGCTGCAAAATGCTTGTGTATGGGTGCTTGAGCCTCATAAATTGAATGAATGTGAAGGATTTCAAAATGTAACTCCATCAATCGTTGGTGGGATGTGTCGAGATACCATAAGACCCGCATTCTACGACCTTAGCGGTGACACCGGGAAGGTTCCTGTTGAAGAGAACAACAAGGTCTTGGCCGCAATGGCAGATGAATCCGACCCTAGAATGTTTGTGCAGCAAGGATGTTTCACGATTCATTCCAATAGGGATCCATTAGAGCACCATGAGAAGTCAGGGGTATTCCTAGAGAAGATAGAAATCCCTTCGTCGTCCGTACGAGAGATGGCATGGCAGTTAGATGCCTGCGGATTCAGGAAAGGTGATTTGTTTCCGGATTTACAAAATCTCGCTGAGGAGATGAAAGGTCATTTCCCTCCACAGAAAGCCTAACAAATCAACCGAACGGGAAAGACAACGGGGCAAAATTGAAAAGCAAAAGATAAATTGCGGTGATGGCCAAGCCTTTGCGCTGCCGCCGGTTATCACGAATCGTTATATTTAAAAGACTTGGAGCTGAAATGGATTCTAAACAAAAGACGGCTTATTGTGGCATCTATTGTCCTGATTGCATTCGTTACAACAACAAATTTGACACTTATGCCCGTCAACTTCGAGATGAACTCAAAAATATTGAATTCCATAAATATGCAGAAATAGAAACGCCATTTGGAGCAAACTTCCATAAGTATAAGGAATTTACCGAAGTATTAAATGCACTATCGAATGCACAATGTGACAAACCCTGCCGAGTCGGCGGGGGGTGCTCTGGAACCCCCTGTAAGATAATGGAATGTTGCATTTCCAATCACTATGAAGGTTGTTGGGAATGTGCAGAATTAGACGAATGCGACAAATTTGACATTTTGGAGCCGCGGTGCGGGCAAATGCCTAAAAACAATATTAAAAAAATTAAAAAGTATGGAGTACAAAAATGGTCTGAGACCAGAGATAAGTTTTATATCTGGTCAAAAAAGTGATCGTTGCTTCAATAAAATATCCAACCACTCAAGCGGGCGCGTTGATCCGTCAGTTGTTCATGATAAGATTTCAACAAACTTGAAAATAACCAAAACCAGAGCTTTTACCTTGGTTCGTTAGGCAAATAGAGTGAAAAAACAAGAAGTCATCATTCAAACAAAAGACGTCAAGGTCAGAGTCATCGAACTCCAGCCTGGAGAAGGTGGCCCTTTTCATTGTCACACAGAAGTAACCGACAACATGTTTGGAATTTGTGGAGAGATCACTGTGAGCATGAAAGACCCAACTGAAAAGGTCATTCTAAAACCCGGAGTGCATTGCAAAATCGAACCAGGCAGACGCCATACAGTTATGAACAACCTCAGCTCTGAATCATCAAAATACCTTCTGATTCAGGGGGTCGGTGAATACGATTTTATCGAAGAGAACACCTAACAAACGAATCAACCTGGCGGACACAGCGAATGGCCCTGCAACAAGAGAACTAAAGGCTGATCGGTCACTCACGTTCTCTTCACCACCGGCTATAATAAATCTTTAGGAATCAAGGCTCACAAATGAAAATAACTGGCGAGTGCTTTTGCGGACGAATTAAGTATCAAATCAACGGTAAACTCCGTGATGCTCGATCGTGCCATTGTTCAAGATGTAGAAAAGCATTTAGTGCCCAGGCCTCCGCATATGCATTAGTAAATCCATCTGAATTCAAATGGTTAACGGGTGAAGACTTGTTGACGTCATATGTTAGCAATAAGGGCTTTGGATTACAGTTTTGTAAAACATGCGGGTCTGCTCTTTGTGGAACTTTCAACGGTAAAATCCACGGCATCACCTTGGGATGTTTGA
>CBDUFN010000298.1:0-3400 GCA_965366475.1 uncultured bacterium | reverse complement strand
CCCATGGTTGCGCCCCCCCAGAGGAAACCGAGGTGCGAATCCGGCTGACGAACAAACTCAATCAGAAAGCGAAACACGCCATACCCAATAAAGAAACACAAGAAAGGGACGCCTTCACGAACTTTATATCGATGAAGAGCGTAGAGGAGGAGGAACAGAACGAGGCCTTCAAGAGCAGCTTCGTACAACTGACTCGGATGCCTGGGTAATCGCCCGGCTCCGGGAAAGACCATTCCCCATGGCATCTCAGTCACCCTGCCCCAGAGTTCACCATTGATAAAGTTTCCAATTCGACCAAAGCCAAGACCTATCGTTGCTGAAGTGACAATGATGTCACCGGTCAAAAGCACAGGAAGGTGACGTCTCCAACAGAAAACAACGGAGGCGACGACAACACCCAACAAACCACCATGGAAGCTCATACCGCCCTGCCACACCGCAAAGATTTCCAGTGGACGAGAAAGATATTGACCTGGGTTGTAGAAGAGAACGTAGCCCAGACGCCCACCTAAAACAACTCCCAACACACCATAAAAGAGAAGGTCAGAAACTCCATCTTTATCTAAGGCAAGAGAACGTAAACGTGCCAAATGTGATATCAAAAGATAGGCAGCTCCAAAGCCTATCAGATACATCATGCCGTACCAGCGCACAGCGAGTGGTCCAATCTGAAAGATTACCGGATCAATGTGAGGAAATGTCATCATAGAAACGTACAATACCTTATCCCTCAAGACCATTCAAGGAGACATCCAGACCCCTTAAAATATTGGTAAAATCATCAGGCAAAGGTGCTTCAAACATCAAACCCTTACCGGTAACTGGATGATTGAAAGATAAAAGACGAGAATGCAGCATTTGTCGAGGAATAGTGAGATGATTTACGTTCTTTGGCCCACCATAAGCCGTGTCTCCCAACAGAGGATAACCTGCCTCAGAGAAATGAGCACGTATTTGATGAGAGCGGCCTGTAATCAACTCAACCTCTACCAAACTGGCACACTCTGCACTTTTTACTAAACGATAACGAGTCTCGGCTTGCTTACCTCCCCGTTCAACGGAAACCATGAGGTTGGTTGATCGTCGCTTTGCCAGTTGAGAAGAAAATGAACCTTGCGCAG
Source organism: uncultured bacterium (assembly GCA_965366475.1). Lineage (GTDB taxonomy): Bacteria > Desulfobacterota > Desulfuromonadia > Desulfuromonadales > BM103 > M0040. Next base: position 2,279 of record CBDUFN010000298.1, on the reverse strand, counting down.
TCTCAAGTCTTCCGGCAACTAAAGCCCAATATGATTTATTTATGTCACGACCGCGAAAAGCTTCAGTCATAGCCTTGTGTGCGCGTTTGTGTATGGAAAAAACCATCACGCCTGACGTATCGAGATCAAGCCGTTGCACCATACCGATCGTTGGTCGCTGGCTCCGACGATGCGGATCCTGAAGTAAAACCTGCAACTCGGAGTAAAGGGTGCCTTGATACCTTGATGGAGCTGGCTGAGTCGCCATCCCTGCTGGTTTGTTAATAACAATTAGATCTTGATCCCTGTAGAGGATGGAGTCTTCTGTCAACTTTTTGGGCGTCAAAGGTTGTTTATCAATAAACACTTCGACCTTTTCACCAGATGAAACCGTTTGGCTGCAGCGACGTATCCTTCGGCCAGAGAGATGCACCCCACCAAGATCGATAATCTTTTTAGCTAAACTGCGGGAAAAATTATCATTCGAGACAGCCAGGAAATGATCAAGGCGCAAACCATTATCATCTTCCTTTACAACAAAACGATAAACACCCGGCTTGGGTAATTTTTCTTCTTGATCCATATTTTTTCTTTCAACATAACCTTTAAAGTTAACGTTTTTAAGGGATAAAAAGAGTAACTAATTATAAATTTACTTAAAAAATATTTGCAGTACTTAAGCAATTGTTATGATTAGTTTATACAATTTTCACAACGAAAGAATCAAATTATTGGAACTCATTACCGTTGACAGTCCCCTCTGCTGTGCTAGCCTTTAAATAAGTTTGATAAGTTCTTTGACAACCTCTGAAATGTACGCATTATTCCTGATTGTGCTGACCAACTGAACGATTTCTTGCCCGGAGTCGGGTCGTGGTGAGCAAGCCCGCCCACGAGCGGGAAGCCTGAAGCACCCATCCTGGGTATCATTCGGAACCTAAGGTCCTCTCAAGGGAATAAACATCGGCATTTTGGAGGTTGTTTTACTTGCTCCTACAAATCACATCAACCAATAACAACTAAGGCCCCGTTTCTAAAAACGGGGCCTTAGTTGTTATTATAGATCAAATCTAATCGTCAAGAGAGAGCGTAATCAGGAGACGTTAACCCGCTCACGCAATTCTTTTCCAGTCTTGAAAAAGGGAGTTTTCTTGGCCGATATTTGGACAATGTCTCCACTTTTAGGATTACGCGCTTCCCGTGCATCTCGTTCACGGACTGTGAAAGAACCAAAACCACGAATTTCTACGCGATCACCTTCAACAAGGGCTTGGCCGATACTGTCAAAGATTGAGTTAACAATCAGTTCAGCCTCTCTCTTGTTAAGGACATCATTATCAGTTGTCAGTTGTTCAATCAGTTCACTCTTAGTCATAACAGACCTCCTAATTAAATCCCGGCCAAAGATATTGCAAACCTATGGTGCGTTGCTTCTGTAAAGCAAATTGTATGGTATTCAACGTTTCTTCTATAAAAAGATCAATAAATTTCGGTTTATTGCCAGGAGGATAAACAACACTCGGTTCGCCCTCAACTCCTGCAAGTTCTGCTGCACGCTTTATGGCGACCTCAAGATTTCCCATCCGGTCCACCAAACCCATCTCCATAGCTCTTTTCCCTGAGAATATTCTGCCATCAGCGAGTTGACGAACAGCTTCTTCACCAAGACCACGACCCTCAGCTACAGACGCAACGAACTGACTATGAACATCGTCAATCAAGTTTTGCAGTATCTCACGTTCAGTTTCTGTCATTTCACGTGATGGCGAGCCGATATCTTTATACTCACCACTTTTGACGACGACACTGCTTAAACCGATTTTATCAAGAACTTCCTTGAAATTAGCAAACTCCATGATGACACCGATACTGCCAGTGATCGTTCCTGGATTGGCTACAATTTCTCGTGCCGAAGAGGCGATGTAATATCCGCCCGAAGCAGCAACTGAACCCATTGAAACGACAACAGGCTTTTTCAGATCAATCAATTTCACTTCGTCATGAATCTCTTGTGATGGACCAACACCTCCACCAGGAGAGTCAACGCGAAGCACAATGGCTTTTATGTGATCATTGTCGCGAAAATCATGAAGTTGTTCGATCACTTGCCTCGAATCAGCAATAACACCGAAAACTTCAACGACACCGATTTTGTCACCCATCACAAAATTGGCAGGACGCCCCATGAAACTGGCCACAGTTACTGCCAGAGCCAGGAAGAAAACAAAAACACCAGCCAAAAGGGCTGAGGCTAACAGAAAAGGACGTTTCTTCATGGTTGTCCTAAAAAAAGCGCGTTT
>CBDUFN010000297.1:0-3401 GCA_965366475.1 uncultured bacterium | reverse complement strand
GGTTAAGCTGATACCGTCGATAGCGACACTGCCCTTAGCGACAAGAAAGTTCATGACTGACGCTTCTGAATGAAAAGTATACGTCCAGGCATTGCCATCTTTGTGGAGTCCGACAATCTTAGCCAAGCCATCGACATGCCCACTGACAAGATGCCCGCCAAGACGATCTGAAAGTCTAAGAGCCCTCTCAAGGTTAACACGTGCACCACGAGACAAGCGTCCAAGAGACGTACAATTAAGAGTTTCAGGTGAGACATCTGCTGTGAAGGCTCCGTCGCCAAAGCTTGTGACCGTGAGGCAAACACCATTTACAGCGATACTTTCACCGAGAGTCAACTCTGCCATAGGCAAACTCGTTGCAACAGACAATTGGGATTGGTTGCTGCCGGTACGGATGTCTCGCAATGTGCCTAGATCCTCAATCAGACCGGTGAACATGTTGTACCTCCCCTTCCAGCAAAATATCTGAATCAACCTGTCGTGCCCTCAAATTTACCAGTGGCATAGAATCAGCCATTTTCAGGACTCCTTCGCCAGAGAAGAGTCCACATCCAGAGCCACCAACGATTTTCGGCGCAACAAAGAGCATGATGCGATCCACAAGCCCCTCCCGCATCATAGCGCCACCCAGAGTCCGTCCCCCCTCAAGCAGGATGTGCTGAAGATTACGTTGCCCTAACTCTGACAATACAGCATGTAAATCTAACCCGGACGCACCATTCTCAACAAGAATGATCTCGACATCAGCTTTACGAAATGGATCCAAGTCTTCTTCGGAATGTTGAAGCGAAGTCACTAATATGGTCTTTGCTTCTGACGACTGCACATAAACGTTAGCCTCAGGAGACGTATTCAGACCACCGTCCAGAACGATTCTCACCGGATCCCGACCGCCTTCCGTAATTCTCGTCGTCAAACGTGGGTCATCAGCAATAACGGTTCCCGACCCGACCATAATAGCATCGACCTGATTTCTCAGTTGATGAACGAGATCGCGGCTGGCTTCACAAGAAATCCACTTGGAATCACCCGCAGAAGTCGAAGTTTGCCCATCCAATGTTACCGCAGACTTAAAGACAACATAGGGCAAACCTTGTAACATCTGCTTAGCAAAGGGTGCTATTAAACTCTTGCAATCTTCTTCCAAAAGTCCGCAAACGACTTCAACACCAGAGGCCTGCAAGAAAGCCATCCCCTGCCCTGCGACTTGAGGGTTTGGGTCTTTCGTACCAACATAAACTTTTGAGATACCTGCGTTGATGATTGCTTCAGTACAGGGCCCGGTGCGGCCTTGATGACAACACGGCTCAAGAGTGACATAGAGCTCCGCGCCAAGAGACAAGTCTCCTGCCTCACGAAGAGCAAAGACTTCTGCATGAGGTTGGCCTGCTGCAGGGTGAAAGCCTTCACCAAGTATCTCCCCATTCTGTACCACAACAGCACCTACGGGAGGATTGGGCGCAGTACGACCGACACCTTTACGGGCAAGTTCGATCGCTCTATTCATGAAATTTTCAGTTTGAATTGTCATGACGGTTCGCAATGCGTTACCGGTAGACGGGAGGCAGCAGGACTCAAACTAAAGAAGCCATAGTCGAGTCGTGTTATGAAGGTGCTCCCAAGGTCTACTTGGTAGGACCTTTGGCCAGGATGTCCGTTAGTTCAGACATAAATTCGTTGATATCACGAAACTGTCGGTAGACAGAAGCAAATCGCACATAGGCGACTTCATCAAGAGACTGAAGAGCTTCCATGATAGCTTCACCGATGCGACTGGCATCGATCTCTTTTTCCCCACTCTCTTGAAGGGTCACTTCCATTTGATCAACGACTTTTTCTATCGTTGCAATTGAAACAGGTCTCTTTTCACACGCACGTTGAATACCGGAAATAATTTTCTGACGATCAAAAGCTTCCCGACGACCATCTTTCTTAACAACTAGGGGTAATGTTTCTTCAACACGCTCATAAGTTGTAAAGCGACGTTCGCATTCAATGCACTCACGACGCCTTCGAATATTGTTCCCCTCTTTGCCGAGGCGTGAATCGACAACACGCGTATCATCATGTGTACAGAACGGACATTTCATCATTTACCTCCAGAATCATTACCAACGATATCTTTAAAGAGGACTGCTTCTATGCGTGCTTCTTTCAACATTTCCATGGAGAGAGTATCTGCATACCCCTGAAGGAAAACAACCTTACGGATGCCGGCATTGATCAACATTTTAGTACAAATAATGCAAGGTGAATCCGTACAGTACAGTACAGAATTATCTATATTGATACCATGTCGAGCTGCCTGAATAATTGCATTCTGCTCAGCATGCAAGCCTCGACAGAGCTCGTGTCTTTCACCTGAGGGAACATTCAATTGATCACGGAGGCAACCGGTCACTTCACAGTGAGTGATACCGCTGGGCGTTCCGTTATAGCCTGTCGCAAGGATATTCTTTTCTTTTACCATTACGGCACCAACCTGGCGGCGCATACACGTTGAGCGACGCGCCACCAGGCGGGTTATATCCATAAAGTATTCGTCCCAGGACGGCCTTTCCATTTAAACGAGCCGATGCGCGTAAAGTGGGAATTGCTTGCAAAGCTCACGGATCTCTCCACGAATTCTTGCAAGAACAGCTTCATTCCCAATGTTTTTCAAGGCTTCGTCAATCCATGCACCGATCTGGCGCATTTCATTCTCTTTCAAGCCACGCGTCGTGCTTGCCGGTGTTCCGATACGGATACCACTGGTCACAAAAGGAGAGCGTGTATCAAAAGGTACAGCATTCTTATTCACTGTGATGCCAGCTTCTTCAAGGGTTGCTTCAGCAACCTTACCTGTGAGGTCACTACCGGTAAAATCAAGAAGCATCAGATGATTGTCGGTGCCACCAGAGACCAGATTGAAGCCACGAGAGACCAACTCTTCAGCAAGAGCATGGGCATTTTTAACTACTTGCTCGGCATACGTTTTAAATTCAGGGGTTAAGGCTTCCTTAAAGGCAACTGCTTTTGCAGCAATAACGTGCATCAGAGGGCCGCCTTGGATGCCGGGGAAGATATTGCTATTCAGTTTCTTGGCATACTCTTCACGACAAAGGATCATACCGCCACGAGGACCACGCAAAGTTTTGTGTGTTGTTGTCGTTACGTACTCAGCATGAGGAACAGGCGAAGGATGAACCCCGGCAGCAACAAGACCAGCAATATGTGCCATGTCGACCATAATCGGAGCACCAACCTGATCAGCAATCCTTCTGAATGCTTCAAAATCCAGAGTACGAGGGTAAGCACTTGCACCAACAACAATCAGCTTAGGCTTGTGCTCTTTGGCTAACTGCTCAACTTCATCGTAGTCAATCCGGCCGGTCTCTTTGCGCAAACCGTAAGGGACTATA
>CBDUFN010000296.1:0-3413 GCA_965366475.1 uncultured bacterium | reverse complement strand
CAACACCACTGATCTTACCGATCGTTCCCGTTTGCTCCGAGCAATAGAAATCGCGGTTGGTGAGCAACAGGCAAATGCTCATCCAGTGCCTATGCCGTCTTTGTCTCCCCTGGTCTTTGGCTTGCGCTGGCCGAGAGACGTTCTCAGGCAACGTATTACACGTCGGCTAAGGGAACGCCTGGAGCAAGGCATGATTGAAGAGGTTGAAGGTTTGCATGCTGCCGGAGTCTCCTGGGAAACTCTTGATTATTATGGTCTTGAGTATCGTTTTGTTGGTCAATATCTTCAAGGGCAGTTGAATCGTAATGATCTGTTCCAGAAGCTCAATAGTGCCATTCATCAATTCGCCAAGCGCCAGGAAACCTGGTTCCGACGTATGGAACGTCAGGGTGTTGTTATCCATTGGCTTGATGGAGCAAATGATCCCGTCACTGAATTACTTGCTGTGTACAAGAGCCTGCCTGAATGAGTGATCTCCCTGCAGAAGTACAAAAATATTTAAGTAAACGCGCCATCAAAGGGCCTTGGGCTGTTGCGGGAACGCGGCGTATGGATTTCACCGGCGCGGTGGTTATCCCCTCACTTGCAGAAGGTGACAGTCTCTTTGCCACTCTGCAAAGTCTGGAAACAAATGCATCGGAGTTGCGAGACCAATTCTTAATTCTGGTCGTTGTAAATCAAGGCGAGCAGGCTTCAGATGAAGACCGGTTGCAGAATCATGACGATCTGGAGAGGTTGATATCCTTTTTTAAACAGACAAATCTTTCGCTTGGTTGGATTGATGCGACTAGCACCGGATGTGAGATTCCGAGCAAAGATGCTGGCGTTGGTTTCTCCAGAAAGCTCGGTTTGGATTCTGCCTTGTCACGGTTGAATTGGCAGAAGGATCCGTTGCTGGTTTGTCTTGATGCAGATACTCTGGTCGAGGAACACTATCTACAGTCGATAGTCTCCCATTTCTGTCAATCCAAAAAGGGGGCGGCGGTGTTGCCTTTTTGTCATCAGCATGCTGATGATAGTGAAAAGCAGAGTGCGATCGATCGTTACGAACTTTTTATGCGTAGCTATGTTTATGGTTTGCGCCTTGCGGGGTCTCCTTACGCATTCAACAGCGTTGGCAGTGCCATTGCCTGTCGGGCAGGCGCGTATATCCGGTGTGGCGGTATGAACAGTCGTAAAGCCGGAGAAGATTTTTATTTTTTGCAGAAGTTAGCAAAAACAGATGGCATTGATCTTCTGAAGGGGACGATAGTCTTTCCTGAGCCACGGGTCTCGACAAGAGTCCCTTTTGGTACCGGGCGGAGTATGGGGCGTCTGCTTGCAGGTGATACGGATGGTGTTCTCTTTTATCCCATTGCCGTATTTCAGATACTGGGCGACTGGCTAAGTTTGATAGAGAAAAACCTCCAGGATGATGCTGAGGCTCTTCTGCGGAAGGCTTCCGAGATATCGCCTGTTTTAGTTGAATATCTCGAACAGGCAGGTTGGCGAGTAACGTGGCCGCGATTGCAAAACAATCATCATTCTGAAACGAGTCGTTTAGCCGCTTTTCACGTTTGGTTTGATGGCTTTCGGACGCTGCGTTTGATTCACCTGGTTTGCGAAGCAGGTTTTTCTCGTGGAGAGCCAGAGGAGATGCTTCCTGACTTCTTTCTCCTCGATAATAGGCCCTGTGCGACGACTGTTGCCGATATGCTGCATGATTTGCGTTTATTTGACGGCACCTTCTCCGGTCGACCCTAGTTCCATTGACAAGTTTTTTAAAAATCTAAAAAGCTGTGTTATTATTTAAAGCATAGATGTTTTTCTCTACGGATCGCCATAAGAAAGATGAGCCATTGATGAGTGCACCTGATAGTCCAGAATATACTCAAGAGCAAATTAATAAGCGTCATGCCGTCAGGTCTCCACTGATTGTAGAGAAAATCCCCTGTGGTGATGGCCTGAAAACGTTCTTTGGCTACGCTAAAAATCTAAGTCGTGGAGGATTGTTTATCGCGACAGTGAAACCACGTGAGCTGAATGAAGAGTTCTTGATCGAATTGAATTTACCAACAAAGCCTCCTTATACAGTTCGTTGCCGATGCCAGGTTGTCTGGAAACGGCATTTTCATCGTAAGGATGCTCATGAACCTGGAATGGGACTGCGTTTTCTTGATCTTTCCGATGCGGATGGAGACAAAGTTGAAATGTGGGTGACTGAGCAGACGACCAAATTTGCAGAATAGTTGGCCGTATGGAGACACCGGAACCTTTGGTTTCTGAGGTTTCCTGAAGCGGTCTTTTCTTTCTGCATGGAAAGGAGACTGTTATGCCTCAAGAAATGAAAATGCTGGAAGCGATCAAAATGGCCATTCAAACCGAGAAAGATGTCATGGACTTTTATCTCAAGGCTGCGGCCTTGACGAACAACGAACGAGGTAAGAAGGTCTTTGAGCAGTTAGCTAGTGAAGAGCGTGAACACGCAGCACACTTTTTTAAAGTATATACCGGTAGCGATCTTGGCTCTTTTGAAGAGTTTATGGCGCAACCTCCCAGGGCCAATCACGCTATGCTCAAGCAGTTGGAAAAATCTCTGAATGAAGACGTCCATGAGCGAAAGGCTATGGAGCTGGCAATGCGGGAAGAAGACGACCTGCTTAAGAATCTGCGCATGACCTCTTCACGAATTGTTGACCCTGCGGTCAGGGCAGTGTTTGACCGAATGGCTGAAGAAACGGAACATCATTATGCAATTATTGAGTCTGAGTATGCCCACATGATGGGCATGGTCCACGAAACGGATATTGATACCTATGTACGAGAATAATAACGTGAAAATTTTGTCTCTTTTGTTGTTTGGGTTGTTGCTTCTGCCTGTTGCTGCCTCTGCAGTGACTGATGCGGTTCACAATGTTCATAGTTTGCCTGCCAACGACGAATTTCAGACAACAATTGAAAATCGTTGTACGATCTGTCATACGAGAGGACGGGTTGACAAGGCTTTTGGGGCAGGTTCCGATCTTGATCCCTTGATGCAGAAAATGATTGAACGTGGGGCCATCCTGAGTGAACGTGATCAGAAAGTTCTGGGGACTTTCTGGGGCTCTCCTCTTAAAGAAGAACCATCGAAGCCTTCTGACCAAAAGCAATAAGGGTTATTGTACAATGCACACAAAAGGGCTCGGTCTACAGACCGAGCCCTTTTGTTGTTTTCTATTGGTAACGCTTCTTTAAGGTTGCCATATTTTCAACAGAGCATCAGCCATTTCTGCCGGACTGTCAGCAACGCTAACACCACATTCAGCTAAAAAGGTTTTTTTGCTGGCGGCGTCTCCTTTCCCTCCAGAGATGATCGCACCAGCATGTCCCATGCGTTTCCCCGCAGGAGCTGTTGCGCCGGCGATGAAGGCTGCAACAGGTTTGGTCATGTG
>CBDUFN010000295.1:0-3414 GCA_965366475.1 uncultured bacterium | reverse complement strand
TTATGTCTCATTCTTGTGAAAGACATCAAAGAAGACCACGCTGTTATCGTCTATTTCGTCACACTTTTCACAGCGGTCTTCTAACTTCTTGCTTGCTTTGTGACAGATGGCACACCACTCATAGATAAGCCGGTAGTCTCTACGGCCAACATATTTCTTGAAACGACTATGATGAGTTCCACGCATCCGGCCATCAGCGTCATCTGGGTTATGAAGCAGGCGCTCAATGACTTTGTTGATGCGTGAAAAGCCTGAAGGGTCTTGTTTTTGGATTTTGATGAGTTTGTTTTGGAAGCAAATTGTTGGATGGTAAGTGTAGGATGACATTAGAATCTGACCCCTCCGTTTCTCATTCAGCAAGGAATTGAAATATTCGTCAACGTACCTTAAATTGACACATTGATCAATATTTGAGTCTCCCAGAAGTTCTGTCAGAAGGTCTTGTAAGTCTGAAAGTGACTAACATAGATTTTCTAAAAGACAGTGCTGAAGTCCTGCTCTTTTTGATTCTTAAACGTGATGCTTTTCCGCCCTGACATGGGGTTATCTGGCAATTTTGTGCAATATTTCAAAGGTCAATAGCTTTGTTCTTTCTAGTTGCTCAGGCGACATCTCGTTCAAAACCTTACTCTGTTTTTCTTTCGCTCCGATATTTCCGCTGGCTGCTGAAATCAGCCACCAAGCATAGGCTTGCTCGAGGCTCTTTTTGACCCCCGTTCCCTCGTAATACATGCTGCCAAGACTGTATTGAGAGCTACTGCTTCCTTGCTCAGCAGCTTTTAAATACCATCTTGCTGCTTCAACATAATCCTGCTTTGTTCCCTTGCCTTTTGCATGAATTGCTCCCAGCATTTCTTGTGCATCCAAACTGCCCTTTTCTGCTTCTTCGCCCCAGAGATGCAAGGCGGTTTGGTAGTCTCCAGAATTATATGCTTTGGTCGCCTTAATATATTCAGCAGAGTGATCGGCCAGAGAGACTGTTGCAAAAATAGTAAACAATGAAAAGAGAACAAGAATCTTGTTTGATTGCTTCATGTCAGCACTCCTTCTCTGTCACGTTAAATTGCGCACTGAATTTTGTGATGACCATGTTAACTGCTTATCCGTTTAAATCTACAAGACACTCGTCGTCATGTCACTGGATTGGAGTTGTTAAGTCATGTTCTCCCCGTCGCTGTCACATTGGTCAATGTATCGGAATTATGGCAGAGGGTCAATTTAGAGGATGTCATAGACGTTGCGTCAGTGGCTTTCGCAGGCTACGTTTCTTACCCTGCAACGCAAAGAAAAGACCACCAAGAGATGTTCTTGGTGGTCATGGCTTTTAAATTTAATTGCTTTCTATATATCTAATTGAGTTTGCAAATTATACATGTTGGAAGATGAATTCATCCGTGACTAATAATCCTTCTGTAATTATTTCAGCTTCCAAACGATATTTGCCTGGAGAAAGAGCTTTTGTATTGATTACATAACCTCCTTTATAAGGTTGGGCTCGGTTTGTCAGTTGGCTCTGATCACTTCCGATAATAGTCGTAATCACTTGAGCCTCTTTTACAATTTTACCGTCAGCGTTGGTGATGAAGACAACTAACGTTCCATCATCGTCAGCCAGGTCAGTGCGGTTGAGGGTTAAGTTCAAATCAGCTTTAAGAAATGTTAGGTTATAGCCATCATAATCGGATTTGATTTCTTGTTCTTCGACAGGTTCTTCAAATTCCTGAAACGTTGCAGCGAGCGCACCGCCAGGAGTCGTCATCGTCACTGCAAAAAAAACTGGCAAAAAGGTTTTGAAGAATTTTTTCATTTCGTTCTCCTTAAAGATTAAGAATGAAGATCAGTTCAAATTTTCACTGACAACTTAAGCATATATCGTAGGCTTTCAAGGGAGGGTGAAAAAGAAGTGAAAAAAATGTAGTGCAGCTCAAATCGTTTCACCATGAACGTAAATGGCCAAGATACTCACTAACTCTATAGACGCCCAATGAAGGGTTTTCTATGCTGGTGTCTAACGTTTAATGAGCTAAAATCCTTTTGTGAGGTAGAAATATGTACGAGGAAATTATCAAATTCTGGTTCGATAAACTTGAGCCGAAGCAGTGGTGGGTGAAAGACCCCGCTCTGGATCAACTCATCATTGATCGCTATGCAACGATTCATAAGCAGGCAGCGTGTTGCGAGTTGGTAGAGTGGCGGCAAAAGGCCGAGGGGCGTTTGGCTGAAATAATAGTTTTGGACCAATTTTCGAGAAATATGTTCAGGGCCTCACCGCTTGCCTTTGCTCAGGATTCTCTTTCGTTGGCATTGGCGCAGGAAGCGATCTCGACTGGCGCTGATCAGTTGCTGACACCGGTTGAACGAAATTTTCTTTATATGCCTTTTATGCACAGTGAATCGTTGATCATTCATGAGCAAGCCGTGGAGTTGTTTCGTCGCAACGGCCAGCAGGCGAGTCTTGATTATGAATATAAGCACAAAACGATCATTGAGAGATTCGGTCGTTATCCTCACCGGAATGATCTCTTGGGTCGAACGTCTACTGCTGAGGAAATTGCTTTTTTGCAGCAACCGGGCTCTCGTTTTTAAGAGCTGTTGTCTTGTGCTGAATTCACCGAATTAGGTTTGGAGGCGATGAATGGCGACATATCTTGTTGGGCAAATAAAAGTGAAAAATAATGATCTTTGGGCCGAGTATGTTTCTGGAGTCAGTGCTTCGCTGGCTCCGTTTGATGCCAGCATCGTCTTTCGTGGAGAGCTTCTTGAGGTTCTTGCTGGTGAACAGGATAAAGATCTTGTTGTCGTGATCGAATTTTCAGATCCGAGTCACTTGTCTGAATGGTTTAACTCTGAAAAGTACCAAGCCTTAATTCCTCTACGTGATGAGGCTGCTGATGTTGTCATCACAACATATCGAACTTAGATGTTAGAAATTGCCTTTCTGCCGTTGTTGATATCGTGGAGACGGAGGCGTTTCTTCTCGAAGTCTGCGTTTAATTCTTTTTGCCAAGGATATGTTTCATGATCGTCAATCATGAGCTAACCAAAAGCTGGATCGAAGAGACTGTTCGTGAGTTTTGCGCTTCATCGGCAAACAGCCTCGAAAATGGCACCCATGAACCTGCCTGGGATCCTCCGCTGTTTGCTTATGCTCGTGGAGATGACCCCCTTTTTAATCAACTGAAAGCTGATATCGGCCCTTTTTACTGGACGCCTTATGAGGCCTATCAACTCGCTTACCCGGAAGGGGAGATCGATCCGTCTGCGTTGACTGTTGTCTGTTATGTGCTTCCTCAAACCAAGGCGACCCGCATCGATCAGTCTGCGGAGACCGATGTGCCTTCTGAACGTTGGGCGCGCTCGCGTTTCCATGGGGAAGAATTTAACTGCGCTTTGCGATTACATCTGGCTGAATCG
>CBDUFN010000294.1:0-3426 GCA_965366475.1 uncultured bacterium | reverse complement strand
GCCACCACGGCAAAGATCAGAAACGTTATCGCCACCGCCTGCCAACGATCGTCGAGCATGTGTGGCAGAACCGCCATAACGACGAAGAAGACCGGATAAGCAAACTTCTGCAATTCTTTCATCAGACTTTCTCCGCAACCCGCTCACCGAGGATACCGGTCGGGCGAACAATCAAGATTAAAATCAGCAGGATAAAGGTAAAGGCGTCGGCCCATGTGCTGGAAACGTATCCGGCAATAAAAGCATTAAAGAGGCCGAGCAGCATTCCACCGAGCATGGCTCCGGGGATATTGCCAATGCCACCGAGGATCGCCGCGATAAAAGCGTATAGGCCGTATTGCCATCCCATGTTGAAGGTGATTCCCCGATAATAGAGACCGATAAACAGACCACCTACGGCACCAAGAGAGGACCCAATAATAAAGATCAAAGCGATAACACTGTTAACGTTGATCCCCATCAAACGTGCGGCATCCTGATCTATTGAGGAAGCGCGTATCGCCGCGCCTATACGGGTCTTTTCAACAAACAGATAGAGGGTGACCATCAACACCAGCGACAACACCAGGATAATGACCTGGATCAAGCTGATCACAACACCACCTAAATCCCAGTAAACCTGCGGAACCAATTCTGGAAAAATACGCATCCTCGGGCCCCATACCAGCATGATGCCGTTCTGGATAACCAGCGATGCTCCGAGCGCCGAGACCACTGCCGACAAACGCGGTGCTTCGCGTAACGGACGATAGGCGACCCGTTCGAGAATAATACCGACAACCGCCATGACAACCGCAGTCAACAGGAAGATGACAATAACCGCAATCAGTGATGTTGCTTGCCCCATCACCTGAGTGTAAATCGTCAGACCAACAAAGGCCGAAGCCGCGACCATGTCACCATGGGCAAAGTTGATCAGGCGCATAACGCCGTAAACCATGGTGTAGCCAAGGGCAACCAAGGCAAACATACTGCCAATGGTTAAACCGTTAGCTAACTGTTGCAGAAAAATATCCATAAACAAATCTCCAGCGGTTGGTGAACATGCTGCTACTCAGACGCCAATGGAGGACGACGTTGTCCTCTTCTCGCGCCTGAATGCAGACATTATATAGGGACACAATCCATGACGCCCCCTATAGTTGTTTTCGGTCTGTTTGAAAATTATCAAGACAAGAGAAGGGGCGGAAGAGAAAGACTCTCCCCCGCCCCTCGTGAGCGACTCAGCGACGGTTACTGAACGTACTCGTTAAAGTAAGTTCCGTCAGCCTGAACTTTTTTGACTACATAAGCGCCACCTTTACGGTTGCCGTCTTTAGCGAAGGCAATCGAGCCGGTGATGCCAGGAAGAGGCTCTGACATGTTATGCAGGTATTCAACAGCTTTCTTGGTGTCGAAACCTTTGGTTTGCTCCATAGCGTGAATAATGGCACGCATACCGTCAATATTCATCAGACCCCAGATTGAAGGAGGCATTTCACCGTACTTCTTCTGGTAATCAGCAATGAAGCTTTTAGCAATTTCGTAAGGGAGGACATCTGGTGAAGGAACGTTGATGATGAAAGCACCTTCAGCGGCTGAACCAGCAAGTTTGACAAAGTCAGGATTGTCATTGGCATCGCCACCGATGAACGCAGCCTTAATGCCAAGGGCCTGCTGCTGTGCACGTAACTGACCACCGTCAGAGTAGTAACCGGCAAAGAAGATTGCATCAGGGTTCTTTGACTTGATGTTGGTCAGGACAGGAGTGAAGTTCTGGGAATCAGCCTTGATCTTATCGCGAGAAACCACGTTGCCGCCCATTTTCTTAATGGCAGCTTCAGTAGCGTTTGCCAGGCCATCAGCATAGGTCGAGAAGTCGGAAAGAACGACAATGCGCTCGTACTTCTTAACGTTAACCATATAATCGGCTGCAAATTGTGCCTCAGCGCTATTAGGGAAGGAGTTACGCAAGAACGTCCAGTAACCTTTCTCGGTCAGGCTGTCAGCGGTACCGTCGGAAGTCTGGATAACGCCCGCCTTGTAGTAGGTTTTTTGAGCGGCTTCAGCACAGGTCGAGGTGTAGGAACCGATAACCATCTTGACACCTTTGTTAACCAGATCTTTGGCACAAATAGCCGCAGCCATTGCAGTCCCTTGATCGTCACAGACAACAACTTCAATCTGCTTGCCCAAAACGCCGCCTTTAGCATTAACTTGCTCGGCGAGCAACCGTACGCCATTTTCAATACCTTGACCTTCATTAGCGTAGCTGCCGGTAATTGGTGCTTGGACACCAACCTTGAGGGTATCTGCAGCGAACGCAGTACCGGTTGCCAAAAACACGACCAGGAATGTTGCCAAATACTTTTTCATGTTTCTTCTCCTCTTTCTGTGAAGTGTTGTGAGTCGACTACATGCCGAGAGCCCACTGGATTAAACTAAATTAAAAAAACTGCCTACAACTATACCACCTTGAATACAGCTTAAAAGCCCATTCAGAAAAACAGCTTATCATCTTAGAGCAAAGCTAATGCCAAACTACGTTCTAAAACAGTTTAATATTTACGTATGCATATTGATTCAAGAAACATAAACCTTTAAGTAAAACGATTAAACTCAAATAATGCAGTAACTTACATCATAAAACAGAAAACAGCATCGTTTGAATCGACACAAAAACAGACTGGACACAACAGATTAATCACAAACGCCAGACGTGAAGGAAATGAAAGAAGCATTCACACTTAAACATTTCTATGCAAAAAAGCATAACAACGTGCTACCAACAACACGAAACGCCTTATAGCAAACCGTAGCGTTTCATTTTACGAGCTATCGTTGACTGATTCACGCCAAGCGCCTGTGCAATGCGAGTCTGGCTTCGATATCGTTCTCGAGCCTTTGTCAGCATGTTGCGCTCCACAGTTTCCAAGGCCTGCTGCAGTGTCATTGACTCAGGCCAGTCCATCTCTTCCGGTTTTCCGGTTTTCATCGAGCCAACAACCTGTGATGGCAAGTCAACCAGATCAATCACTTCAGTCTCCGACATAACGACA
This sequence comes from uncultured bacterium, assembly GCA_965366475.1. Taxonomy (GTDB): domain Bacteria; phylum Desulfobacterota; class Desulfuromonadia; order Desulfuromonadales; family BM103; genus M0040. The sequence goes on along the minus strand of CBDUFN010000294.1, from coordinate 388 downwards.
AGACGCTCGCAAATATTCATCAATTCTCTAACATTGCCTGGAAAAGCGTAATTGACGAGTGCATCAATTGCCGCCCGAGAGAGCCTTTTCGACTCTTTGTTAATGATTGAGAAATGATCGATATAATGGCGGAGTAAAGGGATCAGACAATCTTTACGATCGCGAACAGCCGGGACGTGAATAGGAATAACATTGAGGCGGTAGTAAAGATCGAGCCGGAAGGTCCCTTTTTCAATCATATCTTCGAGGTCACGATGAGTCGCGGCAAGAACGCGCACATCAACCTTGCGATCTTCTGTTCCACCCAGTCTGGTAATTTGGCCATCTTCTAAAAAACGGAGGAGCTTAACCTGTGCGGAAAGTGGTAATTCAGCAACCTCGTCGAGAA
>CBDUFN010000293.1:0-3427 GCA_965366475.1 uncultured bacterium | reverse complement strand
ATCACGACCAACAGGCAACTACCATCAGCAATCACATTGGCGCCTGCCTCTTCACAACTCCTCACAGCCTTTGGACTTTCCGAACCAGGCTGCATCCAGAAGTTCCTAATTCCTCTGGCAATCGCTAACTCAACAACTTTTTCTGTAACCTGCGGTGGTGTAATGATGGAAATGCTGTGCACATGATCAGGAAGGGCCTCGACTGATGAGACACAAGCAAGCCCTTCAATTTCCTTTTCCACCGGATTAACAGGAACAACTTTATGCTGGTTCTGCTGGTAACAACGCAACACTTTATTGCCATACTTGTGGGCTTTGGCAGAGGCGCCAACAACCCCAAAGGCTTCGGCATCAAGAAAGAGATCTATCTTTTCAGAGATGGTCATGGGAAAGCTCCTTTTTTTCCGGACTTTCACCATTCTAACCCAAGAAGGACTCTCAGGGTAAGAGGTGACCTATCAGGGTAAAGAGAACCCCCGGGAATAGACCAAGAAGAACAACGCCAGAGGCACAGACAGCGAGCACAGCGTGTTCCATTGCCGTTCCATCATGCCAACGAGAAACATTCTCATCGACCTGAAAGAGCAGCAGTGTCACTCGCAGGTAAAAAGCGAAGGAAACAACTGAAGCCAGGATGCCGATCATAACCAAACCAACGTAACCGGACTGAAGTGCTGCTTGAAAAATTGCAAACTTGGCCATAAATCCAGCCGTCGCCGGCAAACCGGCCAGAGACAACAGTAGTAACACCAACACAGCACAGCGTACAGGGTGCCGATAGCCGAGTCCGCGCCACTGATCGAAAGACATTGGTTCTCCTCGCTCGTCGGAAAGAGAAGCGATCACGGCAAAGGCACCGAAGCTGGCAACAACATAGGTTACGACGTAGAAGGTTGTGGCAACCAAACCTTCCGAGGTCTGACAAAGCAGGCCAACAAGAAGCGTACCCATGTGCGTCACTGAAGAGTATGCCAACAAACGTTTTAGGTTCTTTTGATTAAGCGCACTGAAGGCACCAACCAACATGGTCACTGCCGACAAGACCCAGATCAGATCAACCAGGTCATGCCAGACGGGACCTGAAATCGCCAACATACCGACCAGAGCAGCAACAACAGCACCCTTGGACCCCGTCGCCAATAGGCCACCAACCGGAGCAGGGGCCCCCTGGTAGACATCAGCAGTCCAGAGATGAAACGGTGCCAGTGAAATCTTGAAACCGACAGCTATCAAAACCATACCCCAGCCAAGCAGGCCCCAAGCATGGAGTTCCCCATTGGTTGTCATGAGTTTGGTTACTGCCTCAGGCAAAGCAAGTGAACCTGAGGACGCATAGATCATCGCCACGCCAAAAGCCATAAACCCAGTGGCGACAGCTCCCATCAACAAATATTTGAGACCAGCCTCTGCGGCCATTTCACAACTTCGGTTACTGGCGATCAGGATATAGAAGACCAGGGTAAAGGTTTCCAACGCAAGGAAAAGACCAAGCAGATGAGTCGCGGAAGAAAGTAGCGACATACCGGCAGCGCCGTAGAGAACCAAGGAGACGTATTCTCCGGCCCCTAATTTCTGTTCAATAACAAAACGACTGCCAATCATCAACCCGGCAGCAGCCAGCAACGACCAAAGAATTGTAAAGAATCTGGCATAGCCACCCGCACTGAAAAGACCCGCTATTTCATCGACAGGAGGGGCGACCATTCCTGCCGCAACGGCTGCTAACAGCGCAGTCAAAATTCCACCAGCAAACAGAGGATTGGGCTCGCGATACCAAGCCCCGGCCATCAGAATCGCGGTTCCGCCAAAGACCAATATAAGGATCGGCAATAAGGCGAGCAGGTCAAGTAAACTCATGGCAGACCTCCCGCTAATAAAACCTCAACAGCACCGTGCATTGGCGCCAGAAAGGGTTCGGGATAGACACCAATCCAGACCACCAGAAGAGCCATAGGTAACAGAATCAACCACTCCCTCGGGCTCAAATCCGGAAAAGATCGATCCTTGTATGCTGGCCCCCAAAGCACTCCCTGAACCAGTCGAAGCATGTAGGCTGCAGCAAAGACCACGCCGAGCAAGGCAACCACAGCCCAGAGGGGATGTTGCTGAAAGGTCCCAAGAAGAACCAGAATTTCACCGGAAAAGTTAGCCAGACCAGGCAAACCGAGAGAGGCTAGAGAAAAGAGCAGGAACATAAAAGCAAGACAGGGAGCCTGCCCCCAGAGACCACCAAGTTCCTGCATGCTGCGAGTACCGGTTCGCTCTCGAATCAAGGTCACCAGAACAAAGAGCGCACCCGTCGTGATACCGTGAGTCACCATCAGGAGAATACTGCCTTCCCAGGCCGTGAATTGCCAGGCTGCCAAACCAAGTACAACCAGACCAAGGTGTGAGATTGACGAATAAGCAAGCAATCGCTTGATGTCATCCTGGTGATATGCACTCCAGGCGGCATGGAAAAGACCAACCAGAGCCACGACACCAAGAACCGGCAAGAAACTCTGCGCAGCATTCGGGAAGAGCGGGAAGGCGATACGGATCATTCCGTAGATACCCGTCTTCAGTAATAAACCGGTCAAATCAAGGGAACCGGCTTCCGGAGACTCGGTTAAAGCATCAGTCAACCAGGTGTGAAAGGGAACCAACGGTGACTTAACAACGAAGGCCGCCATGAATCCGGCGAAGAGCCAGCCTTCCTGCGCGGCAGTCAATTCGGTCTTAAGAAGATCGCCGATGACAAAGGTATAAGTTCCAGTCTGAACACCGTGGATCTGATAGAGCGCGATTATCGCGATCAGCATGAAGAAACTGCCGACCAGGGTATAGAGGAAAAATTTAAGCGCTGCCTGACTTCGATTGGCACCCCCCCAAACACTGATCAGGAAGAACATCGGAATCAAAGCCACTTCCCAGAAAAGGTAAAAGAGCACCAGGTCATAGGAGAGAAAAATTCCCATCAGACCCGCTTCAAGCAAGAGTAGCAGAGCAAAGAAGCTTGAGACATGGCGTTCGACCCGCCAGGCAAGCAGGACTGCGGAAATTTGCATAAAGGCAGTCAACAAGATCATCAGAAGGGCGATACCATCCATCGCCAGTACATAGCGAACCCCATAGCGCTCGATCCAACTGACATCCTCATAGAGCAACCAGCGACCGTCCCCCTGACCGTGACAGAGAAAGAGGTAGAGTGCTACACCGAAAACCGCTAGCGATGTTGCCAAAGACAGTGCGCGACAATCTGCAGGACGCTTACTGTGCAGCAGGCAAAGCAGACCCCCTAGCAAAGGCAGGACAATCAACAGGCTTAACCAAGGGAATTGTGGAAGGCTCGACATCATGTTCATCAGTGCCCCCCCCCCGTTAACCAACTTCAGCAGAAACCAACCGAGCACGATCAAAAAACCCCAGGCGAAGGCAGAAAGATAGG
>CBDUFN010000292.1:0-3436 GCA_965366475.1 uncultured bacterium | reverse complement strand
ATGGTCGATCGTCTGAGCATGGCGAACGACGAGCTGCAACAGTATCACTATCAGCAGATGGAGCGTGCCGACCGTCTTGCCTCGGTCGGTGAAATGTCGGCGGGGATCGCCCATGAAATAAAAAACCCCCTCGCGGCAATCAATGGAGCCATTACTGTCCTGGCTGACGATTTTGCTGAAGATGACCCTCGTCGTGAGGTTGTCAGTAAGGTGCTGGAACAGATTACCAGGCTCGACAAGGCTGCAACGGACCTGCTGTTTTTCGGGCGTCCCGGCAAGCCGAGTCTTGATTATGTTGACACCAATGATCTGCTTAAAAAGACGATGTTTTTCGTCAGCCAGCACCCAGAAGCGAAAAATGTGCACCAAACTAAGGAATTTACCCGTAATTTGCCGCCTGTATGGGTTGACGGCAAGCAGCTTCAGCAGGTATTTTTTAATATCATCATCAATGCCATACAGGCGATGAAAGAAGGTGGCACCTTGTTGCTGCAAACCGACCTGGTTGGAGAGCAGGATAAAAAGTCTGTCAGGGTCATGGTTGGTGACTCGGGCCCAGGGATAAAGCCCGAAGATCTGGAGAAAATTTTCACGCCGTTTTTTACGACGAAAACCCAAGGGACCGGACTCGGCCTTGCGATTTGCCGTCAGCTTGTAGAACAGCAAAATGGAACGATCGAGATCAGTAGTCGCGTAGGCGAAGGGACCCGGGTTGTTATTGACTTGCCGGTTAGCAAAGATGCTATGTCGGCTCTGAATGAGGAATAATACGTGCGCAATACAAGAATATTAGTTGTCGATGATGAACATCTGATTCGCTGGTCGTTGGAGCAGTCGCTTAAGAAGCAGGGCTACGACGTTATTACCGCTGCCAGTGGTGAAGAAGCTCTCCGGCAGGTCCAGGAAGATTCTCCTGAGTTGATGCTGCTAGATATCCAATTGCCTGGTATGGACGGTTTGGAAGTCCTGGAGAAGGTTAAGGAAGTCGATAACGAGATCATTGTCGTTATGGTTACGGCTCTCGGTGTTCTGGAAACTGCTGTTAAGGCGATGCGTCTTGGAGCACACGATTACATTAATAAACCGTTTAACCTTGATGAGCTTTCAATCATCGTCAAAAAAGCGCTGGAGACACGTCAGTTGCGCAAGGAAGTCGCACACCTGCGTTCTGCTCAGGAAAGCAAGTTCGGCATCGACAATATCATCGGTGACAGCCGCCATATGAAGCAGGTGCTCGACATGGTGCGCAAGGTTGCCAAGAGTGATGCAAGTACGGTGTTGATTCAGGGCGAAAGTGGTACCGGCAAGGAGTTGATTGCCCGCGCAATCCATATGGAGAGCGGTCGTAAAGACAAACCGTTCATGGCCATCAACTGTGCGGCCGTACCTGAGACTTTGCTTGAAAGCGAGTTGATGGGGCATGAAAAAGGGGCTTTCACCGACGCCAAGAGCCAGAAACGCGGGCTTTTTGAAATGACAGATGGTGGTACTCTTTTCCTCGATGAGATCGGTGACATGGAAGTAGGCATGCAGGCCAAGCTGTTGCGTGTTCTTGAGGAGCGTACTTTCCGGCGAGTTGGTGGCACCAAAGAGATTCCGGTTGATGTGCGAATTGTCTCTGCAACCAATCAGGAGTTGTTGAAGAAGATTGAGGAAAAAACCTTCCGTAACGATCTTTACTATCGACTGCAAGTCATTCCGATCTATCTGCCACCGTTGCGTGAGCGCCGTGATGATATTATGTCGCTGGTCGAGTTTTTCATAAATCATTACAATAGAGAGTTTGGTAAAGATGTCGCTGGCGTTTCCAAGATGGCGCGTAAGTTCCTCGAAGAGTATGACTGGCCAGGTAACGTTCGCGAGTTGCGTAATATTATTGAGCGAGCAATCATTCTCGAAAACGAAGAGACTCTTATGCTGGAGCACCTCCCCCGTGAGTTGATATCAAAAACAGGTGATACCTCCTCTGGACCGATGAATCTGAGAATACCACCAGAAGGGATTGATATCGAAGACGTGGAGCGGGAGTTGATTCGCCAGTCACTTGAAATAGCTGATGGCAATCAGTCAAAAGCCGCAAAAAAGCTCAACCTTGGAATAGACGCCTTCCGTTACCGGATGAAAAAGTTTGGTTTTTTGAGTTAGTTTATTCGTTTTAATCATCAGCTTCAGGGGGGCAGTCTTAGACGTGAGGCTGCCCCTTTAGATTTTGAATCAGCTCAATAAGTTCCTGAAGTAGCGGCAACATTTAATCTTCTTCAGGGGGTTGCTCGCCCAGGTTCATCTCTCGTAATAAACCCCCCGTTAAATAAGAGTAATTTCATTAATTAAAAGTTGGTACTAAGGTTGCATTAAAACGAAGAAGGATACCGCTCCGATGTATGCGGTAAAGTGCCTTATACCTCGTTAAGTGTTAGTTTTATTTAGGTTTAATACAGACAGCGTCGCACCCGCAGGAGGCGTCAGAATGAAACAGTCTTACTCAATGCCCGGTCTAATCACGGTGATATCACTGTTGTTAGGTGTTATATGGCTCAGCCCAGTTTTAGCGGCTGATGCGCCGACGTTTGCTTCGTTGGGACAGATCACGGATGAAGCCTTGTCCGTTCCTGGCGCGATGGATCTGGATGATTCGGGTAATTTGTATGTGGCTGACCTCGGTAACGGGAATGTTCATAAGTTCAGTCCTTATGGTGACTTGTTGCAAAGTTTTGATCTGCAGGCTACGGGCAGTGGGCTTGCCATTACTTCTGATGGAACACGACTGTATGTTGCTCGCAAGTCTTCTGTTCTGATTATTGATCCTGTCGATGGGGCTATCCTTGGTTCTCTGGATGGTGCAGAGGCCGATTCTCCAGAGTTCGGTGTTGCCGGCGAAATTGATATTGATGCTAACGGCATAGTGCACGTATCTGCGAAAGACAAGGCCACAGGGCAGTTTAATCAAATTGGTGGTATGTCAATAAATCAGTCTGGGCAGGTTGTGGTCGCTGATTCATCCTCCGTAAATGCCAAGGTTCACGTTTTTACAATAGATACGGATTTAAGCGTACTTGAGGTTGTTGCCTACGGTAATACTGTGGCGGCGAACTTTGGTTCCCCGGTTATGTATGAGCCTCGTGGGATGACTTTCGATGCTCAGGGGCGGGGATATATTCTTGAGTTCATGTCATCACAGGTTCGTGCTGTAGATGAGTCTTTTAAGTACCTGGCTGCTTATAAAAATAGTGGGTACGATGTCGGTCAGTTGAATAATGTTACCGATGTTGTCTTTGATGGTACCAATGATGACAATGGCCGCCTCTTTGTTGGTTGTGATACGGGGCGAATAGAAGTTATCGGTATTGATGGTGGCCAAAGCCCTGTCTATGTCAACCATGCCCCAACGACTCCCTCGCCAGTAAGTCCTTTTGCTGGAAGTTTGGTCTCTTCGGTA
>CBDUFN010000291.1:0-3547 GCA_965366475.1 uncultured bacterium | reverse complement strand
AAATTACGACGCATAAATTATTCACGAACAAAACCAAGCCAAAAAGATCTCAGTAGAATTTTTCAACAGTCTTAGACCACCCCCTAACAAGGACTACAATCTTTATTTAGAACGGTAAAATCAGTCACGCTCGATGCTTCATCCAACAGGCAGTAAACACTTCTGATTTCTTCTTTTCTGAAGAGTAAACACCTGCTAGAATGCCCGCCCACACAAACATAAACGAAGGATGGAAAAAGATGAAATACCAAAGCACTCGGGGCAAGATAAAAGGGATACCTTTTAAACAAGCAGTCATGATGGGTTTAGCCGAAGACGGCGGTCTGTTATTGCCTGAATCAATCCCACGTCTCACTCCTGGTGATCTTGATGCTTTATCTAAACTAGCCTACCCTGAACTGGCTTTTCAGGTGATGAGTTATTTTATCGAGGATGTACCCGCTGCAAAGTTAAAGGAGATGATTGACCGCTCCTATGCCAGCTTCACTCATCCAGACATCACCCCGTTAGTGCACCATGATGGGGTCTATATTCTGGAGCTTTTCCATGGCCCAACCCTAGCTTTTAAGGATGTTGCATTACAATTCCTGGGCAATATGTTTGAATATCTCCTGGAAGAATCCGGCGAGCATATGAATATTCTTGGCGCAACATCCGGAGACACAGGCAGTGCTGCCATCTACGGGGTTCGTGGCAAAAAGAACATAAACATCTTTATTTTACATCCCAACAAAAAGGTCTCACTCGTTCAGGAACTGCAGATGACGACTGTGACCGATGCAAATGTCTTCAATCTTGCCATAGAAGGAACCTTTGATGATGGCCAACAAATCGTTAAGGAAACTTTCGGCGATCTAGATTTCAAAAAAGAATATGCTCTGGGTGCCGTCAACTCAATTAACTGGGCCCGCGTACTCGCTCAGGTTGTTTACTATTTTTATGCATGGGGACAAGTCCGTAAACAAACGGGTTGTAACAAAGTTTACTTTTCGGTTCCTACCGGCAACTTTGGGGATATTTTCGCAGGCTACATTGCAAAAAGAATGGGACTCCCAATAGAGAAACTGGTGCTCGCAACCAATGCAAACAATATTCTGTCTCGTTTTGTCAATGATGGCGACTACTCAACAGGCTCTGTGCACCCAACATTTTCGCCTTCAATGGACATTCAGAATGCAAGCAATCTGGAACGCTACCTCTTCTATCTGTACAACGAAGATTCAGAGTTATTAGCATCAGCCATGCATCAATTCTCCGAAACAGGTAAATTGTCCTTTAATGAAGAACAAGTGGCAGAGGTCAAGAAAACGTTTATATCGACGTCAGTCAACAATGACCAAACTCTTGAGACGATTCACACATTCAACAAAAACACCGGTTATGTCCTTGACCCTCACACAGCAACAGGAGTAAAGGCCGGGCAAGAACTTGCCGGAGGCGAATACCCGGTTATATGTCTGGCGACAGCGCATCCAGCGAAGTTTCCAGCGGCGGTCAATCAAGCCACTGGCATAGACCCAGAACGTCCGAAAAGTCTCAATGGTCTAGAGGATCGCGAGAAAAGATGTGAGATTATCGAAGCTGACACTGATAAAATAAAGCAATATTTAAAAAAGAATGCCCTCACCTGACGCTTACAGAAATAAGTCAACAAATCAAAAAAACCACGGACTGCGCTTAACAGCCTCCGTGGTTTTTTTGTGACTCAAAAGGACTCTTTGCAAACCAGAGACCATTGACAACAACGGTTGAAACAATGATCAATTGACAAGTGATATTCGGCATTTATACTTCAGTTATTGATTCACAACATCACATCAAAAAAGACTAGAGACGTTTCCATTTCATTCATTGTCGTCCATACCTTTGGGGAGTTCAGCTTTGTCGAACGAAAACAAACCCACCTTATCGGTTGTCGTTCCTGCATATAACGAAGAAGACGTTTTGCCCGAATTTCATCGGCGACTCACCGCTGTACTGGAAAAGCTCGAATACTCTTGCGAAATACTCTATGTCAATGATGGTAGTAGCGACAGAACTCTCGAGTTTATAAATAGATTTGAAGAGCCCTTTGTTGCAAGCATTGACCTGAGTCGAAACTTTGGTAAAGAGATTGCCCTCACAGCTGGCCTTGATCATGCCTGCGGTGATGCAGTCATTATCATCGATGCAGACTTACAGGATCCTCCTGAAATAATCCCGGAACTGACGAAGAAATGGCGAGAAGGCTATGATGTCGTCTACGCACGTAGAACAGAGAGGAATGGAGAAACATTCCTAAAAAAAGCAACAGCGAAACTTTTCTATCGATTCATTCAGGGCGTTAGTCGCGTCAAAATACCATCGGACACAGGAGACTACCGTTTACTGAGTCGTCGCGCAGTAGAATCACTCAAACAATTGCGTGAAACTCACAGATTCATGAAGGGACTTTTTTCTTGGATAGGATACCCGCAAATTGCAGTTGACTACTCCCGTGACCCCAGATTCGCTGGTGAAACAAAGTGGAATTACTGGCAGCTTTGGAATTTTGCTCTAGAGGGCGTCACCTCTTTCACCATTAATCCATTAAAAATTGCAACATACGTTGGCTTGTTTACCTCGCTTGGATCCTTTACCTATGCACTCTTTGTAATCTACAAAACCTTGGCCTTTGGTGAACCTGTTCAAGGTTACCCTTCCCTTATGGTCGTTATTCTATTTCTTGGTGGTGTGCAACTGATGAGTCTTGGTGTTATTGGAGAATATCTGGGCAGAATGTTTAATGAAACCAAACAACGGCCGCTTTACTTCATTAACAGTTTCAAGAAATCAGCTTCAAACATCCAGAAAGACTAAGGAAGTACATTTCCAGAGTCAGTTAAGTACAATTCATCAGTTCACAACGTCCTGAAGTTTGAAGCCCTACAAACAAAAAAAGGGACAGGCATAAAGCCTGTCCCTTTTAATTTTACATTCCCACAACACCAACAAATAAGTGTTGACGTTGTTTGCTTAGCAGTCGAAGTAGAGTGCGAACTCTTCTGGGCAAGGACGCATGCGAACAGCATCAACTTCAGCTTCACGCTTGTAAGAAATCCACATATCAATGACGTCTTTAGTGAAGACATCGCCCTTGAGCAGAAAGTCGTGATCAACTTCCAGGCAATCAAGAGCTTCGTTGAGAGTTCCGGCAACACAGGGGATATCTTTCAATTCTTCAGGAGACAGGCCGTAGATATCCTTATCAAGAGGCTCACCTGGATCAAGTTTGTTCTCAATGCCGTCGAGGCCAGCCATCATCAGGGCAGCAAAGGCAAGGTAGCCGTTGCAACTTGGATCAGGAGTACGGTACTCAACGCGCTTAGATTTAGGGTTGTCAGTGACCGGAATACGCAAAGAAGCGGAGCGGTTACGGTTCGAGTAAGCCAAATTGACCGGGGCTTCAAAACCAGGGACCAGACGCTTGTAAGAGTTGGTACTCGGGTTGGTAAAAGCACAAAGGGCTTTAGCGTGCTTCATAATACCACCAATATAGTACATGGCCATCTTGGAGAGGCCACCGTAG
>CBDUFN010000290.1:0-3559 GCA_965366475.1 uncultured bacterium | reverse complement strand
GTTTCTCCGCGCGTTTTGTACCCGGGCAGGTAACTTTGCCAAATCTTCCACTGTCTCTACCGAACTGAACTCTTTGTTGAGAGGTCCAGGGTGGACTGGCGTTTCAGTCTCCAGTCGAGTGATCTCTTCGTCGACCTCTCGAAGAGCTTCAACCGTTTCGTTGTAGATCTCTTTTTTCGGTTCGTATTGGGTCTCAAGGGCTTGTTTAGCTTTCGCCTCGCCTTCTTTTGCCGCTTGACGGTACTGTGACGCATTTGCACTTAACTGCGCCATCCGCTGTACAATCAGGTCAATTTTTGTTACTAAATTTATGTGACCATTCTTGAAACGATTTATTTCTCCGGAAGGATCTCTGGGAACAGGAATGTTCTCATTAAGGAGCCCATTCCACCTGAGGGCATAGCTCAATAGCGACTTGTATGGGGAATTCAACCCCTCGTAATTTGCGATAGATTGATCAGTGTTCGCCAAGTTTTCGCGTTCCAGCGTTAAGTATAGAGGAGCTATCTCAAGAAGACCGTCTAGGTAGTCTGCCCTTTTGCGATTATAATCAACCATATCCACGTGTATTTCTACATCAGGAGATATTGTATAAAGCGTTGATGCTGACCCATATTGCTCAAATAGAGCTTGACGCGCCGTATTCGCGGCAGCGGCGTACTCTTTATGGCTATTTTCATAGGTCTGTTCTCTTTCCAGGTAGGCATTGGCCATTTGTTTTCCTTGGGCTAACACTCCCTTGAGATATGCTTCGGGGTCACTTATGCCCGATAGGTCTGATCTGGCCGCTCTGGAGATATTCTGTCTAAGTTCATTAATCTCCTGCTCTTTGAGCAGGGCCTCTTGTCGCCGTTTCTCTTGTTCTTGAGCAAGAGCTTCACGTGCCGCCTTTTTTTCGTTTGCATAGGCTTGTGCTTCACTTTCCAGCTTCTTCAGTGATTCCAGTCTGCGTTCAAAGTCATACTTGTGTAAGGATGCTTGGCGAATGGCTTCAAGCATTTTCTGAGTGAGAGCGTCATTTCTCAGAAAACTTTCTGCTTTATTCATGATTACAGCCGAATCATTTGGTGGAGGGTTCCAAAAGCTGTAGCCTAAGCCATAAAAAACATCACTTTTCCAAAAGCCCGTGTCTATAAACAGGCCATTAGCATCCATCATTTCTACGGCTCTTCTGTAGGAACTTTCATCACACTTGACGTCAAAGGCAACATCGGCTTTACACGTAGGCACCACGTAGTCGATAAAATATTGACGCATGATTTTCTTGTCGTTCTCTGCAAGGACGGAAGTAATCGTTTCGGTATAGGCCTTCATGGCCTGAAGTCCGGTAGAGTAAAGGCCTGCTCCTGGTACTGTTGCGCCAATGGCCCAACTATTAAGATCTTGTTGCGCACCTTTCCAGTCGCCACCGGCCATTTTCCCCATAATCGTTGCTGCGGACTTGACTTGGCTATAGATGGCGGGAAATTTGCCTTCAATATATCCCTTGGCCAGGATTGTTGAGTTTGCGGAAGACAGCTTAGGGTCGGCGTTCACTATGTCTTTAATAGCAAAAGTGATGTCATTGTTGTAGCGTTGTTGTTCTTCGGAGAGTTCGCTCTCAGCACAGGCGATTGATGTTATAAAAATGCTGAGAACGATAAGCAGAGAAATACGTAGAAATGAATGCATGAAGCCCCCTATCCCACCCCGTTAGAAAGCTTCGGCTATAGAGAGCCGAGACAGGATGCCCGTAATAGATAAACGCATCAGACAAATAAAAGAGTAACAATTTGATTCATCACTTAAACATGCAACATAAAAATTCACAATTGTCTAAGTAGTCACTAATTTCTCATAAAAGGCAAAAGGGATCAACGGTTTTACCCCTAGCATGTAGAGGTTTATGAAAAATCAGCAAGTATAGGGTGGGATATAGTGTAAAGATGCACCCCCTTGTTGACGCGAACTCGTGACAGCAAAGGAGTTTTTAAGTAAAGAGAAGATCGACAGCAAGGTGTCGCCGGAAAGGCGTAGATGTGATCTGCTATTTCTGGACGCCTCGTGGAGGTTGATCCGTATAAACTTGTTGAAGTTTCGATGCGGCGTTTGGTGTAATTTTGCTGATAGCCTCCGTAATGCTTTTGGCGTGTTTCCGGGCCGCTGGGTCGTCCTGTTCTTTGAATGTCACTGTGAAGGTGAGTTTGTAGTCGTTCATTTTGAATGCCTCCATGTTGATTGCTCTTGTGACTCATTTGGTGTTGGGAGGTTGACCTGATTAGTGCAAAAGAAAAGGCCCCACGATTTCTCGTGGAGCCTTTCTTTGTTTGGCTCCGCCTGCTGGGCTCGAACCAGCGACAAGCGGATTAACAGTCCGCTGCTCTACCAACTGAGCTAAGGCGGAATAGAGGAGCCAAACGGCAACCATTATATTTTAATGTCCCCGCTATATTATACGATCACTCAAAGTAGAGTGACTTGGGGATTGTCTTGTTACATGCAGTGTTAACCGCGCTAGACAGGGCGCTTTTATACAACTTTAGATTTTTTGTGTCAACACTTTTGTGGCGGTGCGATGGTCGTCATGGCACAACGACTTTTATGCGCTGTATGACAGGTCGCTTTAAGATGCTTTTGAAAACATTTAAAACCGTTTTGTAGCTGCTTATACAGATGAAATTGTAAGGTAGATCATCACTATTGTCCTGTTAATAATGATTTGTAATGTTAAAATGTTCTGGGTTCGATTATGAACTGATCAATATTCACATGTGGGGGCTTATGGAATTTTCGCGCGAAATTTACTGGAACGTTGGTCAAGGTGCAAACGTATTGCTACCGATGTACCTACTGTCTTTGTTGGCAACGGTCGTTATGGTCAAAGGTTTCGTCAGGCGAATCAAGATTTATAAATTAGGTCGACCATTGAACCGTACTGATAATTTGTCAGTGAGGTTTGGGAGCATGTGCCGGAGTGTGCTGTTACAGCGTCACGTTCTGCGTGTAAAGGGGCCAGGTACTGCTCATGGCCTTTTCTTCTGGGGCTTCACTCTTCTGTTTATTGGGACTTGTCTGATATTGATTCAGGCCGATTTTACCGATCTTTTCTTCGGCATAAAATTTTTAAAAGGGTCTTTTTATCTGTGGTTTTCTCTGATTCTCGATCTTGCTGGTGGCGTATGTCTGTTGATGCTTTTCGGTTTGCTTGTGCGCCGCTACATAGTTAAGCCTCGTGAACTCGACAGTAAGGTGGACGATGCCGTTATGCATGGCGTGTTAATTGCCATTTTGATTACGGGGTTTGTTGTTGAGGGCGCGCGTATTGCGGTTACTGAGATGGGGACAACCTTAGCACTCTGGTCTCCCGTTGGGCTGGCTTTTGCCAAGGCAATGTCTGGGGTGCCGGAAGTCGGTCTGCGCTCAATTCATATGTACGGATGGTGGGTTCATTTGCTTTTTGTAATGGCCTTCATTGTTCTGATTCCTTCCACCAAGTTTAGACATATCTTTACGACGAGTCTTAACGCTTTGTTTTATGATCAGGGGCCCACTGGCAAGTTGGTCAGCATCAACCTGGAAG
>CBDUFN010000289.1:0-3620 GCA_965366475.1 uncultured bacterium | reverse complement strand
GGTTACCTTTCTAGCGAGTGAAGATGCAAAATGGGTCACCGGTCAAATAATTCAGGCTAGCGGTGGTGTTATGCTCTAGGCGATTCACGGGTGCTACTGCAGAGAACCTTTGAATCAATGTGTGACAAAAACGGACGAGCGTCCCTCCCGAAAATTTCGGGACGAGGTTCGCTATCAAATAGAGTTTATGAGGCCTTATGAATTTCAGATTATTTCTCAGTGTGCTTGTTTTACTAGCTATTCTGATTGGCTGTGAATCTAAATCTCCAGTACCTGAGGGAATCTATCAAACCACAAGTCATAATACCGGCAAAGCCATTTCCCTTGATTTCAAAGCGAATGGAGAGGTTTCTGTGCAAGTTTCTCAGGTGACCGTTTCAAAGAATATCGTGGATGATGCCTTTTTCCCTTTCTTTACAGAAGGCTCACATAAATACAAGTGGGCAATGGAGAAGAATGGTCGTTTAGTCAGTATTCACGATGAGAGCGCTTTCGAGATTGTGAAATTAGAATACACAGGGACAAGCTTGTCATGGGACAAAACAAAATTTACCAGAAAATAGCGTAGCAAGGCCTGTTGTCGTCGCCCAAAAACGACATTCGGGATGTTCCGCAGCCTGGTCTCACAGTGAGAAAATCAACGTTTATGCTTCGAATGCAGGATGTCGAAAGTTCAAAGCTTGTCATTCCAGCCTGTATTTACAAGGAGCGACCTTTCGGGGGCGCTCTTTCTTTTTGTGCTCCGGGGCAGTTCCGGCTACGTTAGTTGAAGACAACAGATAGAAAAGGAAGGACCATGTCGACAAAAATATCGGTATTTATTGCAACAAGCCTGGATGGCTTTATCGCTCGCCCTAATGGCGACATCGACTGGCTAAATCAGGCGAATGATATGGTTCCCGAAGGTGAAGACTGTGGCTTCTTTGCTTTCATGAATTCTGTAGATACTCTCGTCATGGGTAGGAACACCTATGAACAAGTACTGACCTTCGGGGAATGGCCTTACGGTGATACGAAGGTTGTCGTCCTCTCAGGAAAGGGCGTTGAGATTCCCGATCAACTTCAAGGCACGGTTTCGTCAACAACGATCTCGCCAAAGGAATTGGTAGAAAGACTTTCAGCAGAGGGGGCAAAGCATATCTATGTTGACGGAGGGAAAACCATACAGAGCTTTTTAGCCGAAGAGCTGATCAACGAAATCACAACAACAGTGATTCCCGTCATTCTGGGTTCTGGAATCCCTTTATTCGGTCCAGTGACCTCAGATATCAAACTTAAGCACATGTCCACACACGTGTACCCTTTCGGGTTTGTACAGAACAAGTACGACATCATTAACTAGACATGGGGAGGCAAATCCAGGGGCACAACTGGTGAAGTCTGTGCTTCAAGCGACCTGGAAGAATTTGTAATAAGTTGTGATATAACACTTTAAATAAGTAAAAAATTCAGAAGATAAAGAGGAGAGAACTTATGCGTTGCCATGAAGTTGACTACCATATTGTCGGTGATGATATGCAAATGGTTCAGGTTGAACTTGACCCGAACGAAACGGTCATTGCAGAGGCCGGTGCGATGAATTATATGGAAGATGATATCGTCTTTGAAGCCAAAATGGGAGATGGCTCACAAGCTGAGGCAGGTGTTATGGGGAAACTTTTTAATGCAGGTAAAAGAGCCTTGTCAGGAGAGTCCCTGTTTATGACCCACTTCACAAACAATGGAAAGCAGAAGCGCCACGTCGCTTTCGCCGCTCCGTATCCAGGCAAAATCATACCGATTGACATGGGGAAAATTGGCGGTGAAATTTGTTGTCAAAAAGATGCATTTCTCTGTGCGGCCCTTGGTACGGAGATAAGTATCGCATTCCAGCGTAAGCTAGGGGCAGGCTTTTTCGGTGGTGAAGGATTTATACTTCAACGTTTGCGGGGAGATGGAATGGCGTTTGTTCACGCGGGCGGAACTATCATTGAAAGACAACTCCAAGGAGAAACGTTGCGTGTCGATACAGGCTGTCTTGTCGCTTTTGAACCTTCCGTAAATTACGACATTCAAAAAGCTGGAAATTTAAAAAGTATGTTCTTTGGTGGTGAAGGCCTTTTCTTGGCAACACTCAGTGGCCACGGCAAGGTTTGGCTTCAGTCCTTGCCATTTAGTCGTCTGGCTGACCGAGTCATTGCGCATGCTCCATCAGCAGGTGGCAGCGATAAAGGTGAAGGGTCTGTGCTTGGTGGCATTGGCCGACTGCTAGATGGACATTGAGTTGGAAATCAAAAGGTATCTAGCACCGCTTTGTATGCACAGAGAATAATGCGAACGCTTATGCTTCGAGTGCTGGAGTTCGCAAGTTCAAGATTTGTCATCCCGACCAGATTTTACAAAGAGCGACCTCCCCGGGGTCGCTCTTTCTTTTTGTGCTCCGGTCCGAATCACGTCGCTAGCTGACAATCTGGATCTGGCCGTCAGGCCAATATTCTGGTCATGTCCTCGTTCGGTTACCACTTTCGCGACCATATCATCGACGGCTTACCATTGACCTTGATCTTTTTTGTCATCATTATGGTTATGGTTCAATTGCTTTGGCCGTTGCAACCTTAGTCGGCAGATATAACTGCGGCTGCACGGCAAGAATGGCGAGTCTGTTGTTTGCTGGATTATCAACCTTGTATGATTGAGCTGTTTATCTAGTGGCTTAACTTGGTTTTCGACATTTTTGTGGCACATTTATATTCAACCGGCAAAGGTGCGGGTTTTTATTGCACAGCTCATGGAGCCCCAGATGTACAACCTTCCTCTTCCTCCAAACCCGCATGCCATGGCAGTGCTTGCCCTCGCAGTCTTCGCCATGGTTCTCTTTACTCGAAAGAACCTTCCGCTGGAGACGGCAAGCTTTATCGTCCTGATTTCTCTGGCCCTGGGTTTCGAGCTTATCCCGTTTCAGGTCGACGGACAGGTTCTGCATGCTGACATTTTTTTCCACGGTTTCGGTCACGAAGCTCTGGTGGCGGTTTGTGCCCTGATGATTGCCGGTCAGGGCGTTGTTCGAACCGGAGCCCTGGAGCCGGTAGGGCGAGGACTTGCCAGTTTGTGGAAAATCAGCCCGGGTGCCTCTTTACTGCTCACCCTGCTGGTCGCTGCGTTTATCAGCGCCTTTATCAATAACGTTCCCGTCGTTGTCTTACTCTTGCCGATTCTGATCAGTGTCTCCATCCGTACCAAGACCAAATCCTCCACGGTGCTTATGCCGATGGGGTTTGCGACCCTGCTGGGCGGAACCTGCACGACCATCGGTACCTCGACCAATCTTCTGGTGGTATCCGTTGCGGCCGACATGGGTCTAAAACGAATGGACATGTTTGACTTTCTGATCCCGGCCGCTATCTCCGGCGGGGTCGGAATCCTCTACCTATGGCTGATCGTTCCACGGATCATGCCGGAGCGGAAGCTGACTTTGGCAGACGCGTCGCCACGGATTTTTTCTGCACACCTGGCGATTCGGGAAGAGAGCTCAATCATTGGAAAAACTCTTGCGGAAGCCATAAAGAAGGTTGGCGGAGGAATGAAGGTTAAGGGTATCAGACGTCGCAACGACAACCTCATCATGCCGCTTCCCAGCGTAA
>CBDUFN010000288.1:0-3640 GCA_965366475.1 uncultured bacterium | reverse complement strand
ATCTGTTTGCCGTGGTCGTCCTGCGGGTGCGCTTTGCCACCAAAGACCAATTGCAGCTTGCCATCTCCGATCTTCAGTAATCGTTCTGGATCGGTGAAAATCATATTGGCTCGCTTGTATGCCGTTGCCCTGCGAGCAAAGCCGATGGTGAGAACATTCGGATCCAGCTTGGTGCCGGTGGTCTCCTCTATGTATTGAAAGAGGTAGGCCTTGGCGCCTGCGTGAGCATCTTGAATCTCTTTGTCGGGAATGATGTCGACTCTAACGAGAAGTTCCGGCTCATTCGCCCAACCAGGAAGATATTTGTCATACAAGGTCATCAGGTAGGGGGAGGCCCAGGTGAATGGATGAATGCCGTTGGTGATGGCGTGAATTTTAAAGCCGGGGAAGAGGGCCTGAGAGACCTGACCATGCTTTTTGGCAACGCCATTGACGAAATGGGAGAGATTCAAAGCGAGCATGGTCATGTTGAGCTCATCTTTGCCGCCAAGTCCTTTCAGGACATCAAAAGGAACGACTTCGCCCATGATCTTCTCTACCATGTCGTATGGGAAGCGATCGTGACCCGCTTCAACGGGAGTGTGGGTTGTGAATACGCATTGCTCCTGAACATGTTTTGAATCCCAGGAGACGCGTTCATCCCAGGTGTCTTCTATTGGCCTGCGATGATGATTGAGGAGTTCTAAAGTCAGGAGACTTGCGTGGCCTTCATTGAGATGATACTTGCGAACTTGAAATCCAAGGATTTTCAATATACGAGCACCACCAATGCCAAGGACGATCTCTTGCTTTAACCGATACTCCTTGTCGCCGCCATAGAGGTGATCTGTGATCTTTCTGTCTTCTTCCAGGTTTCCGGGGATGTCGGTATCGAGAAATAAAACCGGGAGTTCTCCGCCTGTTGGGCTTTTAACACGGAAGAGCCAAGCTTGAACTTTAACATCTCTATTCTCTATTGTTACCAAGGCTTTGAATGGTAGAAGTTCAAGTAAATCCTCCGGTCTCCAGATGACCGGGCTTTCTTGTTGCCAATCCTCTTTATTGAACGTCTGCTGGAAATATCCCTTGCGACTGATTAAGGTGACGGCAACCAGGGGGAGCTTGAGGTCTGCCGCACTTTTAATGGTGTCACCTGCCAAAACTCCCAGCCCGCCGCTATAAGTTGGTATCTCTGTTGTCAGGCCGATTTCCATGGAGAAATAGGCAATACGTGATGTTTCGGTGTAACGTCTCCAGTCTTTCATTTTGAGCCTCGATATCGATGGATGTTGTGAGCTTCCAGCTTAGGTATTTGAACAACACACTGTGCTGCTAGTGTGCTTTTGAGCACAGAGTGAATCATAACATAAAATTGTCTGTTTTCTTGTCCACTTGAGTGAATAATGAGGATTCTTTTATTGCGGAAAAACTTGCAAATTTATGTAATTTATGGAAATAAATACTCTTTTTAAAATATTAAGTTAGCGTATCTTTTTGGGGGCAGCTAAACCTATGTATGAA
Organism: uncultured bacterium; assembly: GCA_965366475.1. Lineage (GTDB taxonomy): Bacteria > Desulfobacterota > Desulfuromonadia > Desulfuromonadales > BM103 > M0040. The sequence goes on along the minus strand of CBDUFN010000288.1, from coordinate 2,140 downwards.
TCTTTTTTTGCTTTAAAAGAAAAACCCTTCGCATTAACCCCCAACCCTCGTTTTCTCTTTTTGAGTAAAACTCACAATGAAGTCTATGCGCACCTGATTTACGGTATCGAAAGCAGGGCAGGGTTTGTCGAAGTCACCGGTGAGGTTGGAACGGGAAAAACCACCATTCTAAGGACTTTACTCTCTCACCTTGATGAAAACAAATACCGCGTTGCCTTTATATTTAACCCTAAGTTGACCGCTTTTGAGCTGTTGCGCAATATCAACCGCGAATTTGGCGTTGCTGATGATGGCGCCAGCAATCCTGATCTGATTCACTCCCTCAACGAGTTTCTCCTTTCTGAAAACGAAGCGGGACGAACGCCGATTCTGGTTATTGATGAAGCGCAGAACCTTTCAGGGGAAGTGCTTGAGCAGATCAGACTCTTGTCTAACCTTGAAACGGAAGACGATAAGTTGATTCAGGTTATTCTTGTTGGGCAACCAGAGTTACGTCATCACCTGAGTGATCACAGCTTGCGTCAGTTGAATCAGAGAATCGCTGTTCGATATCAGCTTCGGCCCTTAAATCGAGAAGAAACCGCCTCCTACATCCTGCATCGATTGAATATTGCCGGTCGACCCGATGGTAATGTTTTCTCTGCGGCTGCTCTGAAAAAAGTTTTCCATTGCTCCGGAGGAATCCCCCGAAGAATTAACCTGATTTGCGACCGTGCACTTCTGACCGCTTATTCTGAAGAACGTGGCGTTGTTTCTGTACGCGACATTAAGCAGGCGGTAAGAGAGTTGGCTGGAATGGGTGAGGGGAGTCAAGGATCATTCTCCTTGCCTTGGAAGCCAATCGCGGCTGTTGTCGCTGTTCTCCTGGTTGTTTTCCTTGGTTTCTTTGCTCTGTCGCGTCAGCCAGATGATATCGTTGTTGTACAAAACGAGCCTGCCCAGGTTGCTGCTGTTCCGCAGCAAGAGGCTCCTGCACCAACGACACCAGCACCTACGACTCCTGTTAAGGCTCCAAAAGAATTGCCAACAAACAGCCTGGTTGCGAGTTGTAACGCTCTTTTATCTCTTTGGGAAAAGCCGCTCTTAACGTCAGCGACAGCGTCTGATGGCTTTGATTTTGACGGTGAATTCCGTTCGCGTGGCTTCAGTCTCGTTCGCCTGGCAGGTAATTTTGACACTCTAAGTAAATTCAATGTGCCTCTTTTACTCCCTTTACCGGAAGAGCAGGGTGGTGGTTACCTGTCTGTTCTGATGCAAACGGCTCCTGGTGTTTGGTCCGTTGCACCTTCGTATCGAGGCAATGAGACCCTTGATACGAACACTCTTAACGGTTTAGGCCTGAGTATGGCTCTTTTGCCATGGGTCGACTTTGCTTCCATTGGCTATGTGGCAGTGCCGGGCATTAAAGGTGAGAACGTTCGCAGATTGCAATATTTATTAGGTCTGACTGGCTGTACAGATGTTCCGACCAGTGGCCGCTTCGATACAGCAACGATCCAATGTGTCAAAAATTTCCAACGTGATCATGGTTTGGTGGTTGACGGTTTGGTGGGTCCAAGAACTCTGATTCTCCTTTATCAATTAGCCGGTACGTACAAGATGCCTCAACTCTTTGTGGCCAATTGAAGGAAAGACCATTATGAGCTCAATACTTAAAGCCCTGAGAAAAATTGAAGAAGAGAAAAGGGTCGCCAGTCATGCTGCTCCTGATTTGAGAATGGATCAGGGACAGTCATCGACTCGCACCAGGCCTCTGCTACCGCTGATGTTTGGTATTGTTCTTGGTTCAATTTGTGTCGGTCTTTTTTTCTTATGGTCACCCTCTAAGGCCCCAGAGGTGGCAATCCCCCCTCAGCCATCGCCTCAACAGATGGCGATTGAGGAGAATCAAACGCTCCAGCCCAATGATTCTTCCGTTGAGGAGGCTCTTTTGCCAGCTAAAACCGCTTCGTTAAAGGCTGAATCGGCCACTGTTGAAGAACAACTCGCTTCTAAAGATGTTTTAGACGTTGTTATGCCGACAAAGTCCGAAGTCTCTGTTAAGTCAGCTCCCTCTTTTAAACCCACGATCGTTGCACCTGAGCCTACGATCGTTGCACCTGAACCTAAGATCGTTGCACCTGAACCTAAGATCGTTGCA
>CBDUFN010000287.1:0-3650 GCA_965366475.1 uncultured bacterium | reverse complement strand
TGGTGTTTCTGCGTCTGACAAAAAGACAGAAGGATCATGATCTTCTTCGTCGAAATCATTATTTAACAATACAAACGCGCCGATCTGGTCTTCAAGCACCTCAGGAAGTTCATCAATGTGTAAGTCAACGGTACTGATCACCGGAAGCACAGGAACCTTCTCACTGTAGATCGCGTTAACATCGCCTGGGTTGCCAAGAAGAAGCTGAATTTCGTAATTCTTTTGCGGCAGAAAGGTGAACCCGGCAGGGATAACAATGTCCGCAGAGCCAGAAGTTGTGGCCAGAACTGACTCCCAGAGCTCTCCATCAGCGTAGATAAGCACCTGCGCCAAACCAGCGACATACTCACTGGGAAGGATGTTGTAGGTAAACGATGTGTCTCGAAGCAAGCGGCCAAAGTCATCAACCTGAGCTATCAATGTTTTGGCTGTTTCCACTTCAACGCCCCATACTTCGGCAGTTTCTTCAATGGGGCCCACGACTCTCTGTTGCACTTGAGGTTCAAGAGCACACGCGCCGCAGTCATTTAAATAACGGGACTGATCGTAAGAGGCCGTTGCGGATAAGGGCAGGAGATTCAACCCTCCTTCGAGCGCGACATCCAATCCGTAGAGGTATGGCATTGCGGTACTATTTGCAATTGTTGCAACGCGCGTTAAGGGAACATTGTTGCCCAAAACCTGATCGGGTGCAGAGATTGAAAATTCGCCATTACCAACCATCTGAGCACAGGTCACATCGGCTTCGGGTGTGCATGTCAGGATTTCACCAGCAGGCTTTGGTATGGTCCCTTCATTCAGCAGGTAAGACTTGATATTGAGGCTGGCCATTTCTCCAATAGGTCGAGCATCTACATTTCGGCCTTCTGCATCGTGCAGACGAGGATAGGTCAACACCAACTTTTCAGCGGGTTGTATTGTTTCACCACACGCACCGTTACTGGCCGCATGTTGATTGATCGTAATTTCAGCGGCTGATGTTTCAGATGTCTCGAACGATGCGACCAACGGATAAGCGGCATCTGCCCCACCACCGAGGACAACACCAACCATCGCGCTACCATCAGATCGACTGTGTAATGTCAGTGACGTGGCGGCTCGACTGCACTCTCCGAGCACAGGCAGCTGCCCCAGACAAGGTTCACCGATTTCGAGAATTTCAGCGGCTGGTCTTGATTCATTCTGGAGAGAATCAAAGCAAAGGGACGAGGCATCATACACGGCGTCATGGACCTCAAAATTGACAGGGTGATTTGCGACAGGGTTGCGGAATCGATCATAAAGTATCAGACCGGCATCTCCGGCATAGCTGAAGACATCTCCTACTCGAGCATCTCCAACGACCTGAATGAGAGAAGGGACCGGTTGGCCGGCAAAGCCAAGCACAACAATGGGATCGTCCAAAATTGCCGAGGAACCTGTAACAAGTTGAGCTGAAATGAGGTTCTCACCGACGATATTTGCCTCTGCATCATCAGGACGCGAGAGAACGATGGGGTTCGTAAAGACACTCTCTCCAGGAATGAAGCGTGCTCTGGCGATGCCATCATCACCACTGATGGCTGTAAGCGTAGGGACAGTGAGTGCAGGATTAAGGTGATCATCAACAAACACCCCATCACCTTTCGATACGGAGAAAAGAACAGGTGCTCCAGCGACAGGTGTGCCGTTTCCGTCTTCGACCCGAACCATTAACGGAGCTGTCAGTTCTTCTCCGGCAATCGCCTGCCTTACTTGCCATGGAGTGATTTGAACCAGAGTCTGTGCTTCATCAATATTTCGATTTGGTTCACCCCGGTAAGGGTGTTCCATTTTAGCAGCGACATCTTGCGGCCAGAACTCTTTACCGAGCACCGTGTTGCCACCGGCAATCGCTCCTGAAAGCATATAACCTGCAATGCCGGTTTCTGTTGACTCCTTGAGATAACCCGTTCCGCTCCACTCTTGCAAAGTTATTACCTGCTCGGGAATCTGTACAACCATCCCCTCGTCAACAGCACGTGAGATATCAGTGGCAACAATCGGGTTAAGATTCAATTGTGCTAAAGAAGTATCAAGGTTCTCGGCTGTAATCGTTACAATGGGGAAACTTGCATCATGGGAAAGATTAATGAGTTTGACGGTTGAAATACTTTCAACCTGGAAATGATCTTCAAGAACCTCATGTTCAAGCACTGAGCCCTGTAAAGCGGATAGCTGCATAAATGGCAGGAGACGATCATCCGATGTCGTAACACGCGAAACGGCTTCGACACTTCTCATATCAGCGTCGAGAAAAAGCCCTTTCCAGATTACGCTTTGCGGCTGGCCGAGGAGTTCTGTCACTTCCATCAGACCGCCGAGGGTTATGAGAGTTGGTAGAGGCCTTGCTATCGCAAGATTTAAGAGATCAGCGATTTCTTTTTCATCACGATTCCAACGATCGATGTAATCCAGAGCGGTCTGGTAAAACATATCGACCGCAGTTGACGTTTCAGCATCTATCTCAGGTGAGACAACATCCTGTGCGACAATGCCCAATAGTTGTGGATAACCAACGATGATACGATTCTCGGTTGTAATAGCACCAGATGGAGACTGCAAATTAATCGACAATAAAAAAGAGCTTCCAACTGGAAAGCCCTCTTGACCAACGGCAACTCTGGTCCCGTTAACCATCAAGACAGGACGCAAATGAACCAGATAAGAAGGTGTGTTATCAAGGCCTCCCCAGCTGTTAATCGTCTCCTGATCAGCGATACTCTCAGGCTCAAAGGAAATCTCTACTCGTTGATTTGAAAGCTCTCTGACCGGACGAGTCATATCGAAAAGAGGAAGCAAGTCTGAATCTGTCGCTTCCAATCTGACCGTGTGAATGAGTTCAGCAGGAAGCTCACTATATTCTGCCGTTACGACAACCTCGGTGAATTGTGGCATTGCAGAGAGGATATGAAGTGTTTCAGCTTTCTGAACTCGCCGATGCAGGGTGGAATTATAAACAACGTCTGGAGCGTTTTCATTCAGGTATAAATTGACGTGTTCTCGGACAAAATCGATAGGCTGCTTGTCCTGTGATGAAGCAAGATAATCATCTCTGAGAGTCATAAGAGGCTGATCTATCAGTTGAAAAAGATCGACCTCACTACTCGACAGAAAACCAGCGACTTTAAACCCAGTATCAAGTGGAAGCCATGCTTTACCCTGCATATCAGACAGAGCCCCTCTGTAATTTGCATAGGGGATGAGCGTTTCAACCCAGATATGCTCGATCTGATAATTGACGATTTCGTCCCCATTCAAAACAGGCTGATGGGGTATTCCAGCTTTACGCAAGAACGCACCGATCTTTTCCGCATCATCAATACCAAACAATTCTCTGGCCATATCCAGATCTGGAAAAAATTCAACCACACCACGTACGTAGCGACAGGGATATCCAGACGCACGTAATAAGGCGATCAGAAGAGCGGCTTGATCAGCATCGTTGCCACTGCCTTGGCGCAAGGTTTCTTCCGCGCCTTTCATGCTCCCCCAGTACCACTCAGTGCGAACATTGTTCTTCAACCATTCATAGATATCTACAGGGTCCCAGTTCTGCTTACCTGCACGTTCTGCAATGGTCAAGGCTTGCTTGTAAATCAGTTGAGAAAGGGGCGCTTCGGGAGTGGATT
>CBDUFN010000286.1:0-3655 GCA_965366475.1 uncultured bacterium | reverse complement strand
AGCCATGAGTTAATAGAGGAAATGTTTGGTCACTCCCTGGAATGGCAACGTGAATCGGGTTGGGATGAAAGCTCGAACCGAGTCTTTGCAAGAGAAGTTCGTCGTCTGGGCGCGATCATTTTGCAAGAGCGGCAGGTTGCTGTGAACAGTATGGACACAACCCCTGCCCTGCTCGACCTGATAAGGCAGCAGGGACTTGAAGTTCTTCCTTGGTCACGCGATACGCGACAGTTGCAAGCAAGAGCAGCTTTTGTTTTTAGAAACAGTGCAGAGGAAGACTGGGGCGATTGGTCGAACAACGCCCTGCTAGAAGAACTTTCAGATTGGCTGCCCAACTTTCTTAACGGAATAAAAAGTCGTAACGACTTAAAAAAGATCGACTTGAGTACAGCTCTTAAAAGTCGACTTGGCTGGAACAAATTGAAAAAATTAGACCGCTTGGCACCAGAAAGACTTGAGGTTCCGAGTGGTTCAAAGATAAGAATTGATTACAGCACGGAAGACTTGCCCGTGTTGGCAGTGAAACTTCAAGAGCTCTTCGGTCTGGGAGAAACGCCTCGACTGATTTCTGATCGTGTCCCCGTTGTGATCCACCTGCTTTCACCGGCAAATAGAGCTTTGGCCATAACAAAAGACCTGAAAAGCTTTTGGGATACGGTTTACCCAGATGTTCAAAAAGAGATGAAAGGCCGATATCCAAAACATCCGTGGCCTGATGATCCTTGGAATGCTGTTGCAACAAAGAGAACAAAAAGGAAATAGGCCGCCCCACCACAGGAAGCAGAAAGCGTTTAATCAAAAGGGAGTTGAAAAGTTCAAGTTTCCTGAAGCACTGCTGCCAGATGAAGAAGCGGCACCAAAATAACTTCCGGAGACCTTCGGCTTAGCCGTACAAGCTGTGAGAAGAAAGCAAACCAGAAGGAGTATTAACACTCGACACATGACAACCTCCAAAATTAATGATGATTTATAATAGCTCTAAATAACTTGGAGATAAAGAGTCAACCGCTAAGAGAGATCAAAGACGTAGAAAACTTCTGAAAATCATTGCCTGTCAAAGGTAAGAGTGATATAGATTTGCAACGCAAAACCACGGGGTTAAGCCCTTGTGGTTTTTTATTTTTTCAGACAAGAACACACAGGGAAGAAAAGACTCATGATCAGTGCATCAAATATCTGCTTGGCTTATGGCAAACGGACCATATTCAAAGACGTCAATATAAAGTTCACACCAGGAAACTGTTACGGTTTAATCGGGGCAAATGGCGCCGGCAAATCAACATTTCTAAAGATCCTGGCCGGTGACAGCGACCCAGACAAAGGTGAAGTCACAATCGGTAAAGGCCTTCGGCTGGCCGTTCTACGTCAGGATCATTTTGCTTTTGATGAAGAGATTGTCTTCAATACTGTCATTATGGGCCACGAGCGACTCTACTCGGTCATGAACGAACGTGAGGCCATCTACTCAAAGGGTGAATTTACCGAAGAGGATGGTGTTCGCTCCGGAGAGCTTGAAGCAGAATTTTCCGACATGAATGGCTATGAGGCAGAATCTGAAGCTGCTGTTCTACTCAATGGTCTGGGCATTTCGGAAGAGTTGCGTCACAAAAAGATGAAAGAGCTTGAGGGTGGAGAAAAAGTTCGAGTCTTACTGGCTCAGGCACTTTTTGGAAATCCAGACGTTCTGCTTCTCGATGAGCCGACCAACAACCTCGACCTTAAATCTATTCAATGGCTGGAAGATTTTCTAAGTCGCTTTCAAAACACGCTGGTCGTTGTCTCTCACGATCGTCATTTTCTCAACCAGGCCTGTACACACATTGCCGACATTGATTTTGGTACGATTCGTACCTATGTCGGCAACTATGACTTTTGGTATGAGGCAAGTCAGCTGGTTCTCAAGCAGAAACAGGAAGCCAACAAGAAAGCCAGTGACAAGGCAAGCGAGCTTAAAGATTTCATCGCCCGCTTCAGTTCCAACGCGTCCAAAGCCAAACAGGCAACATCGCGAAAGAAATTACTCGACAAATTGGATATTGAAGAGCTGCCGACCTCTTCACGTAAATATCCATTTATCGTCTTTAAGCCAGAGCGCCCCTGTGGTGATATTATCCTTGAGATTAAAGGTCTCAGCAAAAGTATCGATGGTGTAAAAGTGCTGAACAACCTGGATCTGATTGTCAACAAGAACGACAAGATTGCTCTCGTCGGTGGCAACAGTGTCGCAAAAACCACTTTACTGCAAATTCTTGCCGGAGAGATTCAGCCTGATAGCGGCAGTTTCCGTTGGGGTGTGACAATTACTCCTGCCTATTTCCCTAAAGACAACACCGCATATTTTGAAAACGACCTGAATCTTATTGAGTGGCTCTGCCAATATCCGCCACATGAAGGCGAGAGTTTTGCCAGAGGTTTTCTCGGCCGCATGCTCTTTTCCGGTGATGAGGCAACCAAGATGACCAATGTCCTCAGTGGTGGAGAGAAAGTAAGATGCATGCTGTCTAAGATGATGTTGTCCAGTGGCAACGCTCTCCTCTTCGATGAGCCAACCAACCACCTTGACCTGGAATCAATCACATCACTCAACAACAGCCTGATCAATTTCACTGAAGTTATCCTCTTTACCTCTCATGACCACAAATTCGTGTCCACCGTCGCCACCCGGATTGTTGAATTAACCCCGGGAGGAGTCATTGACCGTGTTATGAGTTTTGATGACTATCTTCAAAATAGTGACGTCAATAAGTTGCGTGAACAGCTATCCCAAGGTGAAGCTTAGTTGAAGCTGTAAACCAAAGGTTACAGCAACAAAGGACATTCAATGGCCCTGACAGCCACCATTTTCAAAGCAAATCTCCAGGTATCAGACATGGATCGGCATTATTACGCTGACCACCAGTTGACGTTAGCCCGTCACCCTTCTGAAACTGACGAACGCATGATGGTGCGCTTGTTAGCCTTTGCATTGCATGCAGGTGAACACTTAAGTTTTACCAAGGGCCTCTGTGCGGATGAAGAAGCAGACTTGTGGCAAAAAAGTTTAAGCGACGAAATAGAGCTATGGATAGATGTCGGATTACCTGATGAAAAAAGAATCCGAAAAGCCTGTAATCGGTCTTTAAAGACTTGTCTATATATCTACGGGGGGCGTAATGCTGAGTTATGGTGGACCCGAAACGCCAACAAGCTGCAACGATTCAATAATCTCACGGTCATTGAGATTCCTGAAGCAACCACGAAAGCATTAGCAAACCTTGTACAACGAACCATGCAGCTGCAATGTACGATTCAGGATGGTGGCGCATGGATCAGTTGTAATGATGAAACACTCACTGTAACCCCGCTGATTCGCAAATAATTGGAGCTATTGCATTACAGAAGGGTCGACATATACTGAATAGACTTTTCTTCTTTTGCCATGGACAATTATGAATAAAACATTCAAGTGCCGTTGCTGCGGACAATGCTGCCTCAGCTTGATAGATGCCTACAACGGCTGCGTCAGCGACAATGATTTAGACCGTTGGAAAAAGTTGGGACGCTTCGACATTCTAGCGTGGGTAAAGACTCTTGATCTAGGCCCGACCAACAAGCTACACACAGCATGGGTCGATCCACAAACGGGAGATGATGTTGAACGTTGCCCGTGGTTGAT
>CBDUFN010000285.1:0-3670 GCA_965366475.1 uncultured bacterium | reverse complement strand
AAAGGCCCCGTGGCTTTGCGCCGGCAGGTCACCCCACCTTTGCTCTTATCGGAGACATAAATAACTGCCATCCTTTACGCAATAAACATACCTAAACGCCTAGTTTCAATTATCTTTAGCGATGAAGAGCTTTACCGTTTTCTCACAAATTTCTCACAAGATTTCCTAAGCAATTGTATTCGCGCGAGAAGAAATCACAGGATCAGTACATCCTTTTTTTTTAATCACAAAAAAAAGACCACACTCTATGCGAGTTGGCCTTTTCACTACTCAGTTAATCTACACAAGCATATGCTGGATTCAGTGGTTTAACGATAAAACCGGCAAAGCACGGACAACATTACATCATCAAGAGTCTTCCCCTTCAGAGAGTGATATTCCGGCAATCTCGTACCCACAGAAGTTACAACGATTACCGGTCAGATCAGTATCAACAAACTGCATCCGCTGCCGACGGATCACCGTTTTCCCGCAGGCGGGGCAAATCGTATCACCGGCACCGACATCATTAACGTTACCCAGATAAACATGCCTCAAACCTGCCCGTCGCCCGACATCTCTGGCCTGATATAAAGTGTTGGTAGGTGTTGCCGGTCGATCAAGCATCTTATAGGTTGGGTAGAAGGCGGAGAGATGCCAAGGAACGTCTCGGCCAAGCTCATCGGCGATGAAGGAGGCAAGCTGTGACAATTCTTCTTCGCTGTCGTTATGCCCCGGAATCACCAATGTGGTCACTTCAAGCCAAATCCCGAGACGTCGATAATCGTGAAGACATTCGAGAACACCTTCAAGGGACGCTCCTGTCACATCCCTATAAGCGTTATCTGAAAAACCTTTCAGATCAACATTGGCGGCATCAAGATAAGGCGCAATTGTTTCAAGGGCCTCAGTCGTCGTGAAGCCATTGGTTACAAAAACATTCTTGATCCCCGCTTTTTTGGCCTCAACAGCGGTATCGAAAGCATATTCAAAGTAGATCGTGGGTTCGGTATAGGTATAGGAAATACTAACGGACTGACTCTCTACCGCATGCTGAACGATCTGCTGAGGAGAAAGGTCCGTTCCCGGGATTCCTTCTCTTTCGTGTGGCCACTGTGAAAGTTGATGATTCTGACAATGCAGACAATGAAAATTACAACCGACAGTGGCAACTGAAAGGCTTTTTGACCCGGGGTGAAAATGATAAAGAGGCTTTTTCTCTATCGGGTCTACATTTTCTGCGACCGCTTGACCATAGACAAGCGTGAAGAGAGTTCCCTTCTGATTTTCACGGACACCACACCGCCCTCTTCGTCCGTTGGCAATCAAACAATGGAAACGACAGAGATTGCATCGCACCCGGTCTGTATCGGCGCACTCCCAGAATTTTGCTGGATGGATATTCATAAGGGGATTATAGCAGAAAAGACGTGGGACGTGGGACGTGGGACGTGGGACGTGGGACGTGGGACGTGGGACGTGGGACGTGGGACGTGGGACGTGGGAGCGTAACTGTCAACCATAGCTTGTCAAGGTTTTTCGTTTTAGCTTGTCACGTTCCTCGTACCGCGAATCGCGTCCCGGACCCTAAAACATAAACCGTCGCATACTCACATTCATCAACAACCCCACCCCGGTCATCGTCGTTACCATACTGGTTCCTCCATAAGAGAAAAGTGGCAAAGGAACACCGACGACAGGCAGCAGACCGATCACCATGCCGAGGTTGACGACAATGTGCCAGAAGAGCATGGCCGAGACACCAATGGCGAGATACATACCGAATCGATCATTGGAGCGTAAAGCAATGTGCAACCCCCAAAGAACAATTAAACAGTAGAGAGATAAAAGGAAAAGACAGCCTGTCAAACCCCACTCTTCCGCAAAGACAGAGAAAGCAAAATCTGTGTGTCGTTCAGGAAGGAAGGAAAGCTGCGACTGAGTCCCCTTCATGAAGCCCAGACCGTTAATACCACCACTGCCAACGGCTATCTTAGACTGAATAATGTGATATCCAGCACCAAGAGGATCTCTTTCCGGGCTAAGGAACGTCAAAATACGCTGTTTCTGGTAATCATGAAGAAAGAACCATCCACCGCAGGCCGCTGCGACACCGGAGATTCCCAGGAAGGTAACAGCGGAGCGTTGCACACCCGCAAACAGCGCCATCGTTCCGCCGATACATAGAACCAGCAGGGCCGTTCCTAGATCAGGTTGTTTCATAATCAATAGGGCTGGTATTGCAAGGATCAGCCCGGGAGCAATCAACTCTTTTAAAGAGAAGCCGCGCAAATGGGCTTTTTCACTAAAGAATCTCGCTAAAGCAATGATAATAACGATCTTCATGATTTCGCTCGGTTGCACATTGAAACCAGCAACGCTGATCCAGCGAGTCGCTCCCATACTGGTCTTCCCGACAGCCAACACCAGAACCAAGAGCAGCAAATTTCCACCATAAAAAGGGAAACTTAAATATTCAAGATGGCGATAATCAAGGAGACAGACGAGAGCAACGATCAACACTCCCAAACCTAACCAATAGAGCTGTTTGATATAAACAGGCTGAGCCGCTGTCGTCCATGAAGACGTGGCACTGTACATATTGGCAATCCCGACCACTGAGATCAGAAGCACCAGCAATAGATATGTCCAGTTGAAATGTGTAATCAGACGTCTATCAAACATTGATCATTCTCCGGAGACGACTTGTGCGATATCTTCATCTTCTATCTCATCAGCAAAATAAGCTTCATACATGGCTTTAGCAACCGGAGCCGCAGCACTTGATCCATGGCTGCCATGTTCGACAACGACTGCAATTGCGATTTGAGGGTCCTCTACTGGCGCGTACGAAACGAAGAGGGCATGATCCCTGTACTTATATGGGATTTCATCATCCTCTAGCTCCTCTTCATCATCGGCCTGACGACGAACAACTTGAGCTGTTCCGGTTTTTCCAGCATAGCGAACCTTTTTCAACCGACTTCTCCATGCCGTTCCACCGACATCGTTGACAACAGATGCCATCGCCTTTTGTACGGCAGCGATAGCATTTGCCGGCCACGCTGTTTCAGACAATTTTTCAGGGTCGAGCAACCATTCCGTAGCACCATCAAGATCAACTATTTTTTGCACAATTTGAGGGCGCCAGACAATTCCACCATTCGCCAGAGCCGCTGTCATAGTTGCCAATTGAAGTGGTGTTGTCAAAACGAAGCCCTGACCAATAGAAGAGATAATCGTCTCGCCATCATACCAACTGGTGCCAAAACGTTTCTTTTTCCATGCTTTGGTTGGAATCAGACCGGCGCGCTCTCCACCGAAAGGAAAACCGGTCAACTGCCCCAGGCCCAGCCGTGTAGCGGCACTGGAAATCCGATCGATACCGGTTTCAAGGCCAACACGGTAAAACCACACATCGCAACTTTCCTTGATAGCCCTATGCAGATCAACTAGGCCGTGGCCTTTTTTCTTCCAACAACGATATTCATAACTGCTACTCAACTTAAAGCTACCATCGCACTGAAACGTTGTATCAGGAGTTGCTGTTCCTGCTTCAAGGGCGGCAAGAGCAACCACCATCTTAAAGGTTGAACCCGGAGGATACTGACCACGCAAGACTTTGTTTGTCATCGGGCGTCGCGGGTTGTCGATCAGTTCGCGCCACTCTTCACTGTTAACCCCCCGGGCG
>CBDUFN010000284.1:0-3671 GCA_965366475.1 uncultured bacterium | reverse complement strand
TATTAGTCACAGTAAGATGAAGACATCAAGTGTGATTAAACTCGACTTTAACATCCTGACGGTGCTCAGGATCGATCTGCCAGAGGCTGCGCTTGGCAAAGTTAAAGATGCGGGCAATAATCACATCCGGGAACTGTTCAATTCGAATATTGTAGATATTGACCGATTCGTTAAGAAACTCCCTCCGGTCTGCAATCTGATCCTCAAGCTCTGTAATTCTGTAACCAAGCTGTTGGAATGACTTATCGGCTTTAAGATCAGGATACTTTTCCACCACCATAAACAGCGACTTCAGGGTGTCTGTCAGCATATTCTGCGCCTGCATTTTCTGTTCGTCTGTGCGTGCCTGGCCAGCCATTGAGCGCGCCTTGATAACGGCCTCCAAAGTCTTCTGCTCGTGCTGCATGTAGCCTTCACAAACCTTGATTAGCTTAGGCAGTTCATCGTAGCGCTGCTTGAGAAGGACATCGATATTACTCCAGTTTCGTTCGATGTTATTCTTCAGTGCGACAAAGCCATTGTAGATGGTGATTACATAGAGAACCAAAGAAACAAGGATGAAAACAAAAACGCCTAGAACAATCCAGCCTGTCATACAGAACCTCCCGAGAAAGAGTTAACTGTTTAAGAACGTAAGTAATTGAAAAAGGAAAAAACCCGCCAAAGCTAGTCCAGCTAAGATCAACGGCAGGCTGAACAATCCATAATTACGGGTCAGGTGTGCCTCTGATACCGCTTCAGCGATAACAAAGGGCATCGACCGCTGCGGCGGCTTACGAATAATAACATTTTCCTCCTGACGTTTACGCGACGTGCCTTCGTTAAGGTGTTCTTTGAGAGCGACCTGCTCGGCATCGTTACGAGCCAGTTGCCACTCATCCTCACTAATTTGCCCATCACCATCTGTATCGTAGCGATGCAGTGCTTTTCGGTCAAGCTTGAGTTCTCTCAACTTAGCCACCGTGCGATCTCTCAAGCTTTGCCTTTCCTCCCTCAGCGGTTGAGCAAAGCCAAGGATATAGAGAGTCGTCCCTTCATAAATAACATCCTCTACCCACTTTTCATTCTCCTCAGTGTCATTGAAAGAAGTAAACGTCAACGGTGTCTGACCAGGAGAGCCCGTCTGGCGAGTCTTTGCCTTAACTGAAGCGCCCCAAGGATCAACAACTACACATCCTGTGCCATCATCTATTTGAAATGACACGTGACTGCTATCGACATCCCGAACCAGTTTCCACTTGTTGTTATTCTCCCGTCGATACTTGCGCAAGCGAAAGTAAACGCATGCTGAGTGAGTCATCGGGGAGACCAATGCATACTGTCGCTTGGCTCGACCATGGACTTCAACCATCCCCATAGCAATCGAGCGCACTTTACTTGTCGGGGTGTTCTCAACTTTTCGTTTCAAACGGACAAAATGAAACCCTGACCAAAGCAGAAAAAAAGCAACGAAACAGGACAACGCACCTGTGTGTACACCGTATCGAACGATATTGCCCAGAACAGACCCGTTCCCTTGAGCCACCAGAATGAAAAAGCCAACAGCCAGGAAGGTTCCGATTGTTGTCAACATCTTACCCAGGGTCATTTTAACGTCTGGTCGTTCGGGCGGCGCAGGGAGATCTTTCTTGACTGGAGCATCAGCATGTTTCTTTTTAGTTTCGTCTGCTTTTTCCTCAGAAAAGGCACTACGCAACTCTCGTGCAACCTCCCCGAGCCCAGGAACGGCTCCAGAGACGCCCTCAGCGCCCAACAAGGCACCGAGAGCAGGCTGACCCACAACAGCTGCTGCAGCAACGCCAGCGGTCATTCCAACGTCATCAACAGAAGCTTTTGGAACAGGCAAGCCATCACCCTGCAATCGACTTAACAGCCAACCATAGTGATTTAAACTCTTGAGATTCTCGTCAAGAGTCGAAGGTCTTTCATCGAGACGTTGAACATGGCACTTCGGCAACTGACTTAACCCAAAATCACAGTGCAATCTAAAATCTTGCGAATACTCCCTGACCAGGGCCAGCAACGCCTCAAGATTGCCTCTTGAGCTTAATGTTGCATGCTCTCCCAAACCAGCGGGATTAAATCGTCCAGGGAAAACTCTGACAGCATTTTGTGGTTGCCCTTGACTATCTAGCAGATAAAAGTCAAAAACAGGTTGGCCCTGAAAAATGGCAGGAAGAAGCTCTTCCTGAGAGAGAGGGTCGAGTGCATCACGACCCCGGTAGGTGTTCTGAGCCAGAAGGCGCTTAACATGTTTATCAACCAACCCTCCAGAGACATCAGCTAAAACTCCGACCACCTGAGTTCCCTTATCCAACCGAACAGATGATCCCTGACACTCTAGAAGCAAATAATCGGCGAGGGTTTGCAGACTGCGCAAGCGTAAGGGCTTAACTGCAATAGGTTTGGGCAAAACCTGCCAACAGGAAAACTCGTATCGCTGCAACAGCTGAGCAATTTTCCCAGTTTTCTCGAAACTACCCTTACCAAACATAACCAGCCCGGAGCCAACCAGTCGTTGCTTAGCGGTATAAACATCAAGGCCGTACTCACCCTTGAGGGACCTCAGCAAGTCATCCAAGCCAGGCGCTGCGAAGGGGTGTTGGCGAACAATCAGCTGATAGATTTTGGTTTCGTCAGACATAATAAAAATTGTTGATTTAGAGGGTCAGGATCAAGTTCATGCTAACTTTATTCCAGAGTACAGACAACGCCGATCATTTGCACAATTTATCACAAGCCTTGCGATGTGCTCCATGTAAAGGTAGAGAGTCAACTTCCTCTCGACTGCACCATCGACATGAACTCTTTTCCGCAACTCGGCCTTCAGAACCAGCATCAACAGAGTAAACGGTCATCTCAAGCTTGAAATGACTGTATGCATGTCTAATTTCGCCAACCTCGGTAACCTGTTCAGAAAAACCAAGATCAGTAGCTAAATGGGCTGCTGCTTTTTGAAACTGAGATCCGGCGGGCACATCTGTACAGGGAAACTCCCATAGTCCGCCCAGGAACCCTTCGGTTGGTCGCTGTCGCAAAAGATGGTGTCCTTCGCGGTGAACCAACAAGGCAACCTGTTGACGAACTGGCAGCTTTTTATGCTTACGAGCTATCGGTAAATTTGCAGCCAAACCCTTCTTATGGGCAAGACAAAGCTCCTGTAATGGGCAGAGATCGCAGGTTGGTGTGCGCGGGACACAAACGGTTGCTCCAAGATCCATAATCGCTTGTGCGTAATCGTGAGGATGATCATGTGGGGTCAAGGCTTCTGCCCATTGCCACAGCTGTTTTTCTGCTGCACTGCTTCGAGGATCTTCCTGCCAGGCAAAAAGACGAACCAGCACACGGCGAACATTCCCATCAAGCAGGGGAAAAGGCTTATCGAAAGCAATGGACAGAATAGCGCCGGCTGTAGAACGACCAATTCCCGGCAAGGCTTGCAGAGACTCAATGTCATCAGGAAAGAAACCATCATGTTCAGACATTACCAGTTGAGCCGAGCGATGAAGGTTACGCGCTCTTGAATAGTAACCAAGACCGGCCCAAAGTGTAATGACCTCATCAAGGCAGGCCGCAGCCAGTGAGTTGAGTGTTGGGAAATGTTTTAGAAAGCGTTCGTAATAAGGAATGACCGCAGTCACAGTCGTTTGCTGCAACATAATTTCGGAGAG
>CBDUFN010000283.1:0-3695 GCA_965366475.1 uncultured bacterium | reverse complement strand
TACATCCTCACTGCGCAGAATAAAAGGTGCTTCAATCCGGTAGGGTAATCTGATGATGAAAGACAAGACGAGCAGGGAACAAACAAGAAGTCCTGCAAGCTTGGTCAGGGTGTGTTCGACACCGAGAAGGTTGGCGGATCTCTCGCGCACTGCTTCTTTAACCCGTGCACCAACCCAGCGCTCACGTTGTTTGAAATCATCAAGTCTGCAAGCGATCTGATCACAGAGGATTCTCAGACTTTGGGCATCATTCTCGGAGAAAGGCTTCTCCTTACGTTCACAGGTGAGCACGCCAACAGGTCGGTTGTCTATTCGCAAAGGCAGGGAGAGCAGATACCCGGTTTGCTGCTTGAGGGCGTACTTTTCATGGTCATTCGTAACGGCATCGCATTCTGCCCCTGGTGGCCAGAGGATCTCTTCGTCCTGGTCACAAGCTTCTTCCATGACTGCTTCAAGGCATGTGACGATATCCATCTTGCGCTCGAAGCGTTCCATGTGGCTGATTGCCTGCAAATGCATATAGTCATCAATGACCCAGCCCAGACTTACCCGCGAGCATTGATAGCGCGCCGCTGTTTCGTTGACGAGCAACATGGCTGCTGCCAGGTAATGCTTTTCGGTGTTGATAAGCAACAAAATGTCTAAGACGTCTGCAAAACAAACAAGTTCTGTTTCAGCCTTTTGGGCTCTCCTTGCGCGTTGGTACACGGTCGGGGCGTCTGACAATAGTTTCAGTCGATGAAGGCTCTCCTCAAAAGGGATTTCTCTTTTTGGATCAGAAAAGAAGATGGCCACGCCGGGTGTGGCTTTATTCAGTTCGTCCAGGCGCAGGGCAAAGATTGTTGCTTCATTAGGAGGGGCGATCTGTGTGGCAGCGACACCAGACTGAAACGCCTTGTTGGCGATCTCTGTGAGTTGATTTAAGATCGAATCAGAAGGAGATTCTTGAGATTGGCCGGGAGGCCAATGATAATGTGATTTCCAAGAGGTGTCCTGCTTTTTGAAAAGAATGCAACGATTGGCACCGGACTCTTCACAGGCATAGGCACAAAACGCCGGCCAGAACTCTCCGGGGTGACCGGTGAACTCATGGAGCTCTTTGATCGTCATCTGCTCTGACAATAGATCGCCTTAAAGTAATGGTTATTCAGAAGAAAGCCGCATAACGCCGGTGATGCCGGGAACAACCTTGCCGTCCTGATTGACGAATCGGGCCTTGATCGTACGCAGACGGCTGGCTAGATCGATTACCGGACTGATGAATACGATCTCCGCATCACGATTGACGGATTCTTCTCCCGACTGTAATTGTAGCTCAACCGATTGCCCAACTTTGAGCCTCTGGCTGACACCCAACTCGACGTTGGCAACAAAATAGAGCTGATTTGTAGCAACAAGGTGAACCAACTTTGTATCCGGTTCGATATTCTCACCAATCCCAATCAACAGCTCAACGATCTGCCCTGTAAAAGGGGCGTAAAGAGTCCTTTTTCGAAGCTCCTCACGGGCAATGTCATGTTCTAGCTTTTCGCGTTCTTCATCAAGCTCAAGTCGCTTCAAGTCGATGATCGCAAGTTCGTGAGCAAGTTCCTGATTCTCCAACTCTTCGCGTGGGACAGAATTTGCCGTTTTAGTCGACTGGTAGAGGGCTTTGGTGTCATCAAGGTGTTTGGTCAGGGTTTCCAACTGCCTCGATATTGCGTCGAGCTCAGTGCGGTTATTCCAGATCAATTTGCGACGCGCCACACTCAGTTGCTCTTCACGTTGGTCGAGTTTGAGAATGGGCTCACCCTTTTTAACGATTTGGCCTTCCTGACCATGAATAACGGCCACACGGCCAATCACATCAAGACCAAGCATCGAGTCGAGAACAGGCTCTGTGTAGCCGGAGATGTTCAAGGGCTCAGCTTGAGTGGTCAGAGGCAGCAACAGTAGAAGAACAACGGCCATCGTCAGAATTGTGTAATGTGTCCGAAAAAAGTTTTTGTTATCGGAGCGGTGAGTCGAATTGTGTGTTTTCAATATTGTCTCTCCATAAGTTCGACACCATTGGTGAGCAGTAGACTGCCCACAGCCAAGTCATGATTAATCAGGGCTGTTTGCAATGCGACTTGGTTCTTCATGGCCTCTTCCTGAGCGATTCGATAGTTGTCTTCTTTTTCAAGCACCAGCCGGCTTAAACTTTTTCCTGCCTGCAACCGGGCTATCTCGGCTGCGAGGAGTTGCTCCTGTATGGTGACGATATTGTTTGCATAGTCGAGTCGTTTTTTTGCATTGGACACTTTATGTGTAGCCGTGTCGATTTCATTGGTCAGGGAGATTTCAATGTCTTTTATCTCCCACAAAAGCTGCTTTTTCTCCAGCTGGATTTTCTTCAGATCGCTACTTGTATCGATTCCGCCTTGCAAGGGCAGACGAAACTCCATACCTACAGCCCATGAGGCATGGTCTGCGTCTTCAATCTGACCCCAGCTGTTGCTACGGGAGAAATCAAGGCCATTCAGGCCATAGCTGGCTTGCAGGTCGAGTTCCGGCCAACTTTGATTTTCTGCATAGGACGTCTTGATATCGGCCTGACTCAATCTTTCAAGAGCCGCCAGATAGTCAGGCCTTAGTTTGAAGGCTTTCTGCGTGAGACTCTCTGGATCCAACACTATAGGGGTGGCAACCAAGGCTTCGTTAACGTTGATATCCATACTCTCGTCAAAAGAATTGATAGAGAGAACACTTTTTAGGCGATTGGTAGAATCTCTAAGCTCCTGTTCTGCTTCGCTTAAGAGTGATTGTCGTGATGCCGTGCCAACTTTCGCTTCAAGGACCTCTGTCTCAGCCATTTTGCCAGTGCGAACTCTCTCTTGATTGTCGTTGAGAATCTGGTTGGCGATGCGAACAGAGTCTTGTCTCAGCTTGAGCTTCTGCTGTGCCTGATAATAGTCCCAATAAATGAGGGCTGCCTTACTGACAGTTTTCATACGATCTTGGCGGTAATTCTGGAAAGAAGCACGGGTTTCTGATTCGGCGGCATTGATCTCGGACCGGGTCGTCTCAAAACCGGCATTTTTTAACAGAGGTTGCACAAGACTGAGGCCCAGATACATCTGGTACTCGTTGTCTTTACTGGTCAGATCCTTGGTCACTGAGTTGGAAAGGTCGCGATAGTTGTAACCAAGATTATAGTGTGCACCGGTCGGAACAACTCCTTGTAGAGAGGCGCTGTAGTCCCAGTTTCGTTCGTTGTAAATTGATGAGTACAGACGGTTTACGGTTTCTTGGACGGTGTTTCTCTGCTCATTGTCTTCGAGTCGCAGAGAAGTCACAAAGTCTGGCTCAAAGATCGCGCGGGTTTTCTCTTCCTCAACTTGTTTGATGCTGAATTGTGCGCCCTGACTTTTGCTCAGTTGATTCTGTTCCACGACCATTTGAATGAATTCGGAAAGCCCCATGCCCTTTTTTAAAGTCGTTTCTGAACTCTTTGGTGCGGGCTTTGAGACGGTGGCTGTGGATGAGGGGGACGGCTTCGAAAGAGGTTGTTTGTTTGTGATGACCTGGGTTTTTGGAGAAGAGGGCGGTTCAGCAGTTTTGGTTGTCTCAACTTGTGGTAAAGGAGAAATCAAGGGTGCAGATGCCGCCACTTTCTCAGGCTTTATTGGCTTAGAAACTTCTCTAAGGGCAGGCTTAGAAATTGCGGGCTTAGA
>CBDUFN010000282.1:0-3736 GCA_965366475.1 uncultured bacterium | reverse complement strand
CAGCGGTTTCTTTCATAACTTCGTAGTCGTTATCGCTTCCCATAAGGATGCCGACAAGGGGTTTAATACTCATGATATTCAGACCTCTTTAAAATCGGGACGCGGTACGAGGGACGCGGTACGCGAAACCCTCTAACTTTGTCCAAACACGAAATATACTCACACCGCAAGCTAGCGGCTCCATCTATACATATTGAAACTAAGATGCGACTTGATCGCACAAACTAAGCCGTTGATCACCGCGTCCCACGTCCCACGTCCCAGTGTTGTCTCGCTTCAGCGATTCAACGCCTTCTTACCAATATCCTTACGGAAATGAACACCGGTCCAGTTGATTTTATCGACGGCGCCGTAAGCACAATCGATCGCTTCAGCGACAGTGTCACCTAACCCGGTGACACCTAGGACACGACCACCGGTGTTAACAATTTTGCCATCCTCAAAGCTTGTGCCGGCATGGAAGACCACAACATCGTCCATCGTCAACACCTCGTCCAGCCCCATAATTTCGAAGCCTTTTTCATAAGAGGCGGGGTAGCCACCACTGGCCATGACGACGCAGACTGCGGCTTTATCGTGCCATTCGATCGTGTCTTGCTTCAGATTACCTCGAGCACAAGCCTGCAACACAGGGACGATGTCAGACTTCATCCGCATCAGCAAAGGCTGAGCTTCAGGATCTCCAAAACGCGCATTGTACTCGACCACACGTGGTTTGCCATCCTTGATCATCAGACCAACGTAGAGAATGCCGCTATAAGGGCAACCATCGCTGGCCATGCCGTCAATAGTGGGCTTGACGATAGTTTCGACAATCACATCATGAAGGGCGGCAGTGACAACTGGAGCAGGAGAGTAAGCGCCCATACCACCAGTATTCGGCCCCTCGTCATTATCGAAAGCCCGCTTGTGATCTTGAGAAGACGCCAATGGCAAAATATTTTTGCCGTCGGTAAAGGCAAAGAATGACGCCTCTTCACCGTCCATGAACTCTTCAATAACGACACTCGCACCAGCCGAACCAAACACCTTGTCGAGCATGATGTCGTCAATGGCTGCAATTGCCTGGGCTTCATCCATGGCAACAATGACACCTTTGCCGGCAGCCAGACCATCGGCTTTAACAACAATCGGAGCGCCCTGCTCTTTGATATATGCAACTGCTGCGGCGTGATCGGTAAACGTTTGGTAGGCCGCTGTCGGGATCTCGTACTTGGCCATCAAGTCTTTGGAAAAGCTCTTACTTCCCTCAATACAAGCCGCCGCTTTATTCGGGCCAAAGACTTCCAAACCCGCAGCCTGAAAACGGTCGACAATACCCATAGTCAGCGGGACTTCGGGGCCAACGACAGTCAAATCAATCTTTTCGGCTTTGGCAAAATCGAGAAGCGAATCGATATCGTCAGCAGGAATATGGGCACATTCCGCCAAACCGGCAATACCGGGATTGCCCGGGGCACAGTAGATGGTTTCGACCAGAGGCGATTGAGCGATCTTCCAGACCAGAACATGTTCACGTCCACCACCACCAACAACTAATATCTTCATCTCTAAAACCTTTCGATGAAGCAGAGACTGGAGGCTGGAGAATGGAGCCTGGCAAAAAACCAGTCCCCAACCCTCAACCTCCAGTCCCCGCCATTAATGTCTAAAGTGCCGCATGCTGGTAAAGACCATCGCCATGCCATGCTCATCAGCGGCAGCGATGACTTCCTCGTCACGAATCGATCCACCGGGCTGAATGACGGCGCTGATGCCAACAGCAGCAGCGTTATCAATACCATCTCGGAAGGGGAAGAACGCGTCGGAGGCCATAACCGCGCCTTTAACTTCGAGGCCCGCGTGCTCGGCCTTGATCGCAGCGATACGCGCCGAGTTAACCCGACTCATCTGGCCTGCACCAACACCGATGGTCATACCGTCTTTACCGTAAATAATCGCATTCGACTTAACGAACTTTGAAACACGCCAGGCAAAGAGGAGATCTTTCATCTCAGCTTCGGTGGGCTGTCGTTTACTGACCACCTTCAGTTCAGAAGTCAATTGCAGATCAGCTTCCTGCACCAACATACCACCATTAACGCGTTTCATATCCAGACGAGGAGCCGGTGTTTCTGGCCATTCACCGCACTCAAGGAGACGAACATTTTTCTTGGCAGCAACCACGGCGACCGCTTCTTCTGTTACTTTCGGCGCAATAATCACTTCAACAAATTGTTTCTCTGCAATCGCCTGTGCGGTGGCTGCATCCAATTCCTGATTAAAAGCGATAATACCGCCAAAGGCTGATTCAGTATCCGTGCTGAAAGCACGCTGATAAGCATCAAGCAACGTCTCACCGTAAGCCACACCACAGGGATTGGCGTGCTTGACAATCACGCAGGCCGGGCCGTCCGAGAATTGTTTAATGCATTCCAGAGCCGCATCAGTATCCGCAATATTATTGTAAGAAAGCTTCTTGCCTTGCAGTTGCTTTGCGGTCGCGATAGACACTTCTGCAATGTCGCTCTCGACATAAAAAGCTGCCTTTTGATGTGGATTCTCTCCGTAGCGCATGACTTCTGTGCGCTGGTACTGAAAGGTCAGAGCGCTTGGAAAGTCGACACTTTCTTCGTCAACGCGCTTGCCGAGCCAGTTTGAGATAGCGGCATCGTAGGCTGACGTGCGCTGATAAACTTTGAGAGCCAGACGAAAATTGGTTTCGCGGGAGACATCACCTGCGTTCGCCTTCATCTCGTCAAGAACGACGGCATAATCCGCAGGGTCAACAACCACGGTTACCGACTGGTTGTTCTTGGCCGCGCTGCGCAGCATGGTCGGTCCGCCGATATCGATATTCTCTATGGCATCTTCAAGGGTGCAATCGGGATTGGCGACTGTGGCCTCAAAGGGGTAGAGATTAACAACCACCATGTCGATCGGAGTAATGTCGTGCTCTGCCATCTTGGCGACATGGGCCGGATTATCGCGCAGACCGAGCAGACCGCCGTGAACTTTGGGATGCAGGGTTTTGACGCGTCCGTCCAGCATCTCCGGATAACCGGTATGCTCGGAGACATCTTTAACGGTGAGTCCAGCTTCACGCATCATGCTGGCGGTGCCACCTGTGGAAAGAATCTCCACGCCATATTGACTCAATTCCTTGGCAAAATCGACGATGCCGGTTTTGTCAGAAACACTGATCAGTGCACGTTTAATGACAGCCATTTCAGAACCTCTTGAGTATTTAGTGGGTTTACGTTTGAATCGACCTAAAGGGACAAAATATATGAATCATGTTTCTTAATGGATCGTTAGAATTCCAGAGCCGTCAGAAAAAGCTTTTCAAAAGCCGGTGTTCCAGAGAGAGGAAAAGACTGAATCGTCTTTGTCAAAGCATCCAACCGCCGCCGCCCGTCTTTGTCGACCAAGTAGGCCTCTAAGCCCGCCAGCACACCGTTTGCGATAAAAGAGGTTTTATCTAACATGGCCTCAGGTAGCAAGGCAACCCTTTTCAGAACCTCAACGGGCAAAGCTGTTCCAAGAGCGCCGGTCACCAAAACTTCGGAGACCTTCTCTGGCGTAAAACCACCTCGCTGCAGAAGCACTTGAACTCCCGCCAACACCGCCCCCTTGGCCAACTGGAAATTACGCAGATCAGCTTGCGTCAAAACAAGGTCTCCACAAGCATCACGATGAAAGCGAATCGCCCAGCCACCGTTTTCAGCAACCAGGTAACGGCCAAGATTGGTGTCGA
>CBDUFN010000281.1:0-3766 GCA_965366475.1 uncultured bacterium | reverse complement strand
AGCGGTGTGGTCAAAAGCAAAAGCTTCAATCACAAGCTCGTCACCAACCATTTCGGCATCACCATGACAGTCGAGGCATTCACTGCTTTCCATGGCAACAACCATCACCGGCATGAACGCCAAAACTGCCAAAAGTGTCCCTACTTGTTTAACCTGATTAAATATTCGCATGATCATATCGATCCCCTTAAATTTACGAGTCAGCCAAGATCAGCGTAACGAGACTCTGACTGATTCTGGCTTTTTTTCGGTAACATCTTGAAAGAGTTGACGAATTGCGGTGAGTGCAGCAAAGACCTGAGACACGACGATGAGCCCGCAGTAACCAAGAAAAAAACGAATCGTCAAGCCGCTGAGGCCTTCCATCACATCCATGGTCAACCAGGTTGCAACAGCAGTACTGATGAACAGAGCCAGACTTAAGATCCATAGCACGATAAGCTTCAACCCGATTTTCATGACAACCTCCCTTTCTTTAGCGTTCACTTGCATTGGTAGACCAACTATTTGCTATCGCCTGCCGGCACTTTTACCGGACTCTGCTTGCTGCTGCCAAAAAGCGACCTCACCAACCCAAAAGTCAGCAACATTGCTGGCAACAACTGCACGATCACGATCAGGGCGCACATTCCCAAAAAAGCCCAGACCAGAAACATACTGGTATCTTCCCTAACACCTGTTGCAGCCATAAGATTCGTAGCCAAACCGAACTGAGCGACAAACACCATCATGATTGCTAATTTGTTTTTCATTTCCACTCTCCTTTTAATTAAGAGGACTCAAACTCTTGAGTTGTTTCAGCGTTGAGTAATGAGACCTGGTTTTGAGCATTCTCTTATTACAGGCGCACTCAACGGCCAGTTGCAGTTCGTCCCACCCCAAGTCGCAATTTGGGCGGTTTGTGCGATAAAAGATCCCCTGTTGGCAGACCTTAAGTTCGTCGGCAAGAGACACTTCATCACCAACCAGAATAATGGTTGAATATGGGTCACAGCTTTTCAACAGAGGGATTAAAGTCGCTACCGACAAGCCTTCCTCCAGCCCGTCACCAAGAACCACAACGGATAAATCTCCATGCAGAAGGTTGCGCATCAAGTAAGCTGCCGACCCGGTTGTTTCCACGGTATAAGCTTTGTCAGCAAGCACCTGAGCTATCCTTGTGCGACTAACGTGATTTTTTTCAGCGATGATAACTTTAAGTTCTGACATGTTGACCTCGACCCTCTTCAAAGACATGAATACCGGCGTCATATGCGCCTGCATCAGCCTTTCTGTTTTTCTTCTTCACCACCAAAGACCGCCTTAAGCAGACCGCCAAGCAACATAACGGCCGGGATCAACTGGATCGCAATGATGGCGGAGACAAACGCGAAGAAAATGCCCCGCAATGGCTCACTGCCCAGTGATGCACCTCCGACCAACGGGATGATGGCGGTGCCGGTTGTAACAACAACGATGATCAGGGTGTTCAATAAAATGGGTTTCATAACAGCCTCCTTAAGTATTTGAGTTGTTCTTGTTGTCCTATCTATTGAGCAACCGGCATACCAAGTAAGGCTCTTTCGTGAAATAGACATTTATTTATAGAATTCAGACACTTACCTAAAAAAGAAGGGGTAAAAACCTTTTGCGACATTCCTGCCGAGCAGGAATTTGTCCTATTGAACAGGAAGATTATGATCAGACAGGAATGTTGCAGCGACAAACAGAGAGAGCTAGTGAAGTGCGATCTGGTGTTTTTTCAAGAGGGAATATAGACGTGATCGGGACAGGCCCGACAGTTGACACGCTTGTTTGACATCCGGACCTGCTTGTTGAACAAGACTGGCCAGATATTGTTTTTCTGCCAGGCTGAAAATTCCAGTTCGGAAATCTTGTAGACAAGGCAAGTTATCAGAGGTGTAAGCAGGCGAATTAAGGTCACTGATACGACGTGAATTGAATGCTGACTTGGCAACATGAATGCGAATAGGTTGAGGGAGATGTTGTGAAAAAAGAACCGTTTCCTGCTGAGCGATAAAAAGAGCATGTTCCAATGAGTTAATCAATTCACGGACATTACCTGGCCAGTGATAGAGAGAAAGGGTCCGGAGTAGCTCTTGAGTCAGTTGTTTAGGCCGAAAACCGTATCTTTTACACAAGCGAGACACATGATAAAGGGCCAAGGCATTAATATCCTCAGAGCGACTGCGCAATGGTGGCAGATAGATTTTGTATGATTGCAATCTGTAGAGCAAATCTTGGCGGAACTGGCCTCGAGCAACGCACTGGGTTAAGTCACGGTTGGTTGCGGCAACCAATCGAAAATCACTGTGAATTTCTGTACTGTGACCGATAGGTCTAAAACGATGCTCCTGCAACACCCTCAGAAAAGCCTTCTGCTGAATTGACGACAATTCACCGACCTCATCAAGAAAGAGGGTCCCACGATGTGCTTGCCGTATCAGCCCTTCAGCTGTTTCATCCGCCCCGGTAAAGGCCCCCTTTTCATGCCCAAAAAGAAGACTGCTAACGATCGATTCCGGGAGAACGGTGCAGTCAACAACGACGAAATTACCACGAGCCCTGGTGCTGTTTTTATGAATCTTTCTGGCGAAAAGTTCTTTACCTGTACCGGTCTCGCCGCAAAGCAAGACACTGGCGTCAGTTGCTGCAGCCTCAAGTAGCGTTCTCAAACAATCTGAAAGACTTTGGCTGCCACCAATAATGTCACCGAAGCGGTTATCGATATGACGAGAGATTACCGAGTTTTGCAACTCTCGCTCAGCACAAAGATTGAGTAAATCATCAGAGATTCTGACATCGATTTCACTGGCGCTAACACCAGGAAGCTCCACATTGACATGGAGGCTGCCTCCCCGCTCCTCTACATCAACCCTTGATGGCCGTTTCAACTTTGATAAATCTGAAACCTGCAGACGCTCTGAACGTTTTGGTTCCATACCTCTATCACCTATTGATAAAAATGCGTTTATGCCTTTAGCACTCCAATAGAGCATCAGCTGTGCCAAAAATAACAGATCAACACAAACCAACGTCGGATCAGCTACTTAAAGTTCTCACAACAACAAACCAAGAGCACCTTCAAGCAATAGAAATTCTTGTCACGCAAGAATTTTCCTGCGACAGCGGAGGAATCGTTGAAGATTATTTAGTGCGGGTCACTTCGTGCTTTTTCATTAAGGCATACAGGCGGGATTGTGATAATCCGGAAAGATGACAAGCTTCAGCAATATTCTGGTCTGAGAGGGTCAACAGGTCTTGCAGGTAACTCTTCTCTGCTTCGTTATAAACAGCGTCACGATAATCATGCAGCTTCGGCAAATTATGGATAGTTCCATTGCCTAGCGTGACGTCAAAATCATGCTCATGTGCAACCGAATCGCAGGTCACTTTTACTCTGATACTGGTCGGTAGATGCTTGGGAAACAGGGTTGATTCATAACGTGCTGAAGCCAAAGTCTGCTCCATTGTATGAACAAACTCTCGGACATTCCCTGGCCAGGGATAAGCACGGAGTGTGTTAATAAAATCGGGAGAAAAGCCTTTAGGTGGAAGGCCATAACGATCACAGAAGCGATCAGCATAGTAACGGGCCAGCAATTGAAAATCCTCAGGTCTTTCTCGTAGTGGCGGAAGTTCAATCACATAAGAACGAAGCCGAAACAGCAAGTCCTCGCGAAAATCACCTGACTTCACCATCTGATCAAGATCACGATTGGTCGCTGCAACCAATCGAAAATCACTCTCGATTTCACGACTCCCG
>CBDUFN010000280.1:0-3805 GCA_965366475.1 uncultured bacterium | reverse complement strand
ACAAAAAGGCCCACAATTCATTTGGAATCAAAATTTATTTACGTGTGAGACTGTGCTTACCCAAAGAGCATATTTCGGTTAGGTATGCACCATAGAGTTTCTCTTCATCAACAAGAGTGTTCCTAAACACGACCTTGAATGCTTTCTCGCTGACCTGATCAACGGTCCTGAAACAAATAATATTCCGCACACCTTTAACATGCAGAACACGAATGCCGGCGAAACTGAAAACAAAACAGCCACCGCATATGCAGGTGGCTGTATAAATGGCGGCCCCGAGGCGATTCGAACGCCTGGCCTACCGCTTAGGAGGCGGTTGCTCTATCCAGCTGAGCTACGGGGCCATAGTCTGTGTTAAAAACTAGAAATTGAGTAGACTGTAAACCTTCCCTTCGGGTAAACGCTTACGGCCTTCAAGAAAGTCCAACTCTGCCATAAAGGCACATTCCACAACTTCAGCACCGAGGTCTTCAACGAGTTTCACTACTGCAGAGACTGTCCCACCTGTGGCCAGAAGGTCATCAGCAATAATAACCTTGTCACCTTTATCAAAAGCATCCTCATGAATTTCAAGTGTATCAGTGCCATACTCAAGGTCATAAGTGATCTGACGGACTTTATGAGGAAGTTTGCCAGGCTTACGAACCAAGGTGATACCAAGGCCTAACTTGTATGCCAGTGCTGATCCAAGGACAAAACCACGGGCTTCAACACCAACGATCTTATCAATACGCTTGCCAACATAGCGATGCGCAATCAAATCAATCATACGATGAAAACTACGACCATCGGAGAGCAAGGTTGTTATGTCTTTGAAGACAATTCCCTTTTTAGGGAAGTCAGGGATGTCTCGAATAATTCTTTTGAGTTCTTCCATTCTCAGTCCTCTTCAGGTGTTAAATCACGTTCGGCAAGGAGTGTGCGTAGCTTTTCCAGACTTTTTGCCTCAATTTGGCGGATACGCTCGCGAGTTACGCCAAACTGACGGCCGATTGTATCGAGAGTCTGCGGATCACGGTCATCGAGGCCAAAACGGAGGGCGATAATTTCTTTCTCATTGTCGTTGAGCGTTGCCAATAAGTCAGCAATGATACGGTACTTGTTGAGCCACTCAGCAAGCTCCAGAGGGTTAACAATGGTGGTGTCTTCAATGGTATCAATAAGACTGTAATCACTGTTCTCTCCCATAGGATGCTCTATGGAAAAGGTTTTCTTCAGTAAGACCATCAGACGGCGAACGTATTGCGGTTCGACTCCCATCGCCTCAGCAACCTCTTTGACCTGAGGTTCACGGTTGTAAACACGCACTAGCTCACGTGTAATTTTAATAAGTTTATTGATGTCATCAGAAACATGAACCGGTAAACGTATCGTGCGGCTCTGGTTGACCAATGCTCGTTCGATGGATTGACGAATCCACCAGGTTGCGTAGGTAGAAAAACGACATTCCTTGCTAAGCTTAAAACGTTCGACAGCTTTAATCAGGCCAAGATTGCCCTCTTCTATAAGATCGAGGAAGGGCAAACCGCGATTCATGTAACGCTTGGCTATCTTGACAACCAGACGAAGATTCGACTCGATCATACGGTCGCGGGCAGCCATATCTCCATCGTCAATGCGACGAGCGAGTGCCCTTTCCTCTTCAGCTGTCAGTAAATTGGTTTTTTGAATGTCTTTTAGATAGAGCTTGATCGCATCCATCGCAAAGTCTTCGTAATCTTCGGTTGATTCTTTCTCTTTCTCTTCTCGTTCAACGGCGGCAAGAGTGGCAGTGTTGGGCTCTTCTTCACTCGCAAGAGTTGCTTTTTGTACGTCGTCTTCGAGCTCTACTTTTTCGCTGTCCTGCAATACATCATTCATGACAAGAACACCTTATTCATAGAAATATAAGAATCTATAACAACGGAAAATGGCATTAATCTCTTTAAGTTAAGTACGCTAAAGAGTCTAATTTAGCGACTACCCTAAGGCAAGTATAAAATCGGATTTACGGCAGACTTTCCTTTACGAATCTCAAAATGAAGTCGCGCACTTTGTCCATTTGGTGGCAAACCGCTTAACGCGATCTTCTCTCCTTGACCAACATGGTCATCAAGCTTGACAAGGTTTTTTTGGTTATAACCATAAATACTGAAATATTCGTTGGAATGTTCCAGGATAACAAGGTTCCCATACCCGGAAATTGCATTGCCACTATAAATTACCTTGCCTGAGGCTGCAGCTTTCACTGCAGATCCTTTAGCCAAGTCAATCTCAATACCCTTATAGACCTTCTGACTTTGTTTACCGAAATTGTTTAGAATCCTGCCTTTAGCGGGCCAGGCAAATATCCCTTTGGCAGGTTTTGCACTGTTCTTTGTCGTCTTTTTAGCCACAGTTGCTTTATTAGAGGTGTTTACGCTATTTTTCGTGGTCTTCTTAGCTGTCTTCCTGACCGGACTCTTAGGCTTTGCTGAAGGTGTTGATTTCAAGTTACTGACTGAAGTCGAAGGGACAGTTCGTAAATGTGTCGCTCCTGGGATAAACAGTTTTTGATCGGCCTTAAGCTGTGTTGGGTCTTTGATCCGATTGATCCGAGCGAGGCGCCCTTCTTCAACTTTGTATGTACGGGCAATTCGATAAAGGGTTTGACCAGGCTTCACTGTGTGATAGATACCTGAAGGCGCACAAGCAGCTAATAATACAAAGCTGCAAAGCGTAATGATCAGAATATTTGTCAGGGCAAATCGAGACATCAGACACACATCGTTAGACGTTAACAAAAGCCAGCCAACCGCATTCTATAAGGAGTGTCCTACATCAGAGAGCATATTTCAACAATAGGAAACCACCAAGTAACAAAACGATAAAAACGACACTGAGTAGATTAAAATAGCGATCAATAAACTCACGTATTCCCGGACCATAACGATGTAACAACCAGGCGACGAGAAAAAAACGTAGGCTTCGACTCACCAAGGAGGCGACAAAGAAGATCACAAGGTTGATCTGGAAGACACCGGAACCAATAGTAATAACTTTATAAGGAATGGGGGTAAAGCCCGCGGTAAAAACGACCCAGAAGCCAAAGTCTGAAAAAAGACCCTGCACCTTAGAAAAGACTTCAGGTGTAAACCCTGGGATGTAATGAAAGAAGAATTCGTTGACCAGGGGCCAAGCTCCCCACCCAATACCGTATCCGAGTAAGCCTCCAAGCACAGAGCCTGCAGAAGCCAGCAACGCAAATCGCCAGGCACGCGAAGGTAAAGCAATGCAGAGTGCTATCAGCAGCACATCTGGCGGAACCGGAAAGATAGAAGATTCGATCAAGGCAAGCAAAAAGAGAGCTGGCCCACCATACGGAGTTTCAGCCCAGTGCAATACCCAATCGTAGAGTCTACGTATTAATCGCATGAATTATTTCCAGCCATGACTACCAATTAAAGGGACAAAGCGGCAGCCCAGCATCTTCTCCTCTTTATATTCATCATCACTAACGCGTGTGATGCGCATCAAAACTTGATCTTGACGATCCCCAACCGGTATAACCAATCGACCCCCGACAGCAAGCTGGGCAAGATACTCTTGTGGCACTTCTGGGGCCCCTGCTGTAACGACAATAGCATCAAACGGAGCCATCTGTTTCCATCCGAGAGTCCCATCGGCAAGACGTATATTAACCTTACTGAAGCCACTATTATCAAGGGCTTTTCGAGCACCACGAGCCAACGAAGGAATTCTTTCCAAAGAAAATACCCGGTCAGCAAGCAATGCAAGCACAGCGGCTTGATATCCAGATCCCGTACCAACCTCAAGGACCGTCTCT
>CBDUFN010000279.1:0-3836 GCA_965366475.1 uncultured bacterium | reverse complement strand
CTGGTCGACGCTGACTTGGGTATACTTCTGTGTCGTGGAAAGAGAGGCATGACCGAGGAGCTCTTGAATGGCACGCAGATCGGCGCCCCCATCGAGCAGGTGGGTGGCAAAAGAATGTCTCAACGCATGCGGACTGATATCCTTGATAATACCAGCCTTGATGAGTCGGGTTTTCAGGTTACGTTGAACACTCCGAGGGGTCAGTCGCCCTCCCCGCGCATTCACAAAGAGAGGCTGCTCGGAATCTGGCATATTCCTGGCCTCGAGGTAATTCCGTAAAGCTTCATGGGCCTTGCGACCAACAGGAAGAATTCTCTCTTTACGGCCTTTACCAAGCACGCGAACAAGGTTGTCACGAAGATCCAGTGCGCCAACATCCAAACCGGTCAACTCACTGACACGCAGCCCACTCGAATAGAAGAGTTCGACAATGGCACGATCACGAAGATCGAGAAGCGTATTACCATAGCCTCTTTCCATGAGTGCAGTCGCTTCATCAACAGAGAGCGTTTTGGGTAAATAACGGTTCAATTTGGGGGTCGAAAGGCCCTCGGCAGGATTATTAGGCAAGAAGCCTTCACGCACGAGATAACGAAAAAAAGTTCTCAGTGTTGAAAGCTTTCTGGCAATCGACGTTCTCTGATTACGCTTATGCAACTCCGCAAGGTAACGCCTCAGCAAAAAGCTGTCGAGCTTCACCAAGGCGTTCTGATCCGCTTCACCGTGCTGCTCTAAAAAGCTTTGAAACTCTTTGAGATCGCGCAGGTAAGCCGATTGAGTGTGTGGTGAAAGGTTGCGTTCAACAGCCAGATACCTGGCAAAGCAGTCGATCATCTTTTGCATAGTCTGCCTCTTTTGTAGGGATCTATAGAATACAGGACTGACAAGACAGAATGTAACAAAAATTGTCGACAATTAAATCTATCTTTCTATTCCAACATTGACGACCTCATACCTGCGTGAGATAATCTTTCCACTATGACAATACTTCTCTCCCTGATTTTATTTCTACTTAAAATATCGATCAGCGCGGTTGCTTTAACGGTTTTGATGAGCTACACGGTCGCTTGGTATGAACGCGCCAATTCGCGACCGGACCTGATCGACCGCCGCTTCACGACGCGTGGCGTTTTTATCGCCATCTGGCTTTTAATTCAGGAAACGGCGTGTCTCTTACTGACCCTGCTATTAAGACCTCTCGGTTGGTTTCAGCCAAAATTCCCGCAGATAGATAGAGGCACACGCCCCCCGGTTATTCTTCTGCACGGTCTTTTTCAAAACCGTGGATGCCTTGTCTGGTTGCAGCACCGTTTGCATACAGCCGGATACCAGCAGACAATCAGTATCAATACCCCTCCATGGCGAGACCTTGAGGCACTCACAGAAGAGTTAGCTAAAAAAGTAGATGAAATGAGAATTAAGCTCAAGGTCGACAAAGTTATCCTCGTCGGCCACTCCATGGGCGGAATCATTGCGCGTAACTACGTGCAGAACCGTGGGGGGGCTGCATACGTTCACGGCATGGTGACACTGGGGTCACCGCACCACGGTTCAAAGCTTGCTCCCTTTGCCTTGTCATCCATGGGCAAGAGCCTTCTGCCCGGCTCTACATTTCTACGTGAGTTCAACAGTATCGCATGGCCCCAAGGAACCCCCGCCACTTCGATTTACACCCGTTACGACAATATTGTTCTGCCGACAGAATCTGCCAAGATGGAGGGAGCGCAGCTGATCGAACTCGATGGCATGGGTCATACCGCCCTACTCTTTCACCCACGCTCACTACAAACGGTTGTCGACACAGTGAACAGCATCTCTCCATGAAAACCATTCAGGTTAACTCCACTCGCCAGATTGAAATGGTCGACATCTCCTCTGAAGTTTTCAAAGCCATCAGAGAGTTAAAGATCAAGGACGGCTTGGCGATCGTTTACACACCTCACACGACCTCGGCAATCACAATCAATGAAAATGCCGATCCAGATGTCTGTCGGGACATGATCATGGCACTCAATAAGATAGTTCCAATGCAGGACAACTATCACCATCTTGAAGGCAACAGTGCCGCTCATCTTAAGAGCAGCCTCTTCGGTGCGAGTGAAACGTTGATCATCAGCCGCGGAGAAGTACAACTCGGCACATGGCAAGGCATTTATTTCTGTGAATTTGATGGACCTCGTCAGCGGCAGGTCTTCGTCCAGGTTGTTGCTCAATGAACCAACCGGTTTCCCTGCAAAGTTTACCGGACTACGATCCAGGCAGAGTCGCCG
Source organism: uncultured bacterium (assembly GCA_965366475.1). Classification (GTDB taxonomy): domain Bacteria; phylum Desulfobacterota; class Desulfuromonadia; order Desulfuromonadales; family BM103; genus M0040. The sequence goes on along the minus strand of CBDUFN010000279.1, from coordinate 1,566 downwards.
AGGCGTTGTATCAACTCCTTGAGCCTTTGGGCGGCATGGATCATTTTGTCAAACCGGGCCAATCCATTCTCATCAAACCCAATCTTCTCGCCGGAAAAGCACCAGAGAAAGCTGTCACCACTCATCCAGAGATTGTACGGCAAGTCATCCTGATGGCCCAAAAATCAGGTGGGAATGTGAGCGTAGGAGATTCCCCCGGTCTTGGAAAGCCTGAGAGTGTAGCGCGGAAATGTGGGATTCTTGATGTTGTCGAAGCAACAGGAGCGCACTTTGCCCGCTTCGAGGAATCTGTGCCGATCAGCCTTGAAGCCGGAACGTTCCATCATTTGGAAGTGGCCCGTGAAGCGTTGGATGCCGACGTGATCATCAACTTGCCAAAGCTCAAAACACATCAGATGATGGGTTATACCGGAGCCGTCAAGAATCTTTTTGGCCTGGTCGTTGGTATGCGTAAAGTTCGCCTGCATCTTCAAGCAGGCACCGACAAAGCCTTCTTCGCACTCATGCTTCTGGAACTGGCGGAGCGTTTCCCCCCGGCCCTGTCTATTATGGATGCAGTTGTCGGCATGGAAGGCAATGGCCCAGGCAACGGCGACCCGGTACAACTGGGCGCAGTCCTTGCCTCACCTCACCCGATAGCACTGGATACGATTGCATCCTCGATGGTGAGCCTTCCTGAACAGCGTGTTTGGACACAAAAAGTTGCCAGAGACACCGGTCGAGCAGGTTTGTCGAGCGATGAAATAACTCTTTACGGAACCCCGTTGGCCGACTTAATAACGACCAGATTTCGACCGGCAAAAAACTCTGACATCAATTTCGGACTGCCGACACCGGTTAAGAATCTCCTTAAAAACTCCATTACCGCAAAGCCGAACATCACAAATGAATGTCAGAGGTGCGGTCACTGTGTGACACACTGCCCACCAGAAGCTATGGTTTTGGATGACAAAGGCGTTCACATTGACTACAGCCGCTGCATACGCTGCTTCTGTTGTCAGGAACTGTGCCCTTATAACGCAATCACAACTCAACAAGGGGCACTACTCCGCCTTGCAGATTTTATCCAAAGAGACAACAGTTCAGAGAAATAAGTGTCCCTTGGGAATAAGCAGAACAGGTCAAAGTCAAAAGTCCCAATCCTTTTCAGAGCGTTGTCCAACCCTACTGAGAGATTTGGGGCTTGTTTTTGTTTGTTAACAATTTGTTTGTTCGTAATTTGAGAACAACAGCCTCTAAACCTTTGCACTTTTACATTCATGTAAAGCAAAAATGAAACCGGCGGTTTGCGTACCGCCAGACGCCATACTTGTTGCCCGGCAGCAAAAGTATGCAAAAATGCCTTCTCCTTGCGGAGGGCTATTTCTTTGTTGAAGCACCGTAACAGTTATCGCCCTGAGTGGGACTTATGAGGGGATTATCTGATTTACAGAACTCGGGCCTCTTTTGAGGCCCTTTCTGTTGTGTTGTTTCTTTATTGTTCTGACTGACCAACCGATTAAGCTGTCAATCACGAGTTACGGCACCAACATATCACTTCGTCAGAACTGAAGAGGACCTAAAGGG
>CBDUFN010000278.1:0-3857 GCA_965366475.1 uncultured bacterium | reverse complement strand
ATTCCGGCTCCATAACCTGACAACATCACCGGACCAGAAAAATCACCGACAAGACGAACAGTGTTGAAAACACCATTAATTGCTGCGAGAGGATAATCTTTCGGAATCATTGTGGGATGAACACGAGCTTCGATTTTGTCGCCATCACGCTTGCCAATGGCAAGGAGTTTAAGTTTGTATCCAAACTCACGGGCATACTCAATATCGAGAGCTGTGACCTTACTGATCCCTTCCGTATAGATATCATCGAAATTGATCTTTGTGCCAAAACAAAGACTGATCAACAACGCCAGTTTATGCGCGGTATCAACGCCTTCAACATCAAAGGTCGGATCAGCTTCTGCATAGCCTTGCTTTTGTGCATCGGCCAAAACATCAGAGAAGTTCTCTCCGGCTTCGTCCATTTCCGTCAAGATATAGTTGCAAGTGCCATTCAATATTCCATACAAAGCCGAAAAGTTGTTGGCTCCAAGATTCTCCTTGATGGCAGAGATGACTGGGATGCCGCCACCGACTGCAGCTTCAAACAAAACATCGACACCCGCTTCTTCTGCCGCGCAAAAGATTTCTTCGCCATGCATTGCCAACAGAGCCTTATTCGCAGTCACGATATGTTTGCCGTTGCGAATAGCCTGTAAGACAAAAGTGCGAGCAGGCTCATAACCGCCGATTAGTTCGACAACAACCTGAATTTCAGGATCATTCAACAAAGCCTGAGCATCATCAGTAAGGAGTCCAGGAGCAAGGACCACGCCACGATCTGTTGTTGTATCGAGATCAGCGATGCGCGCCAGTTCGATCTTTACACCAAGACGGCTGGCCAATAAGTCACAGTTCTGCTGAATAACTTTAACAACGCCGGTTCCTATTGTACCGAAACCAAGCAATCCAACCTTGACACTTTGCATAACAGATTACCTTTTAAGAAAACTGAGAAAATCTAAATATATTCGCTCTTAAGCAGCCATGGTTTCATCACAGCAAAATCGACAAATTCGAAGACCTTTACCATCGCTGGCCAAAGCACTCTCAATCTGTTTGTGTAAAACCTCTACCGGAGAATCTTCATGTGGCATAAACACCAAGGTAATGTCCTGAAACCCGGCTTGAGATGCAACACTCACCATATGTCTAACAAGCGAAGCATGGGTCTCTTCACAAAGACCATCCCATTTACCACCGCCAACAAAAAGAGCCCAGTCAGCTTTTAGCTTGCCATTGTTCTGCAACATAACGTGTTCGCCAGCCTTACCCTGAATATCTCCATCGAGAAGCATTCGGGTCAACTGACCATCAAAGCGCCAATCAAGAAGAGCCGCCGGACCTTCTAGCGGCTTTCTGTCAGCGAAATAGAGAACCACAACAGAGTCTGCTGCAAGCAAATCCGCGGGTTGGTCTACTCGCTCCAAGGGAATCATTATGATGTTTTTCGATACTGTTTAGCGAGGTGATCCAGCACGCCGTTGATAAAAGCCGGAGACTCTTCTGTGCCGAAACGTTTACTCAACTCGATGGCTTCGTTAATAACAACATTATGAGGAACATCGAGACAATGTATCAACTCATATGAAGCCAAACGGAGGATAGCAAGATCAACTCTGGCCATGCGATCAAGAGCCCAATTGGTTGAGTAGGACTTGAGATCCGAGTCAATGGCCTCTAGGTTTTCAGCAACGCCAGAGACCAAGGTCTCAGCAAACTTGATGACTTCGGGGCGTTGCGGTGAAGAATCATCTTCAACTGCATCACCAAGAACATCATTGCGGAACTGAAAATTCTTCCAGAAGTCTCCAAGAACAAAATCCAGAGAACCACCCTCATGATCAGCGAGGCTGTAAAGTACTTTTATGGCCATTTCTCGGCCTTGACGTCTTATACCACTTGCCATTGTGTATTATAGAGCCTTATAAAGATTGGCCATTTCAACGGCCGCCATTGCGGCATCAAAGCCTTTGTTTCCGGCTTTACTGCCGGCTCGTTCGATCGCCTGCTCTATGGTGTCTGTCGTTAAGACACCAAAAGCGACAGGAATCCCGGAATCAAGAGAGACACTGGCAACCCCTTTGGAAACCTCAGCACTCACATAATCGAAGTGAGGCGTTGCTCCGCGGATGACAGCGCCGAGACACACAATCGCATCATAACGACCAGAATCAGCCATCTGCTTGGCTGCTGGGGGTATTTCATATGCGCCAGGAACTCGCACCACGTTGATATCTTCCTTGTCGGCATTGTGACGAAGCAATGCATCGATAGCACCTTCAACAAGCCGATCACTGATAAAACTGTTGAAGCGACTTACCAACAGACCAACACGTAAGCCTTTGGCATCAAGTTTTCCTTCGATAATTTTTGGCATCACTAATCTCCCGTAAAACGTAGTTCGGAGTAGGCAGTTTCGAAATTATAAATTCTCAAGTAGATGACCAAGTTTTTGCTGCTTGGTCTTAAGGTATTTTATATTACATTTGTTGGCCGGCATTTCAATGGCTACCCGCTCAACAATTTCGAGGCCATAGCCTTCAAGACCGATAATGTTGCGAGGATTGTTAGTCAACAAGCGGATTTTACGAATCCCCAGATCACTGAGCATTTGTGCGCCGATACCATAATCACGAAGGTCCGCTTTAAAGCCAAGGGCCTCATTAGCTTCAACAGTATCGTGACCGTTGTCTTGAAGATTATAGGCTTTCAGTTTGTTAACCAGGCCAATTCCACGGCCTTCCTGCCTCATATACAGAACAACGCCGCAGCCTTCCTCATCGATCATTCCCATTGCAGCATGCAATTGATCTCCACAATCGCAGCGCTCAGAGCTGAAGACATCGCCGGTTAGACATTCAGAGTGGACTCTGACCAGCACTGGCTCATCAGGCTTGATATCACCTTTATAAAGAGCAAGGTGTTGGCAATCATCAACGTCATTGTCATAGACAATCGCTTGGAACTCACCGCCAAAACGGGTTGGAATTCGAGTCTCAGCAGCACGAGTAATCAGCAATTCCTTGCGCATTCGATAAGCAACCATATCTGCAATGGTCACAATTCGTAAGTTATGCTTTTCAGCAAACTCTCTAAGTTGTGGCATACGAGCCATGGTGCCATCATCGTTCATGATTTCACAAATCATACCAGAGGCTTTCAAACCGGCCATCCGCGCAAGGTCCACGGAGCCTTCCGTTTGACCGGCACGAACCATAACCCCACCATTTTTTGCACGGAGGGGAAAGATATGCCCGGGGCGAGCCAAATCATGAGCTGTTGTTTCATCAGCAATGGCAACCTGGATGGTATGAGCACGGTCAGCAGCTGAAATGCCGGTGGTCACGCCTCTTCTTGCCTCGATTGAAACGGTAAATGCGGTTCCAAAAGAGGAGGAGTTTTCCTGAACCATCAACGGCAAGCCAAGATGGTCTGCGCGGTCTTCCGTTAAGGTGAGACAAATCAGGCCACGGCCTTCTTTAGCCATGAAGTTAACGTCTTCTGGTGTAACCATCTCTGCAGCCATGCAAAGGTCACCTTCATTCTCACGATCTTCATCATCAACGAGAATGACCATTTTGCCTTGGCGAATGTCTTCGAGTGCATCTTTAACGCGATCTAACGGCATATAAATTCCTAAGAGTCTAGTTGTTTAGCAAGACTTGAAAATATCTCACAAAAATCCATGCTTGGCAAGGACATCCATCGTCATACCTTGTGGTTTTTCAGAGTTTTTTTGACCCACGAAGCGTGCGACATACTTTCCTATCAGGTCAGTTTCAACATTAACTTCATCTCCGAGTTTTCGATCCTGCAACGTCGTCATGGACAAAGTGTGCGGGATGATAGCGAGAGAAAAGTTATCCTCGGTCACA
>CBDUFN010000277.1:0-3858 GCA_965366475.1 uncultured bacterium | reverse complement strand
CTTTTTCGCCAGCTTGTCACATCGCTCATTAAAGGGGTGTCCTGAATGACCTCGAACCCACTCCCAGGTGACTTGATGTTTGTTGTCCAGAGTCTCAAGCTGTTTCCAGAGATCCTGATTGGCGAGAGCTTCCGGATCTTCCAGTCGACCGTTTCTGCGCCAGCCATGAATCCACTTATTCATTCCTTGAACGAGATACTGTGAGTCACTGAAGAGATGTACTTTGCTCGCGTTATACAAGGCCTCAAGACCTTTGATTGCCGCGATCAATTCCATCCGCTGAGATGTCGCAGCAGCTTCAAAGCCACTGATCTCTTTTTCATGTTCACCGTACCTCAAAACAACCCCGTACCCTCCCGGTCCAGAATCCCTTCCTGAACCGTCACTATAGAGCTCAACAACTCCCTGTGACGGCGGTGTAAAAGCAATCTCCAACTCTTCGAGCTCGAACTGGCGTAGCAGAGGTAATAATTCTGAAATGTTCGGTGCTTGACACTTGAGATCTGCAAGGCTGATATCCAATTCGATATCGTAGCGGACCGTTGCCAGAATTTTTGAAAGTCTGGCTTGATCTGCATATTTGAGAAGATTTTCCTTTCGCTTCTTGCCGCTGACAAGGTTCTTCCATTTAAGAACGTCTTCTATTGAGCCAAATCTGCGTACCAGCTCTGCCGCTGTTTTCTCACCAATCCCCGGAACACCGGGAATGTTGTCAGACGTGTCGCCAGCCAAGCCAAGAATGTCTGGAACTAACTCTGCGGAAACCCCGAAACGATCGATAACTTCCTGGGGCCCAGAACGTTTTCCCTTCATCGTGTCGAGCAGGTTGATTTTCTCATCAACAATCTGCAGAAGGTCTTTGTCTCCAGTGACAACTGTGACCACTGTTTCTGTTTGGGAGTGCTGCCTGGCCAGCGTGGCAATGACATCGTCAGCCTCAAAACCGGAAACTTTCAGGGTATGTATGTTGAGTGCCTGAAGGATTCTTTTGATATGTGGAATCTGAGCGCTCAGATCCTCCGGCATTGCATCTCTGTTCGCTTTGTACTCAGGATAGAGGTCGCGCCGAAAGGTCTCTTCCCGCGGTGGATCGAATACGACGGTCAAGTAATCAGGGCGATTCTCTTGCAATAGAGTCAGGAGCATCTTTGTGAAACCAAAGATAGCATTGGTCGGTATGCCTGCAGAGGTGGCTATATCTCTGTATCCATAGTAGGCACGATAGATATAGCTCGATCCGTCAAGCAGGTAGAGTTGCGAAGGAGAGGGGGCTTGTGCGATGTCACTCATTGTTTCTTGATGTTGTTCTAGTGGATTCATAATGAATTTAGAATCGCACATCTTGATAATTCATGAATAACTTTTTCTGTCGATCTTCTGATTTTATGATGAGGTCACGCCAAGCCGGTTTCTGAAACGGCCCATTTGTTTGAGCCTGATACGGGTCGATGAAAGCTGATCGTTCAGCTCAATAGTTTTTTATCTTCCGTAGATGTTTTGTTCTTGGAATCCTGTCTCTGTTATGTTCTGTAGGCATGATTCTTTATGTTATGTTGAGTTCTCCTTTTGCGTTTTTCTTCTTTCTGGGGTTTAATAACGTCCCACATGAATTTCAATGCTACGTCAACCGGAACGATCTCAATGAACAACAAACGTAAACCGATTGTTGGTGTTATTGGTGCTGCTAAGCCAACCTCTGAAGGGCTGCGCATGGCTGAACGAGTAGGTGAGGCGATTGCCTCACGCGGAGCAATTCTTCTCTGTGGTGGTCTGGGTGGAGTTATGGAATCCGCAGCAAAAGGCGCCTATGAAGCCGGCGGAGACGTTCTTGGTCTCCTGCCTGGGCCGGACAAGAGTGCTGCAAATGCTTACGTCACAATCGTTGTTCCGACCAACATGGGCCATGCACGTAACGTGATCATTGCCCATACGGCTGACGTGTTGATTGCCGTCGAAGGAGAGTATGGCACTCTTTCCGAGGCGGCCATTGCTTGTAAACTTGGCAAACCAGTTTTTGTCCTGCCTGGTGGTCTGCAGATTGCCGGTGCGATCACCGTGGATTCTCCACAGGCTGCGGTGGCCCTTGCTTTTGAAAGTATGAAACTATGAGTTCCAAAACCGATTACAATAAATCTCATTCTGAAGAATTCTCTACTGAAATCGTAGAAGGTCTGCGTGGTAAAGGATCGATACTGATTGTCACACACGATCACCCTGATCCGGATGCTCTTGCAGCAGCCGTTGCTTTGCAACATTTGATTCTTGTCAAAACTGGTCAGAAAGCGACGATTGCTTTTGGTGGTGTCATCGGGCGGCGTGAGAATCTGGTCATGGTCAACGAACTGGAGATCAAGGCGAAGGCGATTGACGAACTTGATCTTGATACGTTCAATGCCATTTGCATGGTCGACACTCAACCCGGTACAGGTAACAACTCTTACCCGGTTGATCGACGTGTTGATCTGGTTATTGATCATCACCAGCCGAAAGAACATACCCAAGCCTGTCGTTGGGTTGATGTCCGTCCTGAATATGGTGCTTCTGCAAGCATCCTCTTTGAATATCTGCAGTCACAGGACGTCAAGATTGCGACCAAGCTAGCGACGATCCTTTTTTATGCAATCAAGTCCGAAACAGAGGATCTCGGTCGTGACTGGACCAAGTCAGATCGTGATGCTTATCTGAAACTGATGCCACTTTGCAACAATCGCATCCTTCATGATATTACCCGACCCAAATCGTCTCGTATTTATTTTAGATACTTTGATACGGGTTTGAAGAACGCCAAAATTTATGGAAATGCGCTTATTTTTAATCTTTACATGATTGATCATCCTGAGATAGTTGCAGAAATTGCTGATTTTCTGATGCGGGTTGAAGGGGTGGATATCGTCCTTGGTATAGGTTGTTACCAGGAAGAGGGTGTTCTGTCCTTGCGTACCAGCCAGAAGGAAACACATGCTGGTGTTCTGATGCAGAAGATTGTCGAAGGCCTCGGCACTGGTGGTGGCCATAGTATGACGGCTGGTGGACAGGTTCGTCCCCTGACTTCAGTACGCAAGAGTCTCGGTGCACTGGAATACGAGTTGGCCGGACGTCTTCTGTCTGCCTTGGGGCGTGAACATACCGAGCCGGAACTGCTGGTCGCAAACTAGTTCTACCTTAGGGGGTGTCTACGTTGACACGTCCTTCTCATCTGGAGTATAAAACGCGCCATGCTTCGCCTCACACTACAACTTATATCAATTATCAGTCTTTTCTTGATGGTTGCTCTTCCCGCAAACGCTCTTGTTGAAATAGGCCGCCCGGGTGCCGATCCTCTGGTTGTTGAGGATGTCTACCTTCGAGAGGGGACAGCGTTCATTTCCATTGATGACGTCATGTCTGCTCTGGAGTTGGAAGGGGCTTGGAATTCTGTTGCCCATGTCTATAAGGTCCGCACCCCGCACGGGCAAGCCATTATCTCGCCGGGAAGTCAGTTCCTTAAGTTAGGCGACAACTTTATTCCGATTTCCCACCGGCCGCGTTTTATCGACGGGAAGCTGCGGGTGTCCGAAGTTTTTCTGTTGCGTCAACTGGCTCCTTTACTGACCGAGCCGGTTTACTATCGAAATCATAATCCGCCTGCGCCGACGAAGAGTGAAGACCCTCTCGATAGACTCTTCGCTTTCCTGTTGCGTAAGAAAGAACCCGTTGCAGACGGGAGTAAGTGGGTTGTTTCAATCGATCCAGGACATGGTGGTGAAGACAGCGGGTCCCTCGGCTTGAACGGTAGCAAAGAGAAGGTGGTGACTCTCGCTGTTGGACAACGCCTGGAGAAGCTTCTGAAGATGCATCAGGATGCGCCGGTCGTTTTGA
>CBDUFN010000276.1:0-3863 GCA_965366475.1 uncultured bacterium | reverse complement strand
CTGGAAGTTTGGTCTCGTCGGTAACACCTCCTCTCGTTTTTGCTAATTCCAGTGATTTGGATGGCGATGAACTAACCTACCTCGTTAAGCTCGTTCGAGGTGATGAGGTTATTTATCAAGATGAAGTTGCTGCTGATGTTGGTGAAACAACAAGTGTTGTTATGGCCGGGGTCGAGTTGGAGGAAAATGCTTCATACTCTTGGACTGTTCAGGCTTTGGATGCGAACGAGTCTTCGGAAACAAGTGCTGCTGCCGGCTTTGCGGTTAATGTGAAGCCAGAGACCCCTGGTGTGCCGGAAATACTTCTTCCTGCTGATAACGCCACAGTCGCCGGTCCTGCAATTTTTTCTTGGACGGAAACCCTGGACCCTGACCCCAATGATTATGTTGTTGGTTATAAGGTTGAAGTTGCAACTGACGAAGCTTTCGCTAATGTCGTAACAACTCAGGCTGTAGATGGAAGTGCTTTTGTTCTAGGAGATTTGCAGGATTACGCTTTGCTTGAGGATGGTGTTTCCTATTCGTGGCGTGTTGTTGCTCTTGATAGCGGCAAGTTGCCTTCTGAGCCTAGTGCTTTCAAACAGTTCGTATATGACACAACTTCTTTAACGATTACAGCGAATATGCCGGATGCGGTCGTTTCTTTCTCTGGAAATCACGCCTACGCCGGGAAGAAGGTTGGGATTGCTCCTCTTGAGCTTCGTGACTTTACCCCGGGGACTTTTTCGGTTGTCGTGGAACGTGTTGGTTTTGAAACTTTTGTAGCCCAGTTAACTGTTCTTGAGGACGAGAATGTTGATCTTTATGCCGAGTTGATTCCTGCTAAAGCGGTTGAGCGTTTAAATGCGTCCCGTAAGGGAATCAATGGTCGTGATGGTCTTTCAGTCGAAGGGAATGCTGCTCCTTTCGTGGTGGATTATGATAACGATGGCGACCTTGATTTGCTCGTTGGTGATGCGTCAGGGCAGCTGACTCTGTTCGCTAATATGCAGATGACTTCTCGTAATCGATTGTCTTTCGATCAGGGCGTCTCTCTTGACTTGCCGGTGATGCCTGGTTCTGTTCCTTTTGTGGCTGATTGGAACAACGATGGTCGTAAGGACTTGCTTGTTGGTTTCGCAGATGGATCAGTTAAACTTTATCTAAATAATGCTCTCGAGTCTGCCCCCGCATTTTCGGCCGGTGCAGACCTTGCGCTTCCTGGTGAAACACTGAATGTTGGTAACAATGCTGCTCCTGCTGTTGTCGACTATAACGGTGATGGGCTTAAAGACTTGTTGGTTGGTAATGCTGCCGGTCAGGTCTTGCTCTTCCTGAACCAGGGTACTGATTCGGTTCCTGCGTTGACTGCTGGAACGATATTGGTTCAATTAGGTGACTCAGTTGTGCCTTCTTCTGTTGATTGGGATGCGGATGGTCAGTTTGAGTTGTTGCTGACGTCAGGTGGTGCATCTACGCTCTACTCTCTGGTTGATGGAACTTATCAAGCGGGTCAGCAGTTTGAGTTGTCTAAAAGTTCCCTTTTTGCCGCCTTCCCTGTTGATTTGAACGGATTCGGTAAAGACTTGCTGGTAGGCGACAGTAGTGGCGCCCTGAGTTATATGGTCGCTAAGAATGAAGTGCCTGTCGTTAGCTTTATGGTCGCTCTTCAAGATAAGGTTGAGGCCTTGATGGTTTTGGTTAGCGAAGAGGCTCCAGAGTATATGACTGATGTTAACGCTGTAGGTGCTCTGCTTGAAGCTGGTGATTTGACTGCCGCTGCGGCTGCCAGTGAAACATTGGCGACAACGTTGAGTGCTGGCGCAGCTCAAACGTCGGCCCTTGAACTCGCAAATTTATGTGACTGATATTCTTATTAATATTTGGCTCGACTGAGGATGTAAAGATGAAGCTTTTAAATGTAATAGTGGTTTTTCTAGTGCTGATCGTAGCGACAAACGCTTGGGCGGTAAAGGGTACGCAGGCCGTTTCAAATGGCTTGCATAACCTCTCGACAACGGGCGTGGATCCCTCTGATGGTAGTGCCGGCAGCTCTTTTTATGCTACTGATGAAGATCAAATTTGCGTGTTTTGTCATACACCTCATGCTGGAAGCCTGACTGGACCTCTGTGGAACAGAAGTGATCCTGGCTCAGCTTGGTCTCATTATGATGCTCCGAGTACTTATATTCAGACCCTCGCTATCGGGCGAACACCAAATGACGAATCGCTACTCTGTTTGTCATGTCAGGACGGCAGCATCTCAGTCAACCATTTGATTAACACCCCTAACGACCGTGTGACCCCAATTGTAGATTTTTTGAATGGTGATCCTGATAACCCAATTATCGATTTGTTTAGCGGTGGTCCAGGGTCCAGAATTGGTGCATCGCAAGCCATCACAAATGATACTGGCGATCTGTCGGATGACCATCCAATTTCATTCAGTTACGATCTGGTTCTGCAAGAGAATGAGTACCAACCTGCGGGATCTAAATTCGGAACCCTTCGGACGCAAGCCATTGCTGAAGCAGCTGGCGTGAGATTCTTCTCAGGTTCGAACGTAGAGTGTTCTTCGTGTCACGACCCTCACGTTGATTATATTACCGATACTGCTTACGCACCCTTTTTGATTACGCCAAATACGGGCAGTGCTCTTTGTCTTGCCTGTCACGATAAATAAAGAATTTTTTTGAATTATTATTCATTAGATGATGATGTGTGTTCCGCTTTTAGGAGTAGGCCCATGAGAACCAAATTGATTGTTGTGTTAGTCGTGTCTTTCTTGCTGTTAGTTCCGTCAGTGGTTCTAGCAGTTGGACCTGGTGTGCATTATTTTAATTGTAAAGACTGCCACCTCCAGGGAAAGACTCTTAATGAAATAGGTGGTGGCAATATTTGCCTGACATGCCACGACCTTAACATGTCTAATACGACGACCATGAATGCTGGTAACCCTCAGGGTTATAGTGCTGCCGTCAAGTCCGGCGGTAAGTTTGCTTCCGGTGATGCCAGTAATCAATACGGTAATAATCCGGCTCCTGGAAATCAGAACTCGCATAACTGGGCCGCGACGTCTAATAATCCAGCCGCTGGTGCTGGCGAGCCTACTGGTGGTCTACTTTCCAGTCGTTACGGTACCACGGTTGGTTCTGTTGCTTGCTCTCGTTGCCATGATCCACATGGTGAGTGGGCGACAAACCCTACTTTAATGCCTAAAGACGCGGCCAAAACAGGCCGGCTTACACCAAATGACTTATGTCTTGCTTGTCATACAGATTACAATATTGGTGGTGGTTCTCATGGTTATCTGAGCCATCCTATCGGCATGCTCTATTCTCAAGTTGTTACGGATAACCCTGGCCAGTATGTTGCAGACCCAGAAGCGGGTCCAAATGCCGGTGATCTTGAATTAATGCCTGACGGCACAATCTCTTGTACTACTTGTCACGGCGTTCACGCCACCGATTCAGACTCTTTGACGGCTGATGGTTTTGCCGGTGCTCCCGGTGCTGGTGACGGCCTGCTTCTCAAAGCCAATGGCCCTGCTGTTGAGGCTCTTGATCCTTTAAAAGCAAATGGTATCTGTCAGACCTGTCATATCTATGAAGGTCATGCTATGGGTGGTGCCAATGATATGGGTTGTATGGTCTGCCATGGTGGTCATGCATATGATGCAGTCGCGCCGAACTACTACATGTTGAACAAAGAAATAACCACTTATATTCCAAAGCTGGGCGCGGTTGGAACAGTAACTCTTGATTATACTGTTGACCCTACGACCGTTCCTGATTACTCAAATGGCGGTGTCAATGGTGCACTCTGCATCTCTTGTCACGATCTTCCACTTTCACACAACCCTGGTGATGCCTGCGCAGATTGTC